>JAJTGP010000007.1 GCA_021299265.1 Hyphomonadaceae bacterium | reverse complement strand
CCCCGAATGCCAACCAAAAACGGCTCAAAGAACATCCATTCTCCATCTTCCATCAACAACCGCGCCAAGATAACCTCCCCAAAAGCTACCTTGAATCAGAATTCAAATGATTTGGGAATCCAGTTTGTCAACAAGCCCTAATTCGGCGTCTTGTTTAGGTGCTAACTTCGCCTTTGACGCGAAGATCGAAGTGAACATTACTCCTTTATCATGTATATACATGATTTTTATTGACTTCATAACTTCATGATGACTTTCTGCTCTTGGTAACCACCACTTGAATATCTGCATAGTCGCACCAAGTAACGTTTGTAAGGTCGCATCAATGAAACGCATCGCGCTTTGGTCTGCATCGGCATGCTTGCTAGCCCCAGCGCTGGCAACGGCTCAACAGCCGCTTAATCTACAAATGCCGGCGCAAGCTAAAGCTGGACAATGTTTCGCGCGAGTCCTTGTTCCCGCGACCTATCGCACCGAGGCAGTCCCCGTGGTGATCCGTGATGCGCACGACAGCGTGCAAGTCAGCAACCCCGTATTTAAGACTGAAGTAAAGACATTACAGGTGAGCGATGCGTACAAGGATTATGTCGTAACGCCCCCCACCTTCCGGACTGAACAGCAGAAGATTCTTGTTCGTCCTGCCCATGAGCGCTTGCGTGCTTCCCCGGCCGTGATTGGAACCCGTCCCGTAACAGTGGTGATCCGCGAGCCACGATTGGTTTGGCGTCCCGGTAGCAAGGGCTCAGAAGTGCGCCGCATTGATGCGGCCACGGGCGAAGTTTATTGTCTGGTTGAAGAGCCAGCTAAGACAGCGGTGATGCAGCGTGAGGTGCAAATCGCGCCAGCACAAGTCACGCGGGAGCGTATACCTGCGCTCGAAGAGACCATTGAGCGGCGCGTTCTTGTTACGGCACCCTCCGTCCGTGAGGTCTATGTTAAGGCTGAGAGCAGGGATGTAAAAATTGACACCTTGGTCGAACCCGCCCGCGAAGTCCGGACCAAAGTAGAGGCCCGTATGGGCACCATGCAGCGCGACGTTGAAGTAACGCCGGAGCGCCATGAATGGGTGCCGGTTGTTTGCGTCGATACGCCTGAGGGCAAGCACTCTATCCAGTCGCATGTGAACAATCCGATTTCGGCGCATTTGGGATAATCTGCCTTTGAGAGGCAGCTTTTTGGCTGGATGCTGGTTTGTGGTGTCTATGTAGCCCTGAGTGGGCTGCGTGGGATCATGGTTGCGATCAGGGCGAGGATCATGGCGCGCAAAGGTGTTTTGAGCCATGCCAGCAGCAGGCGCAGGTTGTGGCCGATGGCTGCCATCATGATGGCATAGGTATCGCCATGGGTGCCGGCATAGGCGTGGCGCTCGAGGCGGCCGTCGGCTTTCATGTGGCCAAGGACAGGTTCGATGGCGTTGCGCCGCCGCAGTTCCCGTTTGATGGTAGGCGAGGTGATGCCACGGGTGTGGCTCACATAGACGGCGGGTCCATTGGCCTCCTTGATGCCATGGCCACGATAGCCCCGGTCGACATAGGCACGCTGGACTTGCGCGCCAGTGATGCGGGTGACCTGGGCGAGCTGGTCCTTGAGCGTGTGGCCATCATACGGCAGACCGGGGCGGACTTGGGCACCCAGCACGAACTGGCCCCCGGGGCAGCGGGCATTGGTGACGGCAAAGCTTGCCTTGACGCCGAACTCATAGCGCACGCGGGCCTTGCCTTTGGCGATGCACTCGACCTCGGGTGCATGAAACGCATAGAGCTTGCCACCCTCGGGCTTTTTTCCAAAGGCCTGGGCATGGATGGTGGTGGCGCGCTCCAGCACTGTGGCCAGCCTGGTGCCGGGGCCACGGTCCTCAGGCTTTGTCTTTGCTGTGATATCCCGGATCAAGCGACCCAGCCTGATGCGTATGAAGCGCAGATGGGCCATGGCCTGCTTGTGGCCGTGCCCATGGATCAGGCGGGCAGCCTCGCGCCGGGCATGAGCGCTCACGCGCAGATACGACTGACGCACGCGGACCCCACAGGCCTCGGCTGTGGCGTTCAGATGCTCGATGGCGCGCACCATCAGATGGCTATCAGTGGGGTGGGCCACCGCCTTGGTGGCCACAGTGGTATCAACCGTTACGCGCTCAAGCTGACCGGGCTTTACCGCGCCGGATTTGGTGGCCATGGTGATGGTTGCCGCCAGCATGACCTCAAGGTCCTCCTCCTTGATCCGCAAGCGCCAGCGGCTGATGGACGAGCGATCAGCAGGCAGGGTGTGCTGGAAGAAGGTCTCGCCGCAGAAGTGCTGGAAGTAAGGGTTCTCGACCCATGCCGCACACACTGCCTCATCCGACAGGTTCTTGATCTGGCCCAGAAGGTGCAGGCCCACCATCAGCCGCACCGGCAAGGCAGGCCTGCCACGCTCGGACACGAAACGTCCGGCAAACCGGGTCTCCAGTGCTGCCCAGTCGATCCGGGCAGCCAGCAATACCAGCGGATGACGTGCATCGATGATCGAGGTTAGGCGCTGGCGGAACAGGTCATCGGGCACATCGGCAATAGGCGGCTTGGGGCGCATCATCAGCTCCATGGAACAGGCCAGCACACTGAATCAGCACTGCCGCCCAAGCGCTACCCCCCTCGCGCAGCCGCGCACCCAAATCGCAAGGAAATCTGCCAAACACAGCAAAACCTTGCAAATCCGAATACTTCAAAACGCCAAAAACCTGTTCAATGGCAATGGGATGGGAATTGTTCACACGCGACGAGCTAGCTTGGCGGGCTTTAGGCCTTGCTGGCTTGATCGGCGCGACGAGGCTTCTGCGCTGTGGCAGTTTCGGTTTTACTAAAAATAGGCTATGGAGCCCGCCCAACTCCCCGTTTTGCTTCCGTGAAAGTTTCCTCGTGATTGAGCCCAAACACGCGCTTGTCCTGTTTTCAGGCGGTCAGGATTCCACTGCCTGTTTGGCGTGGGCGCTGTCACGCTATGATCGGGTGGAGACGATCGGCTTTGATTACGGCCAACGGCATCGGGTGGAACTCGACCAGCGTTTGGTGATTTTGGATGCGATCCGCGCCTCTATGCCGCAGTGGGGCAACAAGTTGGGCGATGATCACCTCTTGGACCTAGGTCTCTTGGGTCAAATCTCCGATACGGCGCTAACGCGTGATACCGCCATCGCCATGGCGGAGTCTGGACTGCCGACAACCTTTGTACCGGGGCGCAATCTGGTATTCTTGACCTTTGCTGGGGCATTAGCCTATCGCCGTGGGCTTGGGGTTTTGGTCGGCGGCATGTGCGAGACGGATTATTCCGGCTATCCCGATTGCCGCCGGGCGACTTTAGATGCGATGGAGCAATCCTTGTCGCTTGGCATGGATGTCTCGTTTAAGCTGGCAACGCCCCTCATGTATCTGACCAAAGCTCAGACATGGGACCTTGCGTTTGCTCTAGGCGGCGACGCCTTGATCGACCTCACGGTGGAGCATTCCCACACCTGCTACACGGGTGACCGTTCGATGCGGCACGACTGGGGGTATGGCTGTGGCACCTGTCCGGCGTGTGAGTTGCGGGCAGCAGGTTGGCAGCAATGGCAGGCCCAGCATCAGGGGCAGGCGGTTCAAGGCGCGCGCGTGGCCCCATGACCTATATGGTGAAAGAGCGTTTCTACACCTTGCAAGGCGAGGGGGCCCAAGCAGGTCGTCCGGCCGTATTCCTGCGCTTTGCGGGGTGTAACCTGTGGAGCGGACGTGAGCAGGACCGCAATGAAGCCGTATGCCAATTCTGTGACACCGACTTCGTTGGTACCAATGGCGAAGGCGGCGGCAAGTTTGAAACCCCAGAAGCCTTGGCTGAAGCGGTTGCGTCGCTCTGGCCTGATCTGCAACAAGGCCGCCCCTATGTCGTCTGTACGGGCGGAGAGCCTTTATTGCAGCTTGACGCCCCCTTGATCGCCGCGCTGCATCAAGCAGGCTTTGAGATTGCGGTGGAGACCAATGGCACGATTGCTGCCCCGGAAGGGATTGATTGGATCTGTGTCAGTCCTAAGGCTAATGCCGCATTGGCTCAGCGCACTGGCCATGAGTTAAAGCTGGTCTATCCGCAAGCTTTGGCGATGCCAGATCAGTTTGAGGCCCTCGCCTTTGACAACTTTTTCCTGCAACCGATGGACGGCCCGCACACGGACAAAAACACCCAAGCTGCGGTCGGCTATTGTCTTGCCCATCCACAATGGCGATTGAGCCTGCAAACTCATAAAATGCTTGGAATCCCGTGACCCGCTGCCTCTTGACCAAAAGCGTAACTTTTGACGCCGCCCATCATCTCCACCAAGGCGATGAAAGCCATCCCTATCGCCGTCTGCACGGCCATTCCTTCCGGCTGGATGTATCGGTTGAGGATGAGGCCGATGGCAAAGACCATTGGGTGCGCGACTTTGCCGAACTCGCCAAGGCCATCAGCGAAGTTCGCAATGTGCTCGATCATTCGTTCCTGAATGAGATCGAAGGCCTTGAGACACCGACGCTGGAAAACATTTGCGCGTGGGTAGCTGAGCGCTTGAAGCCAAGCCTCCCCAATTTGCGCCGCGTATCGGTCGCCCGGCCGTCGCTGGGCGAAATGTGTACGCTGGAGATCGGCCTCTAGGTCGCAGGTTGCTGCTGTCGCGTCGCCAGACGTGCCCGCGCGCGGATGTGCGCCCGTTCCAACAAACGCCAACACGCTAAGAGTTGACCTTTAATCGACACTTCGCAGGCTCGGACAATGTGCGCGCGCCGCCAGACGCTGAGCCAAGCGCGTTGCAAACTTTCGCTCTTCACCGGCAGGGCCAAGGCTTGGCCGACTTGGCCTTCATAGCAAAGCGGGCCGTCTATCGTCATGGGCGACTTATAGGCTTCACCACCGCTGCCAAAATCAAACACCTTAAACCCGAGATCAGCCGCGTGGCGGATGATGTCGAAAGTCAACAGCAGGCCGGGGGAATAGCGGCTATAAGCTGGGTTGTAGGCTGGGAACCAGAAATGCAAATCTTCCCCATCAATCAAGCAGATTTCCGCGGCAACCAACTCCTCACCGCGACGGTAAACACCAGCCATCAAGGACGCATTGCCCGTCTTTTGTTCCGCCAAAGCCAACAAAAGATCGCGGGTCCAGCCACAGCTGAACACATCATGCATGCCAGAACGCTTATATTGATCGACCTTCAAATTCAGCACCCAGTCCAACAAGGCGGGACTAACTTCGGTCCATTCAAATTTCAGGTCTGGCAAATCCTTGGCAACATTGCGGGTGCAACGGCCCAAGTTTTTAAAGTATTTTGGTGCACGGGCTTTTTGAGCTGCAAACCAAGCGTCAAAGCCAACCGTGACCGAGGCAATTTGGCGATGCTTGACAATGGGCGCGCGGTCGAGGCCGTCAGCGCCAATCAAGCCATTAAATTCTAGGCGCTTGGCACCAGCAGCAGCGAGAAGAAGCGTCCAGTCAGGCGCATAGCCGGTCTTCATAACGGCTGCATGATAATCGGCCAAAGGCGCCCCTGCAGGCTGCAAGCTTTGTCCGCGCTTCTGATAGGCAAAGAAGCCCACAATCTCGTCGCCGTCGTGAAAGCGCGCCAACATGCTACCAGGTGTATGCGGGGCAATCGACTTTAAGAAGTCAGCGGAGAAATAAGGGCTGGCCAAGTCTGGGTTTGCATCACGAAACGCGCAGAATAATGTTTCCTCAAACTCAGTAATACCATCAAGTGACGCTACTGAAACGTGGGTAACCTTGGTCATGGCACGAATCCTTCCCCAAAAAGCTTTCACCCTGACTAGCAAGATTTGGCCCAATCCCGGAAAACTTACCCCCTAATGGTAAGTATTTCTTTGGGGTAATTTGTCACATTGTTGTGAATGAAACGGCTTCTCAGGCGCTTTTGGGCCTTTTCCCCGCGATTATGTACCAGAATTGGAAATCGTTCGCGGCACCAAGGGGGCGGACCCCGTCGGCACTTGTTCGAATTTGAAACATCGTTTGAGGCTTGTACTTGGCCCCCACAGCCCATCAGAGGGCAAAAATAGCGGAGCCTCGGTAGGCCCCGCTATTATCGTTTCGATCATCATGAGAGCTTCTGAACAGACCTCAGCCAGGAACAGCTTGTGCCAATTTCCGGGCGAAGACAGAAAGTGTCCGGTCTGTATCCGACCAGATCCAAGCCGTATCGGCCCAAATGATGTCCCCGCTCCAGTCATAGCTGGCTTGGCCAATCAGATTGCCGGATTGGTCAAAAGCTTTGCCAGACACGTCCGCCCCGCCAATGCCAAAGCTTTGCATGGACAGGCCCGGCTTGTCGCCTAATTCCTTAAAGGTCGGACGATTGGCGGTTAAATCGTGGATCACGACATCAACCCGGGCTACCCGATCGCCAAGGCTTTCGCGCAGGCTACGTTCAACCATCTCTTGAATGACGGCTTTTTCACGAACGCCATAGGTCTTTTCCATCTTTTTCTGGGCCGCTTCGCTATAGGTCACATTGACTTGCAGCGGGTCGGCAGATGCGGTGGAAGCAAAAGTCATCGCTAAGAGCAGTGCAGCGGCAGAAAATAACTTCACCATGTCTTTCTCCTCTTCATCCAACCCCACAACAGGACTGAAAATTGGGCCCAGCAGTGTCTAAAATGATCGCAAAATCACGTTTCGGCAAGGTGGCCCAACATTAAATTTGTGGCGGCTTGACCTTCGGCTAAGGCTTTACTGGCTGAAACACGATGATCGCTTCGCCAAAGACGATGCCGAACTTCTTTACCTTTGCCCGATTGATCAAAATGCCATCGGGTTGCAACCACATCCGGTCATCAAAAGTCACCAAGACGGTGCGTTCACCGACCTTCAAGTCGACATCATAGACCCACGACAATTGATTGTCTTGAATGAGGCCGCGCGCCACACCGCGCACATCGCCCGCGGTGCCTTCATAGGTGTTCGGCCCCGTCTTTTTGATTTTCCAGATGCGTTGCTCTTTCGCGCCGTCGGCATAGTCAAAGCGCTCATCGAGGGTGAGAACGGAACCGTCCCATTGGCCGTCAATGTCGACCTTGAACTGGCGGATCAGCGTACCGTTGCGGTCTTGGAATACGCCCCAAGCGGTGGTCTTGCCCTTGAAATAGTCTTCCAGAACAAGCTGTTGGGGTGCTTTAGCGGTTGGCGCGGCAGCGGTCGTAGCACAACCGGCCAAACTCAGCGCGACGGCTGTGAGGGCGGCTGCCTTTTGGAGGGCTTTGAACATGTTGATTACCTTTCAGGCCTCTTTACGCGTCAAGGGCCCGAATGGTTCAGTCGACCGCGCCGGTAACTCAGTCGGTTCCGTCGCGGGTCGCGTCATCTTCACCTGTACCTGAGATATCGGCCTCATAGGTCTTGGCCATGCGGACGAGCATGCCGGCATCATGGCTCAGGCGGGCCGCGAATTGGCCGACGCGCACTTGGGCCAAAGCGACAGCTTGGCTGATCGTTTGGATCTCTGAACTATTCTCAAAGCCGTCTTTGATTTGCGGAATGTTCAGGCCCTTGGGGCCCCGGCGCAGGTCAAACGGGGGTAGGACATATCGAAAAGCTTCATGCCCAAAGTCGAGATAGAGGCTATCGGACTCACTATTGAGCAAGTTTAGGCCACCTTCTGCCGCCATCTTCGAGAGGCGATCTAGACTATCCAGCAATTCTTCAATGCGCGCAGCCTGCAGGCCGCGCATCAAGTCGTGTTCGGTCGTTTGGCCAATCCGCAACGCTTCTGCCACTTCTGCCAAACGCTCCAAAGCCTGATCCAAATAGGCGGCCGTGCGTTCCAAGGTGCGGACGGCACTATAGACTTCGGTGAATTTCTTGCGCTCAGTCCGTGGATCGCGCCAAGCCGCATGCCTAAGGGCGCGACTCAGGGCCGCTGGTTCCATCAAAGGTGTGTCCGGCCCATTGGGCCTTGGCCCTACAGCACGAGGGCGGGCCTCATGGCCTGCATCGCGGCGTGAACGCGTGGGGGAGGGAGGCTTGTGGAACAACATGCTGGCCGTCCTACTTTCGAAGAACGGCCAGCCTCGCATGTTAGCCTCAATGCAGTGTTAAGGTGCGTCCACCAATACCAGTTCGGCGTCGACAACCGCCTTAATGGTCAATTGGGGTTCGTCTTTGATGGCGGCGGCATCGCGCTCATACAGGTCGATGCCATTGAGTTCGACGACGCCTTTGGCCGCTGCCAGATAGGCATGACGGCCAGCAGCCAGGTCATAGGTGACGCTTTCGCCAGCCTTCAAAGTCGCGCCCAAGACGCGGGCCTTTTGTCGAATGTGCAACGCGCCTTCATCTTCGGCAAAGCCGGAGGCGAGGGTCACGAATTGCCCAGAACGATCATCCTTGGGGAATTTCGCTGCACCCCAAGAGGGGGCGACACCGGCGCTCTCTGGCAAGATCCAGATTTGATAGAGCGTCGTTTTTTCATCTTCCATGTTATATTCAGCATGGGTGATACCGGTGCCTGCACTCATAACCTGAACGTCGCCCGCTTCGGTGCGGCCCACATTACCCAAGCTGTCCTTATGGGTGATCGCCCCTTCGCGCACATAGGTGATGATTTCCATGTCCGCATGACCATGGGGGTCAAAGCCAGTGCCGGGGGCAATTTCGTCATCATTCCACACCCGGATCGTACCCCATTGCGTGCGCTTTGGGTCATGATAATGGCCGAAGGAGAAGTGGTGGCGGGCATTGAGCCAGCTATTTTTGAAGCGGCCCAGACTGTTGAATTCGCGTTTCTCAATCATGGCTTAACCTTTCATTTTCTTCGTCATTTCCGTGATGCGGACGCCATAAAGGCGGGCAAATTCGCGGTCGCCGGGAGGCGGGGTGATGTCGGGCGCCGCATTGTCGGACTGGGTGGCTACGCCGACATAATAGCCTAAACGATTGACCACGTCAGGGGCTGCATCGCTATTGCTGTGTGCACCAGGTGCGAGGCCCGTGCCAACCCAGATCATGCCTTGTTGCATGGCCAAAGTCAGGATGGAGTTTAAGGAATTGCCCTTATCACCGGCAAAGCTCAAGGAATTGGTGAAGCCGCCGGCCACCTTGTCTTTCCAGCCTAAAGTGAGCCAGACTTTGGAGCTGGCTTCAAAGAAAGCTTTCAACGGCGCAGAGATATCGCCCATATAAGTGGGGGCACCGAAGATGATGGCATCTGCCGTGGTGGCTTCGTCCAAAATCGCGCTGAAATCCTGTGCGGCAGAGTCGATCTTTAACAAGGCGGCTTCCCCGCCTGCCTCGGTCACGCCTTTGGCGACATGTTCTGCGACGACAGCAGTATGGCCATAACCGGAGTGATAGATGATTGCGATTTTCGTCATGGGAGGAGACCTTTTCTCGTATCCGCCGCCAGAGATGCGACAGATGTTGAAACGCCTTATGGACGAAAGCAGATTGTTCGAATACTAGGGAAAAACGAAACCGATTGTTTCGTGATTTGTATCAGCGATCGGTGGCGCGCATGAGCTTGGATTTAGATCTCTTGACGACCTTTGCCAAAGTCGCCGAGCGCGCCAGTGTGACCGCTGCGGCGCGCGATCTCAATTTGTCTAAAGCAACCGTGTCCAAGCAAATTGCAGAGCTGGAGCAAAAGCTGGGCGTTTTGCTGTTTGCCCGCACCACACGCCTGTTTTCGCTTACCGATGCGGGCCAGCGCGCCTATGCCCGGGCGCAGCGCATCATGGAAGAGGCTGCTGCCTTAGCGGACGAAGCCCGCGAAACCCGTGAGGTGCCGCGTGGCAATCTGAAAATTGCTGCGCCACAAGCCTTTGCGCGCCTGTGGCTGGCCGACCTCTTGCCGGAATTCATCCGCGCCTATCCCGAAATCAGCCTTGAGTTTGGCGTGGACGAGCGCACCGTCGATATGGTGGCGGATAATTTTGATGTGGCGATCCGCATCGGCACGATGCCGGATTCTAGTTTTCTGGCGCGTAAACTCGCGCCAGTGCGCCTGTTGACGGTGGCGGCCCCCGCCTATTGGCAAGAACGGGGTAAGCCGCGCAGGCCCGAAGACCTCGCCATGCATTGCTGCTTTCGCTACACCAATACGCCCAACCACTCGCTGTGGCGCTATATAGATGGGGAGGGCAACGACCTGCGCGTGCGGGTTCAAGGCCCCATCACCATCAATGGCGGCGAGATTGAAATGCCAGCCCTTCGCGAGGGGCTCGGCGTTGCCTATCTGCCCGACTTTTTGGTCTGTGAAGATTTGCGTGCAGGCAGGCTGGAACGCGCGTTGGAAGACTGGCGCTCCCCCGAATTGACGCTGCACCTGTTAAGCCCGCCGGGCAGGGGTAAGCCAAAGCGTTTGGAAGTCTTCGCGGACTTTATGGTCAAGAAATTTGGCGGACGGACCCCGCCTTGGCATGTTTAATTGCCCGCTTCAAAGATCAGCACATCTGGCGACTTACTGGACTTCAAGATCATCTGATTTGTCGTCAAACTGATCTCATCGACTTGACTTAGGGCTTCCATAAAGGCGGCTTCAGTCGCCATGGGGTCGCCGATCGCGGCCAAACATGCCCGCTCGGTCTGCATCATATTCAGGAAGCGGGACTTGCCCGCCGCGCGCTGGTGGATGCCGGAGAACTGGTTGCACCCGGTTGAGCCGCTGATGCGATTGCTCTCAAACGTCACCTGCGGCCTGAGGCTTTGCGGGTCGAGAGCCTGACCATTCAAGCGGACCAAGGTCCAGGATTTTCCGTAAAGGCTTGTGCCCGTCTCGGCGCGCGCGCTGATGGCTTGTAGGCGCGCAAGCACGCGACCATTGGCCGATAGCAAACGCACTTCGCTGCCAAATTTGCTGATCTGATTGGTGGCGCGCAGAACCACCAGCATCTGGCGCTCTAAAGCGCCTGCTGGGCCTGTACAGGCCATTTTGGTGAGGGCAAGCGGACCAAAGCGCGTGGTGCCTGCGCCCGACCTTACCAGCCTGCCATTCAGTCGATTGCAGCCGGTTGAGCCGCTGACGCCATCTTGGGGCATAAAAACCAAAGTCGCTTTGGGCGCGTCACCGCTTCGGCTGAGCGGGCGACCATTGAGTTCCGTCGCCACAAACTCGCCCTCCAGCACCAAAACAGGCTTAGGTGCCCCCTTTGAGGGCGCATGTACGCCATGGCTCAGCGCTGGGCTGGCGGCAAATGCGGCCAGCCCGCACACGGCGAGCGCGAGGCCAGACTTTCTTAGACTGGATCCCAGGTGAAGACCCCGGCTGTTGCTTCCAGTCCCATGAATCCACCTTTCAAAGCGGGCAGTCCATGTTCGATCAATGTCTCTGGTGTCCATCCGTCAATCCTCGATACCGAGCGGACTGGCCTTGGTTGGTCAAAGACGACCACTTCATTGCCACGTACGCCGAATATTTGACCTGTTACATGACTGGCGGCAGCTGAACACAGGCTGACTGCGAAGGTGGCGACCTGATCGGCGCGCATCCGGGTGCGGATCCGTTCCACCCGCTGGGCGCTGGCTTCATCCTTCACGGGGATGGTGGCGATCATACGGGTCCAAGCAAAGGGCGCGATAACGTTGGAGCGCACGTTTTTCAACGCCCCTTCCATCGCGATGATGCGCGACAAGCCCGCTACACCCATTTTGGCGGCGGCATAATTGGCTTGGCCAATATTGCCGATAATGCCGGAGGTGGAGGTAAACAGGACATAGGCCCCGTCTTGTTGCTCGCGGAACAATTCCACGCTGGCGCGGGTGACGTTATAAGCGCCGCGCAAATGCACATCGATCACGGCATCCCAATCGGGTTCAGACATTTTGTGGAACATGCCATCGCGCAAGATGCCGGCTGGATTGATAATGGCATGAAGGCCACCAAACTCATCCTTGGCTTGCTCAATCATGCCTTTGACGGCGGCAAAATCGGTCACGGAGTCTGAATTGGCAACGGCTTGCCCGCCAGCTGCCTTGATCTCATCGGCAACCGCTTGTGCAGGCCCGACCGAGCCTTCATCCCCGCCTGTAACCGAGCCGCCCAAATCATTGACGACAATCTTGGCGCCAGCAGCAGCGGCTTGCAGCGCGCACTCGCGGCCAATGCCATTGCCACCACCTGTAATCAGAATGACTTTACCGTCTAAAACGCCCATGGTCGTGCTCCCTAGTCTTATGTTTGTTTGAGATTAGCAGGGTCAAGACGCTTTGGTCGAGGCCTGATTTTCGGGCGCTGCATCTTCAAAGCGGTTGGCCTCGGCCAAGGGCTTGAACAAGCGCATCCAAGCCCCCGCGATCATAACCGCGCCAATGCCGCCCGCCACAACGGCGGTGACGGGGCCGAGCAGGCGGGCGGCAACACCGGATTGGAACTCGCCCATTTCATTGGATGCTGAGATGAAGACAAAACTGATCGCCGACACCCGCCCGCGCATTGCGTCTGGGGTTGCCAATTGCACCAGCGAAGAACGCACATAAACCGAAATCATGTCGGCTGCGCCTGCAATCGCCAAGCAGGCAACCGAAACCCACAAAGTGGTCGACAGGCCAAAGCCCAAGGTCGCCAGTCCAAACACAAAGACCGCACCAAACATCCATCGTCCGACATTGCGCTCAATCGGCTTGATAGCGAGAAAGATGGAGACCACACCTGCCCCAATAGCCCCAGCAGAGCGCAAGGCCCCAAGGGCGGTGGGGCCAGCATGGAGGATATCGCGCGCAAAAACGGGGAGGAGGGCGGTCGCCCCGGCCAATAGCACAACGGCGAGATCGAGGCTGAGCGCGCCTAAAACAATCTTATTGTCGCGCACATAAATCAGGCCCTCTTTGATCATCGCAAAGGTGCGCCCGCTTTCGACTTTTTCTTGCGGCGGGGCCTTGGTCCAAAAGGCCAGAATCCAGCCACAGATAAACAGTCCCAAGGCTGCGCTATAGGGCACATTGGCACCGAAGTGGAACAAGAGGCCGCCCAGAGCGGGGCCGAGAACGGACCCGCCTTGAAAGCTTAACGACATTAAAGCAATGGCTTGGGGCAGCTGATCGCGCGGTACGAGGTTGGACACCATGGCAGAGCTGGCTGCGGGCAAAAAGGCGTTCAACATGCCGGTCACCATAGCGACCGCAAAAATGGCGGCGATCAAGGCCGACGGCGCAAAGCCTGAAGCCGCCACCAAGGCACCCGCAATCGCAACTTTCAGTGCGATACAGACTAGAATGATCAGGCGGCGATCAAACCGGTCGGCTGCTTGGCCACCAAACAAGGATAGGATCAATAAGGGTACAAATTGCGACAGACCAATCAGGCCCAGCAGAAAAGCACCTTCTTCAATCGTGTCGCCACGTGCTCGCGCAATGTCATAGACCTGCCAACCCATCGCCGTGATCTGGATTTGCGTGCCCAAGGTCCAAAAGACACGGGCGCACCAATAGCGGGCGAAAGAAACATGCTTGAAGGGGGCTAAAGATTGGCTCACCCTTCTTTGATGGGTCAGCCAACCTTTGAGGTCAATGGACTAAAGGCGATAAAGCGCTAAAGCGGTGCAGTTGCCGCTTCGAGCCAAGTCCGCACATCAGCTTCCACGCGTGGGCCAATCTCTGCCAGAACTTTGGCGTGATACTGGTTCAGCCAAACCCGTTCTGCCTCGGTCAACATCTCGACCACGATCAAGCGGCGATCAATCGGAGCCAGTGTTAGCGTCTCAAAGCCCAACATCGGCCGCTCTCCGCCCTCAATCGGGGTGGCGGGCGTCACATATTGCAGGTTTTCGGTGCGAATGCCGTAGCCGTCTATCTTATAGAAACCGGGCTCGTTTGAGACGATCATGCCGGGTTCCAGCGCCACATGATTGGGCACTTTCGCGATGCGGTGCGGGCCTTCATGGACGCCGAGATAAGAGCCGACGCCATGGCCGGTGCCATGGTCATAATCAAAGCCGCCTTCCCACAAGCTCATGCGCGCCAACGCATCGAGCGCAGAACCCGTGGTACCTTTCGGGAAGCGCACCCGCGACAAAGCGATATGGCCCTTCAGAACGCGGGTGAAGCGGTCTTTCATCTCAGCACTTGGCGTGCCGACCGCCACGGTGCGGGTGACGTCTGTGGTGCCATCAAGATATTGGCCACCGGAATCGAGCAGGAACAAATTATCCTGATCGACTTTGCGGTTGCTTTCGACCGTCACGCGATAATGCGGGAAAGCCCCGTTGGGACCAGCGCCGGAAATGGAGTCAAACGACAAATCCTGCAAAGCGCCCGTCGCCAAGCGGAAGCCTTCGATGGCCTTGCAGATGTCGATCTCTGTCAGCTTGCCCTTGGGCGCTTCGACGTCAAACCAATGCAGGAAATTGGCCAATGCAACCCCGTCACGCGCATGGGCACGCTTGGTTCCAGCGATCTCCACGGCATTCTTTAGGGAGCGTGGTAGAAGGGTAGGGTCTTGCCCGCGAACAATTTGAGCCCCGGCTGCATGCAGGGCATCAAACACATGGGCCGACGACAGGCTGGGGTCGACCAAAACGCGCTTGCCACTGGTGTGTTTGAGCGCTTCGACGAAATCAGGCTCTGCACTGATGGATACTTCATTGCCCAAGAAGCCGCGTAGTTCTGGCGTCACCTTTTCAGGCTTCACAAACAATTGTGCCGTGCCATCCTTGTTCAGGATTGCGCTACCTAAGGCCAAAGGCGTGCGGGTGACGTCTTTGCCGCGAATATTGAACAACCAAGCCAGTGCTGCAGGCGATGTGAGGACACTGGCCTCAATGCCATCGCCAGACAATTTTTCACCAATGCGCGAGCGCTTCGACGCGCTGCTCTCGCCCGAGAAAGTTTCCGGATGGGGGACGATTTCAGCGCTGGGTTCAGAAGGGCGGTCCTGCCAAGCTTGGTCAATCGGATTGACCCCGACGGCGACCAAGTCAACGCCCGCTTGAGCAGCCGATTCTTTCAGGCGCGCCAAGGCATCAGGCGGGACGAGACGGGGATCATAGCCGATTTTAGCGCCAGCAGGTGCTTCTGCCTTGAGCCAAACGGCCGGCCCTTGTTCGACGAGATCGCGTTGTTCAAACAATTCGGGTGCGGTTTGACTCAGCGCCTGCTGGGTGTAGCGCCCGTCGGAAAACAAGTAGGCCTTATCGCGCAGGATAATGGCGGCGCCTGCAGAGCCGGTAAAGCCTGTCGCCCAAGCTAAACGCTCGGCACAATCGGGCAAATACTCATTCTGCCACTCGTCCTCATGGGGCACAAACAGGCCATCAAGGCCCAATTGCTCCAGCTGAGCGCGGATTAAGGGGAGTGCCTTGCGGCCTTGGTCTGCGCCACCGCGCACGTCATAAGTCTGAAACATGCGCAGAGCCTAAAGGCATGGCCGAATTCGCGCAAGGCAATGGTGCTGACGGATTCACAATTTGTTTGCATCCATTGAGTTAGATACACCGATCTAGTCTTTAGCTGGTCCAAGTTTTGGCAAGCAGAAGTATGCAAAGACTGGGAGGACTCTGAAAGTACATGCGCGGTCTCCGAAGTCTTGAAGCCCTATATCGGACGGCATCGACCAGCCGCGTGCTCAATCTATTCCAAGTGTATGAGCAAAATCATGAAGAGGATGAATATGCTCGTCATCCATTCTTTCAAGACCCAACCCTGAACCGCGCCATTTTTGTCAAACACCGGCTTCGGTCGGATGAGACCTATTTGATGCCGCGCTCTAGTCCGGTTGCGACCAAAATCATTTTTCCTTTTGATAAGAAAACCCTGCGTGCCGGTGGCCAATCCATCCTGATTGGACAATCGGGCTATCAAGCGACGCTGATTGAAATGCTGGGTGGCGAACAGGGCGATATGGAGGAAGACTTCAGGCTGTTGGGCGTTTTGGCCAAGTTACCATCGCTGGACCCATTTCTGCTCAAAGAGACGTTGACGCGCCATAATTTTGCGCCAGCCGATTGTTATTTTGCCATGTCGACCGCCGATATTGAGCGGATGCGCAGTTTTGCAGGCGAACAAATCCGCCAATTAATCACGCTGGCTTTTGGTGGCACAAACAATCAGATGAGCCATAGCATCAAGCGGATGGTGGACGCAATTCTGACAAAGGACTCGGAATCGCGCTTAGATCCTTTGCGCGTCACCTTGGGACTCGATGGTCAGCAGTTTGAGGATAGTATCTTCAGTTGGAAGGGCTTTTTGTATTTCAAATGGCAATTCAACGGCAGCATGACCAAGCTAAAGTCTCTTTCAGTAGCGCTAGACCGCGTTTCTCTGGAAGGCGCGATGGATAAGACGCTGGATACCACCATTACAAACCAGCGCGCCGCGTTGAAGAAGGCGATTCAAAAGGCCGCACGCGGCTGCGTCGCCATTTTGGGTCTCTATGATGACGCCTTCAACGATCTGGTCGAACATGGCAATGCGGCTGCATTCCGGAAGTTCTTGCTGGAAGCGCCGCGTCTGTTTATCGAGCTGGGTCATAGCATGGGCGTGATGAGCCACATCACCAGCTTTTGGGACTATCGCTTCCCGAACCCGAACCGCCTACACATGCAGGCTTCAGAATTCCACGAAATGCTGACCGAATTCCTGACTAGCCTGACCGAGACAACCTATGACGATTTGAGCCGCCGAGCGTAAGCGCGCTTACTGGGCCTTCAAAGGTCGGCGATAGGTCAAGGTCGACCAATTCTCTTTCCGATAGCGATGCTCTAGCACCAGACCCCGTTGACCATAAGCGCGGCGAATGGCGGGTTCTTGGTGAGTCAAGAGGCCTGACAGCACAATCCGACCGCCTGGCTTCACAATGCCGGCCAAGTCTGGCGACAAGCGCACCAGTGGCTTCATCAGGATATTGGCAAACACCAAATCAAACGGGCCTTGCGAGCGGATCAGCGCGCGGCGCACGCCATTGGCAACATAGGTGCGCACCTTCGGGCCAACACGGTTAAGCTTGGCATTGAGGCCTGCGATATAATTGGCGCGGGGGTCAATCTCGGTGCCCACGACCACGCGGCTGCCGGTCTTGGCAGCGCCAATCGCCAAAATGGCAGAGCCTGTACCCACGTCCAACACACGTTGCGGGCGCTTGCCGCGCGTCAACAGCCGGTCTAGCGCCAAGAGGCAGCCCGACGTTGTCCCATGATGGCCTGTACCAAAGGCTTCGCCAGCATCAATGATGATTTCGACCGTGCCGTTTTTCGCTTTGCCCACGTCATGGCTGCCAACGACCATGAACCGGCCAGCTGGGACAGGCGGCAGGCCTTCGAGCGACATCTTCACCCAGTCCGCATCTTCGAGCGGTGCGATACGGGCTTCCAAATCGGGGTCTGAAAGCGCCAGGGCACCCACGCCAAATTGAGCACCTTCTAGCGAGTAGGCATAGGCCTCCAGCTTATATTGCCGGCGCTCTAACTCCCTCCAGCCGACAGCCCCAAAGCCACCCAGTGCGTCAAGGAGTTTCGAAGCGCCTTCTATGGCGGCGCGCGGACCAGTGGCTAGGATCAGATACATGCCCGCGAGATAGAGCCCGTAACGGTTTTTGTCGAGTTGGACGGGCAGTCTGATTGGCTTGTCTGCGCGCGCGCTCTTTCAGGCGCGTGCAACGCGCGCTATCAGGGGCGCGTAACAACTTAGAGCCCAATCATGCATGACCTAAAAGCCCTTCGCGACAATCCCGCCCATTATGACGCCAGCTGGGCGCTGCGCGGCTTGTCGGCCCAAACGCCCGCCATTTTGGAGATCGATAGCCGCCTGCGCACCGCGATGACTAAGCGGATGGAAGCAGAAGCCGTGCGCAATTCGGCATCCAAAGCGATCGGGGCTGCCAAGGCGCAGAAGAATGAAGCGGAAGCTGCCCGTCTGATGGCCGAAGTGGCCGACGCTAAGGCGACGATTGAACAATCCAGCCAAATCGAAGCTGTCGCGCAAGCACAGCTCGATGCGATCATCCAGGCTTTGCCCAATTTGCCAGATCTTGGCGTTCCCGAGGGCGAGGATGAGGCGGGCAATGTGGTGGTGAAGCATTGGGGTACCCCACCCCAATTCCCCTTTGTACCGAAAGACCATGTCGCGATTGGCGAGGCTGTAGGTGGGATGGATTTTGAAGGTGCCGCCCGTATTTCGGGTTCGCGCTTTGTGGTACTGAGTGGTCAAATAGCCCGCCTTGAGCGAGCTTTGGGTCAGTTCATGCTAGACCAACATACCCAGTACAATGGCTATCAGGAAACCAGTGCGCCGGTTCTCGTGCGCGACCATGCGTTGTTCGGAACCGGCCAACTCCCCAAATTTGAAGAGGATTTGTTCAAGACGACTGACGGCCGCTATTTGATCCCGACGTCAGAAGTCTCGCTGACCAATCTCGTGCGTGAGCAAATCCTCGACGAAGAGCGCCTGCCACTGCGCCTGACGGCTTTGTCACCTTGCTTCCGGTCAGAAGCCGGTAGTGCAGGGCGTGATACACGCGGCATGATCCGCCAGCACCAATTCTGGAAAGTTGAATTGGTCTCCATCGCCACGCCAGAAACCTCGGCGGCCGAGCATGAGCGGATGACCGCCAGTGCCGAAGGCATCCTCGAAGCGCTCAAGCTGCCTTACCGTCGGATGCTGTTATGCACGGGCGACATGGGCTTTTCGGCTCAACGCACCTATGATTTGGAAGTGTGGTTGCCGGGGCAAAACGATGGCACGGGCGCTTATCGTGAAATCTCCTCATGCTCCAATTGCGGTGATTTCCAAGCCCGCCGGATGGATACACGCACCCGTGCCAAAGGCGAAAAGGCCACACGTTTTGTCCATACCCTAAACGGATCGGGCTTGGCAGTTGGGCGCACTTTGGTAGCCGTGCTGGAAAACTATCAACAAGAAGATGGTACCATTCGCGTGCCCGACGTCTTGGTGCCTTATATGGGCGGGCTCACTCACTTCGGATAGGCTTCGGCCATGGCTTGACAGCTATCGGCCACCAATTCCTCGAGTACGCTCAAATCAATGTCGCTTAATCTGTTGATATAGATACAGCCCTTGCCGGTGCTGTGCTTGCCGAGCCGTGCGAGAATGGCCTCTGCACCCGCGGACTCAAACTTGAGGTAGCAAACGAGCTTTGCTTTGCGCGGGGAAAACGCCACCCGCGGGGACTCGCCTTCACGCCCGCTTTCATATCGATAATGGTAGGCACCAAAGCCAATGATGGACGGTCCCCATAAAGCAGGTGGCTGACCGGTTACCCGTGCGAAGAGATCGACCAAGACCTGACCTTCCTCCGCTCGGGCAGCTGGTTCTACTTCAGCAAGAAAGGCGGCTACACTTTTGGACTCGGGTTTTGTTTTGTTTGCGCTGGCCAACCTTATACACTCCTGTTGGAAGAAATTTTACGTTTAATGATTATATCTGATGGGGATCAAAAATCACCTAGTACCTTTCGAGGCTATGCCTATGTATGATATCGTTTTTTATATTTCGGCTGGAACCCTCGCTTTTGGTGCAGGGCTTGGCGTTAAAGGCATGTTTGATCCGATGTGGGCGGGGCGGCTGGTGCGGCTTCAGCCAGAGAATGGCCAGCCCGAAGGTTATGCTGAGTTTCGCGCGACGTTTGGTGGGATGTTTTTAGGCCTACATTTGTCGGCCTTAGCCTTCATGGTTTTCTGGGGCAAGGAAGCAGGTATCGCGGCGTGTAGCGTACTCGCTGCAGGTTGGTTCTTCACCGCTCTGGGTCGTTGTTTATCCTACAGCATGGACAGCAATACCCAGCACAGCCACGTCGTGCGATCGGTTGCCATTGAGGTGATTATCGGGCTTGCAATTGCCGTCTGGCCGATTACGTCGGTCCTGAAATTATAGGGTGACCGACAATTGGTCGGGCGATTTTCACAGCCACCTAGACGTTAAACTTCAGAAACTTACCTCTTTGTAATTGGCAATTGAGGTCGGTCATCCCTATGTCCTGTAATGGGCGTCACGGGGGTGGCATATGCGGTCGGCAACGCGCCGATACAGCCAAGTGATCCCCCTTTGATCCGCGTAATTGGCGCAGCACAGCGTGCGGCCCATCGGCTTAGAGGGTTATTGGATGACATATTTTAGCAAGACATTTCGCTGGGCACTAGCCCTCGCGCTTGGCGCAACGGCAGCTATGACAGGCCCTAGTTATGCAGACCGCGCGGCTACGGCGAATGAACGCGCGGCGGAGGGCAAGCTGTTACAAATGCCTGTGACGGATTTCCGGTTCAATGCAACTCTGGTCACGACCAGCAAAGTTGATGAGATTATTCGCCCAGGCGACGTTATCGCCCGCTTTGAGGTGCATGTGACCAATACGGCGCGCTTGAAGATCAATACGATTCCGCGTCGTGGCAGCTATCCTCAATCTGTTCCCGCGGGCACCATTTTGTTTGAGGTCCAACTCGACAATGGTGTGGGTTACTGCACCCCAGTCTTGCCCGATCAGGGTTTGCGGCGTGCCCAATGTTTCCGTGACATCAATAAGGATGGAACGTTTGATGCGGGCTATATCACTGAATCGATTGACCGTGGCTTGCGCATCTATAGCGCTCGCTTGCAAGGCTTATCCCCCATTCCCCAAACGCCCTATGAAGTGACCCCCGGCGATCTGATCCCGTCAGAACCTGCTGACGTGGTTTTGAAGATCATTTCCGGCAATAAAATCAAGTTTGATTACAAGCTGAATGGCATTCGCCTCACCGGGGAAGAATGTGAGCTTAACTCAGAGAAGCCATGTAAATTGATGAACCAAGCCTATTTCTTTGAGCTCAAAGATGGCGGCTTGCGGATCCTTGCGGAGCAGGACCTCAACGCGTCTTGAGCGATGCAAACCTATCGCCTGCAGGCGGGCATCACATCAAATCTGTGCGGGTGCCCTTGACCCGTGCAGCCAGTCCGTCACATCGTCCCGGTAATAAGGCCCAGTCATAAAAGGCCATACAGGGAGCTTAAGCGATGTCTGCAGATCCAACTCTACCAGAAGAGCTGTCGCGTGCCGTGGTCAGTCCAAAGACCTATGCAGATCAAGCCGTCATGGACGCCACGTTTGCGAAAATCCGCACCGACTTTCCGTTGGCCAAGACCCAGATGTCTGATTTTGAACCATTCTGGTTTGTATCAAAGCACGCCGACATTTTGGAAATCAGTCGTCAGAACGACCTGTTTTTGAGCGGCGAATTGCCAACTACCCTGACGACTAAGTCGGTGGATGAAAAGGTGCGCAAACAGACCGGCGGCTCCCCACATTTGATCCGGACTCTGGTACAAATGGACGCGCCGGATCACCCGAAGTTCCGTGTGATGACCCAAGCTTGGTTTATGCCGCAGAATTTGCGCAAGCTTGAGGATCAAATCCGCAAAATCGCCCGCATCTATGTCGACAAAATGGCTGGCATGGGTGGGCAGTGTGACTTTTTGAATGATATCGCACTCTTTTTCCCGTTGCGCGTCATCATGGAGATTCTGGGCGTCCCAGAAGTGGATGAGCCTCGTATGTTGAAGCTCACCCAGGAATTGTTCGGGGCGCAGGACCCGGAAATGAACCGCTCGGGCGGCGAGCTTCAAGACGAACAAAAAGCCTTGGCCGATATCCAAGCCGTCCTGATGGACTTCTTTATGTATTTCAACCAAATCACAGAGGCGCGCCGGGCCAACCCAACTGAAGACGTCGCGACCGTGATTGCCAATGCTAAGATGGATGGAGAGCCAATTGGCGCGTTTGAAGCCGTCAGCTATTACACCATTATCGCCACGGCTGGCCATGATACCACCTCGTCTTCGACCGCTGCGGGCCTGTTTGGCTTGATCGAAAATCCCGACCAATTGGCAGCCGTTCAGAAAGATCCAAATCTGATCCATGGCTTGGTGGATGAATCGATCCGTTGGGCGACGCCGGTGCGTCATTTCATGCGCTCAGCCACCGCAGACTATGAGTTGCGCGGTCAAACGATCAAAAAGGGCGATTGGCTGATGTTGTCCTATCCGTCGGGCAATCGCGACGAAGAAGTGTTTGACGACCCTTATGCGTTCCGGATTGATCGGACGCCGAACAAGCATTTGGCCTTTGGCTATGGCGCGCACTTGTGCTTAGGTCAGCATTTGGCCAAATTGGAGATGCGGATATTCTGGGAAGAATTACTGCCGCGCCTCAAATCCGTCGAATTTGCAGGTGAACCCAAGCTATCGGAAGCCAATTTTGTTGGCGGGCTTAAGAACCTGCCAATCCGCTATGTAATGGATTGAACATGCGTTTTGCACCTCTTGCGATTATTCTCACGCTGGCAGCGGGGCCAGTCGATTGGGCGAATGCTCAAGCTCAAGACCCGGCACCTATAGCCGCTGCTCAAGACCCTGTGCCAGAGGTAACGGTCAATCTTGGCCGTAAAGCACCCGCGGCGCCGATGATTGCGCCGCTTGAGACGAAGCAATTTGAGTTGCCGCAGGAGTTTAACCCAAATGCGGCGTCTGCAGCTACGGCAGACACGACACTGCCAGCCTTATCCAGTCCAGCCATGGCTATGCCACCTGCTGCGCCGCGTGGCCCGCTGACGCCTGCTGAGATTGCTCGGGAAATTGCGCCAAATTTTGATGTTTCGCGCGATTATACCCGCTTGGTACAATGCTATGGGACTGCGGACTTCATGGGCGCGATCACCCGCATTCAAGCCAGCCGGCCTGGGGCACCCAAGCAAGTTGTCGGGGTCGCGCGTGAGATCATGGCGTTGAGTGACGCGATGCAGCCCATGGTATTGGCGGCCTCGACTGTACGCGGTGAGCCCCGCTTTCGTGCCGATTATGATGCCTTTGCCCGCCAGGGCCAGCGCGAGCTTGCGGGCGCAAAAAATCCAAATGCCGTGATGCAACGCCGCTTGGCCACGTTAGAGGCCTGCCGCCGTGATGTAACGCGTTGGCGCAAAGAGGGTTAAGCTAAATGTCAAACTGGGTTTTGGGTGTGATTGGTGGTTCCGGGCTGTATGATATCCCGGGCCTGTCTGGGGAATGGCGGACCATCGAGAGCCCGTGGGGGGAGCCTTCCGATCAAATTTTCGATGCCGAATTGGACGGCCAAAGAGTGGTATTTTTGCCGCGCCACGGCCGTGGGCATCGTATCTCCCCGTCTGAACTCAATAGCCGCGCCAATATTGACGTCCTGAAGCGGGCAGGGGTGACGGATGTTTTGTCCATTTCCGCCGTCGGCTCCCTCAAGGAAGAACTGCCGCCGGGTCATTTTGTCGTGGTGGATCAATTCATCGACCGCACCTTTGCGCGGCCCAAAAGCTTTTATGGCACAGGCCTTGTTGCCCATGTGTCGGTAGCCCATCCCATTTGCCCGCGTTTGGCCGGGCTTGCCGCAGAAGCGGCGCGTCGCTCTGGCGCGGATGTGACCGAGGGCGGTACCTATCTCGTGATGGAAGGCCCACAATTCTCGACTTTGGCCGAGAGCAACCTTTACCGCTCATGGGGCTGTTCAGTGATTGGCATGACCAATATGCCCGAAGCCAAGCTCGCCCGGGAAGCGGAATTGCCCTATGCATCAGTTTGCATGGTGACAGACTATGATTGTTGGAATGAGGACCATGCCGCGGTTGAGGTTTCGGCTATTCTAGAGGTCATGCACGCCAATTCAACCAAGGCAAAGGCCTTGGTGGCCGATTTGGCGCGCGCGCTCAAATCGATTGAACGGACGCCCTCTCCAATTGATACATGTTTGGACTTCGCGCTGATCACAGCCCCAGAGGCACGAGACCCTGCGCTTCTGGCCAAATTATCCGCCGTGGCGGGGCGGGTGCTCTAATCCTTGCGCCAACCGCGCAAAAAGACCCGCACACAGGATTTCACAAATAAAGTCAACTCATCCTCGTCGACGCCACGCGTGACGCCGAGCTCTTGCTTATAGCGGAACTCCCCCTGCACCATGGCGATATATTGCACAGCAGCCAAATAGGGTTGATCGCACGCAATCTCGCCGCGTTTGTCCGCGATGGAGAGCACCTCAGCCAAGACAGTGGTTGAGCGATGCACAACCCGCTCATAAAAGGCGCGCGGTAATTCTGGCTGGGTTGCCAACGCCTGCATCATGACCCCATGCAGGGCCGAGATTTCAGGGTTTAGCATCATTTTGATGAAGTTGATGCCCAGCCGTTCCAAGGTTTCCGCCAAGGGCTTGCCCGCTTCCACTTCCAGCTTGGCATTTTCATAGATCGGGCTGCAGCCAACACTCATGGCCGCCACAAACAATTGATCCTTTGACTTATATTTTGCGTAAAGCGTGACTTTAGATACCCCGGCGCGCGCCGCTAAAGCGTCCATACTAATGCGGTCATAGGGGTTTTCGAGGAAGGCATTTTTGGCGGCTTCCAGAATTTTGGCTTCCTTGGCTAAGTCGACAGGCCGGCCCATACGGGCAGACTGCGTCTGGCCCGACGTTTCCAAATCAGAATTTCTTTGTTCCAAGTCTCTTGACATACTGAACCGTTCAGTTAATTGATGGCCTACTTACTGAACTTAACAGTTCGGTTCAGAAATTGCCAGCGCCCTGACACGCTTTTTCAGGTGGGTCTGGGCACGGCAAGAACGACGAATGCAAACCTTAACTTAGAAGCAGTCTCATGGTTTCTCTTGGTACTCAATCCGGGCAACGCTCCTATCTCGGCATGATTGGCATTGCGCTCAAAATGCTGATGGGGGATCCGGTCAAATATTTCGGGCTGGTGTTTGGTATTGGATTTTCCACCCTGTTGATGAGCCAACAGGCGTCTATTTTTGTAGGGCTTTTGACATGGGGGGCCAATCCGGTTCTCGATGTGCGCCAAGCGCAAATCTGGGTGATGGACCCGCGCGTGAAACAGCCTGATCAAGGCCAGCCGATCAGCGATCAAAGCCTGTACCGGGTGCGCTCAGTCGATGGCGTGGCGTGGGCGGTGCCCTATGCCCGCTCGGCCGCGACGGTGAAAACCATGCAAGGCAACATCGCTGCAGTTACGTTGGTGGGCGTCGACAATCAGTCCATGGTTGGCCTACCAGAGGAGAATCTAACCAACAGCATGGCCGCGATCCGCGGGCGCAATGCGGCCATTCTGGATGGCAATACGACCCATCTTATTTGGGCCGATGGTCGTGATCCCATCGGGGAGGCCGTAGAGATCAATGACAATCGCATTGTGGTGACTGGCCTTACCAGTTCTCTCACCAATTTCAGCGGTCTGCCCACGCTCTACATGAAATACTCCGATGCGATTGCCATTACCCCGCCTGAGCGCAACAAATTGTCCTTCGTGCTGGTTGAGGCCAAGCCCGGCATTGAACCCGAAGCTCTTGCCAAGCGGATAACCGAGGTGACCGGCTTGAAAGCCCTGACACGGCAGCAATTTGCGGCTGCGGGCACGCAATTCATCATCGAAAACACCGGAATCCCCATCTCGTTTGGGGCAGCCATCGGGCTTGGTATTCTGGTTGCCGTTGTGATCACAGCGCTGACCTTGGCCATGTTTGTGGCCGAAAACCTGAAGAATTTCGGGGCGCTTAAAGCCATCGGCGTCACCAATCGGCAAATCTTGGTGATGGTGTTGAGTCAAGCCTTGCTGGTTGGCTTTATCGGCTATGGCATTGGCATCGGGGGCACTGCCGCCTTCCTTTATTTCGGGCAAGCCGACCCCAGTCTACGTGGCTTCAAAGCCTTGGGCGAGATTGTTGGTGGCAGCGCCTTATTGGTGATGGTTATCGTTCTGGGCTCAGCTTATGTCAGCGTGCGCAAAGTCCTGAAGCTTGATCCAGCCATCGTTTTTCGGGGGTAAGCGCATGACTTTGATTTCCCCTCAAGCCGCGGTGATTGATCAAGTCATCAAGGAATTTCCCAGTGGCAATGATGTCATTCGGGTTCTCCATGGCATCTCCTTGGGCATTGATTACGGCAAAATGACCATGCTGGTTGGCCCATCGGGCTGCGGCAAGACGACGGTGCTTTCAATCCTGTCGGGCACCTTGTCGGCCACCTCTGGCACAGTCACCGTAATGAATGAGCGCCTAGACCGCTTGAAGAATGACGACCTCGTGCGGTTCCGGCGGCGTAAGATCGGCTTTATCTTCCAGCAATATAACCTGATCCCAACCCTGAACGTGGCAGAGAATGCGGCCATTCCGCTGATCTCAGATGGGGTCGCTTGGGAAGATGCGCTCGCCCAATCTGGGCGCATGCTCGACCATTTGGGGCTTGGGCCCCATAAAGCCAAATTCCCTCGCCAATTATCCGGCGGCCAGCAACAACGCGTGGCCATCGCACGTGCCCTGTCGCACAATCCCGCTTTGGTGGTGTGTGACGAGCCGACGGCCGCCCTTGATGCCGCTTCGGGGCAGGCTGTTATGGCTTTGCTCGATGAAGCGGCTTACGATCCCAATCGCGCGGTCCTCGTCGTCACCCATGACGACCGCATTTTTTCCTTCGCCGACCGCATCATCCGCATGGAAGATGGACGTGTGATCGACGACGGCCTTACCCAATCCCTCCCCCAAAAGGTCTAAGAAGATGAAAGTCACTCCTCAACTTTTACGCCGCCTCGTTTTGCCAATTGGTGCGACTGGCCTGATTGCATTTGCCGTTTTAACGCTCTCACCGCCGGATAAAGCTGGTGCGGCTCCACCGGCCCAACCTGCAACCGCGCCGGATGATCAAAACTCGGTCGTGGCCGCCCTGGGCCTGATTGAGCCCTCCAGCGAAGTGATTGCGGTGGGGTCGGAATTGTCCGGCGTCGTCCGCGAGGTCTATGTAAAGCCGGGTGAACAAGTCGTCGCTGGAGCACCCTTGTTCCGCCTCGACGGCCGTGCCTTGGGTGCCAGTCTCGAAGCGCAATTGGCTGCAGCTCAACAGGCGCGCGCCAATAGTGCGGCAAGCGCCAGCCGTGTGCCATCCTTACAAGCCAATGCGGCCAATGCGGCGGCGGGTATTGCCCAAGCTGAAGCCGGTGTCACCACGGCGCGAGGCGCTCTCACCCAAGCCGAAGGGCGCTTGGCCAATGCGCAAGCTGCCGCTGATGTCGCCCGCCTCGCGCTTGCGGATACTCAAGCCCGCTTGGGCTTATTTGCAACGATTTCTGATCCACGTGCGGTCTCAACCGACGAACGCGATCGCGCCAAATTCGCAATGGAACGGGCCAAGGCCAGCTATGATCAGGCACGCGGGGCGGTGGTAGAAGCCGAAGGTGGCCTGACGTCTGCGCGCGGTGGGCTTGGCGATGCGCAAGCCCGTTTAGCTGCTGCAAAAGCCTCCAGTGCCAGTGCGAAGGCCTCGATCACCGAAGGCCAACAAGCAGCGCTAGCGGCTCAAGCCGGTGCCGCTCAAGCAGCGGCACAAGCCAAAGTGGTCTCTACCGATCTGGACCGCTTGATCGTGCGCGCCCCCATTGCTGGCCAAGTGCTGCGTCTCAATATTCGGGTGGGGGAGTTTGCCAGTGCGGGTACGTTGGCAGATCCCTTGGTCGCCATGGGCGCGGTCACGCCGATGCATGTCCGCGTGCAGATTGATGAAGAAGATGCGGCCCGCATTGCTTCTGGTGCACCCGCTCAAGCAAGCCTGCGCGGGGATGCTTCCAAGCGCATTCCTTTGACCTTCGTCAGATTTGAACCCCAAGCCATGCCGAAGAAGAACCTCAATGGCGGGGCAGAACGGGTCGATACCCGTGTAGTGGAGGTGATCTATTCGTTCAATCCCGCTGGCAGACAGGCCTTTGTCGGTCAGCAAATGGATGTCTTTGTGACGGCGAAGCCCATTGCGCGTGCGGTGACAGCTCCAAAATCAGGGGATGCGAAATGAGCCGCTTTCGCTTTTGGGTGACAACGAGTCTGTTGGTCGCAAGCCTCGCGCTGGCAGGCTGCGCCACTGGCCTTGGCGCGCAGATAGAGGCTGAAACGCGCAACGCCTTACCTGTTGCTTGGCAAGAAACTGCACGCTTACCCGATGTGCCGACAAGCCAAGATGCAGTTCTGAAGGAATTGCTTTACCGCGTGCAATTGGGGCCAGACCTTGCCATTGCGCAGAGCCGCCTGAAAGAAGCCGAAGCCCAATTGATGGTTGCACGTGCGGGTCTCTTGCCGTCACTGGGCGTTAGCGGCAGCCAAACACGCGCTGAAGTCGATGGCGGAAAAGCCAGTCTCGAAAAGATCGGCAGTGCCACTTTAGCCGTGCCGCTTGACCTTTTCGGTGCCAATCGCGCGCGAGCAGGGGCCAGTAAGGCCCGCGCGCAGGCTGCTCGCCTCGACGCGCAGCGCGTTGCAAGTGCCACGCGCACAAATATGGCCCAACTCTATATCGCCTATCGCGCAGCCCAAGCCCAAGTTGCCGTCACCAAAGCCAATTTGGCCAGCGCTGAGGAAAGCTTAGGCCTAGCTAAAGCGCGGCAAGTCGCCGGTCTTGAAACCGGTCTGGGCGTGGCACAGGCGACCAGCAATCGCGATGCGATCGCCGCGCGCTTACCCAGTTTCCTGCAGGCCCAAACGGCGGCCCGTCTCGGTCTGGAAGCCTTGATCGGCGATAAGCCCGGCAGTCTGGCTGTTCTCTTAGAACCTATGGCTCCAATCCCGCAATTGGATTCCCGCCAAGCCATTATAGCCCCGCAAGTCTGGCTCGACACACGGCCTGATCTTGTCGCAGCGCAGCGCCGTTTACGGGCAGCAGGCCTTGATGCACGGGCGGCTCAGCGCGACCGTTTGCCTAATCTGTCCCTGACGGGGCTTTCCGTGGAGACCGACCTTGGCCAAGGCGTATCTTTTCCGTCCAATAGTGTGTCGGGTAACTTAGCGCTTACCTTGTTTGACTTTGGGCGTCTGCGCGGGCTGGCACAGGCAGCGGGGGCACAGGCAGAGACCGAAGCACTGGTCTATCAGCAAAGCGTCCTGCAAGCCTTGGCCGACTTGGAAACTCAGGCTTCGGCTGTTCGCCAAGGAGAGCGCAGTGCGCAAGCCCAAGCCGCCAATGTCGCCTCTGCGGCAGATCAAGCGCGATTGGCTCGGGTGCGCTATACGTCGGGACTTTCCGGCTTCTTGGAAGTGCTGACAGCAGAACGGGCAGCTTATGAAGCGCAAAGTGCCGAAGTGGCAGCAAAAGCAGAGGCGGCGCGTGCGCAATTTGCTTTTGCTTTAGCACTCGGCCTTTAGGGTTCGGGGGCAAAGTCTTCACTTCTCCGCGAGACATGTTGCAAAATGAGCCCTTGGGTGCGCGTTGGCTTTGCCATACACCCCGGCCTGAAGTAGGCAGCGCGGTGGAAGTCGCGGTGATCTCAAGGACCACTTCCGACAGTCAGTGAAGGACAAAAGTCTCCCCGTGCGTCAGTTTTTAGCGGTCAGTGCCGCGCTCGCCTTGGCGACCTTGCTACCCGACGCCGCGCAGGCCCAGACTGCGCCGGTGGATAACCCATCTGCGACGCCAGAACGGATTTTGCCAGAATGGCTAAAGATCTCGGGCGAGGCGCGGGTCCGCTATGAAAGCTTAGACGGGCAGTTTCGTGCCGGTGGTAGAGGTGGCGATCAAGCTTTGGCGTTTCGCACGCTGATCTTGGCAGAAGCGAAGTTTGACTCTGTCACTTTTGGTCTTGAGTTACAAGACAGTCGCAAGGAACTGAATGATTCAGGATCCACGCTCAGTGCGTCGCTCGTAAATCCGCTTGATGTCTTGCAGGCTTACGCGACCATTGATTTGAGCGGAGCTGGCTTGGCCAATGCGTTAAAACAGGACAAGGCGCGCCTGAAACTCGGGCGCCAGACCTTGGATATTGGCGGTCGGCGTATCCTTGAGCGTGCGGACATGGCCAATGTGTTGTTAAACTTCACCGGGGCCTATTGGCAGTCGAGTAATGCGCGCGGCGATGCGTGGAATGTGGTGGCCGTGGTGCCAGTCGGGCGATTGCCACAAGATCGCGCGAGCCTTGAGAAGAATGAGATGCAGGCTGACCGTGAAGAGTGGTCGCGGCTGCTTTTAGGCGTGCATTATCGCCGCGCCAATCTACTAGGCGACCTGTTGCCAGAGACGTCCGGGGAATTATTCGTCTTTCGCTTGAAAGAACATGATACGGCCAGAACCAATACCCCCAATCGCGACTATCTTCAGCCGGGCTTTCGCCTGTTCCGGCCGCCGCAAAAAAGCCAGTGGGACTTTGAGTTAGATACGTCTTGGCGGACCGGCACCCGTCGGGCAAGCGCCGCGCTAAGCGATACGATTGACCTGAAAGTGCGGACTTTTGCCGCCCACGCCCATCTTGGATATACTTTTGATCTGCCTTGGCAGCCGCGAGTCGGGATTGATTGGGATTTTGCCTCAGGTGACAGCAATCCCAACGACCTCAAGTTCGAACAGGCCGAGCGCTTGTTTGGCGGGCGGCGGACTGATCTGGGCAATACGGGCATTCATGGACCTTTGACGCCCGCAAATATCAATGCCGCCGGCGGCCGGATTGAGGTGCGACCTAATGCCCGTTCGGACCTGCGTTTGGCGTTCAAGCATGCCCATCTGGACGAAGCGCGCGATGCGTGGGTTGTGGCGCGCGTTCAGGATCGCACCGGCCAGTCTGGCACGTTTATCGGTGCGTCAATTGATGGCCGAGCCCGCTATTGGCTGCAGCCCAATAAACTGCGGCTGGAAGTTGGCGCATCCGCTTTGATTCCGGGTCGATTTGCGAGGACCGCCCCCAATGCGTCGCGCCAAGGCACGACCCATTATGGCTATGTGGCGCTAACCCGCGTCTTCTGACGCATATTTAGCTGCGGTCAAACAGGTCGAGGGTTCGTGCCCACGCAAGATCTGCTTGTGTCGGGTCAAAATCATGGCCGCGGTCTGAGAAGAAGCCATGGCCTGCGGGGTAAATATGAATGGGCACCTGTGGGTGGGCGGCGCGCACCTCGTCGACCAAGCTCAATGGAATGCCGGGGTCATTGTCGCCATAATGCAATTCAATCGGTGCTTTTGGCGTTTCGGCCAAGAACATATTGATCATCCGGCCGTAAAAGCCTGAAGCTGCGGTCACGCCTGCACAGCGGCACGCGGCCACCCAGGCAACCGTCCCGCCCCAGCAAAAGCCCGTGACAAAGATGCGCGACTGGGTCTGGCGCAGCAGGTCAATGGCCGCTTGCGTATCAGCGGTAACTTGATCCCAGGATGTGGCTCGTACCGCAGAAAGGCCCTTTTGAATTCCATCTGGATCATAGGCGGCGGTAAAGTCTGCTTCGATCCGGTCGAAATAGGCTGGGGCCACAACATCAAAGCCATCGCCCGCAAAGCGCGCGCACAGGGCGCGAATATTGGCATTCAGGCCGAAAATCTCTTGCGCCACAATTAAGCCCCCACGGCGCTGGTCGCCTTGGGCGGGCTCAAACAGGGCGGGAATATCCGTTGAAAGGTGGATCATCGGCATGGCCTACCCTCGCATGGCTGTGTCGAGTGTTTCTTCGGTGACTGGATAGCCAAGGTCAGAACGTATCTTCAACACCCCATTTTCGATGATGGGCTGGACGATACCTTGGGGACGCGCCGCCACGTCGGCCAAAGCCTGCGCGACGGATTTAGACAGCGCCAAGAGCTCGAGATTGCGGGCGGTTGGGAAGATGATCTTACGGCGGCCGGCAGCCAAATCCTCCAAAGCGGCTTGTGGCTTGATCCAGACCAGATCGACCGCTTCGCTGCCATCTTGAACCCCGTCTTGGCCGGCTGGCACGGGTGTCAAATAAAATCGCGTATCGAAACGCTTGTGGAGGGCAGGGGGCGGGATCCAGCGCGCAAACGGGCGCAGCGCGCTGGTTGCCAGTTTTAGGCCATGACCGCGCACCAAGGGCTGAAACAAGGTCGCGTCGCGATCCACGCGTTTGCGCATGTCGGTTAAGTCCAGCGCTTTTGCCCCAATCGGCTCGCCATTGCGGGTCGCCAGCAAGATGCCTGTCTCCTCATAGGCTTCCCGCAGGGCGGCCACACGAGCTGCGCGCTCATCGGCTTCCAAGCCTTCGAGGCCTTCTGCAGCTTCGAGCCAGCCTTCGTCAAAGTCTGCTGGATCCACTTTGCCGCCGGGCCACACCATCGCCCCACCGGCAAAGCCGATATTGGCGTGGCGCTCGACCATCATGACTTCCAGTCCGTCTGCGCCATCGCGCACCAACAAAATCGTCGCAGCTGGGAATAAAGTGTCATCCATCTTGAGGTTTCCGTTTCGTCATGACCTTGCAAACTGCGCGGCGGCGTTCCACACGCTCTGTCATGAACGACGTTGTGACTCATGCCAAGTATCTTTTGAACCAATCCGGCCAGCCAAAGCGGCGGGCGGTTCCTCGTGTCAGCCCGCTTCTGCATCAAGCCGATCATGAAATGGTTGGCCCTGAGGGCTCTCAGATTGCCAGCTGGCATCTGCTCGGACACCGCTATGAGGCCCCGCCCGTACTCTTGGTGCATGGCTGGGAAGACGACACCAGCCTGTGGTCACCTTTGATCGAGCTGTTAAGTCAGCGCGGCCGTTCCGTCGTTGCCTTTGATCTGCCGGGCCACGGCCATAGCGATGGCGATCGCTGTAGTCTGGAATTAGCAGCGGACGCGATCTTGGCGTTGCAAGCGCGCTTTGGGCCTTTTGCCGGTGCCGCAACGCATTCCTTCGGCGGGCCGGCTTTAACAAAGGCTTTCCAACAAGGGCTAGAGCTAGACCAAGTCGTGCTGATCTCCCCACCAGTTGCCCAAGCCCGCCAATTTGAACGGGCGTGGCGGCGCTATGGCGTCGAAGAGCCGATGATTGAAGCGGCCTTGGCACTCGGCCATCAAGAGGGCCGCTTTTTTGATTTGGCGGCTGCCGCGCCAAGTATGACGGCAGATGCCTTGTTCATCCATTCCCTTGACGATGAACAATGCCCAGCTTCTGAAGGCAAACGCGCCGCAGAAGCGTGGCCCGGCGCGCGTTTCTGGCCCGTCGATGGTCTCGGCCACCGGGCGCTGGTGCAGGATGATGAAGTGGTGTCGATGGTTGCCGGCTGGTTGGACGTTTAAGGCGCACCATAATCCGAAGCGTCCCGTGCGGCACGGTGGAAGGCAAGCCGGCCCGCATAATCGCGCGGATCCTTCTTGCGCACCAAGGCCCCGTCCATCGGTGTCATCCAATCCACAAGACGGGTCAAGAAGAAGCGCAGGGCCGCGCCCCTCGCTAATAAGGGCAAAGCAGCGCGCTCTGCCGCACTCAAGGGCCGCACACTCTCATAGCCTGCAATCAAAGCGCGGCCTTTGATGAGGTCAAACTCCCGCCCATTGGCTTCAAAGCACCAAGCATTCAGCATGACCGCAACATCGTAAGCCAAGAAGTCATTGCAGGCGAAATAGAAGTCGATCAGGCCGCTGACCTGCTCGCCCAGAAACAACACATTGTCCGGGAAGAGATCGGCATGGATGATGCCGCGCGGCAAATCCGTCGGCCAGTCGGCCTTAAAGGCTTCGAGGTCGCCTTGGATGGCCGCCGCAATCCCAGGCTCCAGCGCTTCGGCATGGCGGGATCGGCCCTTCCAAAGATCAGCCCAATTATCTGGACCCAAGTCGTTTGGGCGCGATAGCGGGAAGCCGTCCAAAGCCTGATGTAATTGGGCCAATGCGGCACCCACAGCGCGGGCATGGCTGGCAGGTGGGCGTTTCGTTGAGACCCCGTCGAGGAAACTGCAGAGTGCTGTGGGCTTGCCCCGGATCATCTGCACCACTTGGTCATCTTGGGTGCGGATAGGTCGAGCAGCAGGCAGGCCCGCATTGGCGGCCCGTTCGGTCAGGCCCAAATAAAAGGGCAAATCTTCCAGCGCGACGGATTTCTCGTAAATCGTCATGATGAAGCGGCCTTGGGCGGCTTCCACCAAGAAGTTTGAGTTCTGAACCCCTTCGGCAATGCCCTTGAAGTTTCTCAGGCCATCCAGGCCCCATCCTTGCAAAAGGGTCGCCAATTCTTCATCGCTGGGTTCGGTATAGACGGCCATGATTAACTATCGCACCTTTGCCGCCAGCCTGACAATCCAGCCGCCACCTTGGGCTGGCATCGCGCGCACCGCATGGCCATGCTTAATGGCGTCGCGCAATCGTCTGCCGACGGGCTGAAACAAAGTCTCGCCACCACCGGGCTGAGGGGGATCAAATTTGAACCACAGCTTAACCTCTTCATCGCGACGCTGTTCGTGCAGGGCGGCTTCCACAAGGGCTAAGGCCTCGACCGCACCTTTGCCGTTCAAATCAAAAACCTGAGAGACGTCGAGATTCTCGGTTGATAGAGCGTTAGCATCATCGGGTTCGAAAAAGGGCAAGTTTATCAATCTCTGAGCAAAGTAGCTGAAGGAGTCATGAATCACGTCGGGGGGCGTGAACCACCTGTTTACGTAAAAGGTACTGAAATTCATTTTATAGCAAGGTCTTGAGAAGATTCGATTCACTATCACCCGTCACATTGTCCCTGCGAGAGGCCAAAACGGCCGCTCGGTGAAAAAAGCACTTGGCCCAGAACGCGGTCAATATGGTTAGGGGAAAGACTAAAATGGCTTACGATATGAGCAGCGCTTTAGAGGTCACAATGACCACAGAAGTTGAAACCAATGACGCAGGCAGCGATCTGTTTGCCTTGGGTCTGTCGCATGCAACCGGCGTTGGTGCCGACGTAGATTATGTGGAAGCGCACAAGTGGTTCAACATCGCCGCCATGCGCGGTGATAGCGAAGCCAAGCTGCGTCGCCAAGAATTGACCGCGATGATGACCCAAAGCCAAGTCTCAGCAGCCCAGCGCGCCGCACGTGAGTGGCTTCAGCGCACAGCGAACTAAAAGCATCTGCTCTCAGACCGCAAAGGTGCGGTCTGACGCCCTTATTGGACGATATTTGAGCCGATACTATAGTTGAAGCCGATGGTAATTGGCAACGCGTCGCGCACGAATTGTTGGGTGAATTGGCCCAGTTCCGAAATGCGCGACTTGGGCACCCAAACAACGTCAAAGCGGCGCAAGCGCGGCAGTTCGGCTAGCAAGGCTTGGCTCGCCCAAACAGAGCGCAGATCATAGACGCGCATATAGGGTGTGCCACCGGCACCCCGGCGCAAGACGACGACTTCTTCCCGTCGGGCGGTGTTTAAGAAGCCGCCAGCCGTCGTAATGGCCTGCAACGGGTCCATTTCCCCCGACAAATCATAGAGGCCGGGCTTTGCAACTTCGCCACCGACAAAGAATTTTTGCGACGCGAAACTATCGGGTGCGAGCGCAATTGCTGGATTTCGCAAATAGGTCGCATATTGTCCCTGCAATTCCAGCTTTAAATCATCGGGTGTGCGGTCCGCCGCCATAATGGCTTCCAGCATCGGCGGATGAATGCGGCCGTCGGGCGCAACTGTCAGCTTCCGACTGAGCTCTGGTGCACCCACTGACTGGAAATCGATCACATCGCCCGGAAAAAATCGATACGTCTCATCCTCGGCGGTCCAGCTTGGAAAAGTCGGGATAGCAGGGAAGTCGACCGTCGCAACCGGGCGTGGAGTCTGCCAATTCTTACCCTCGGTGCGCAGGGCATCGACATAGCCTCTCGGCGCACAAGCGGTCAGGCTGAGAGCTGCCAAAGCCACCCAAGACCAGAGTATAGCGGTGGTTTTGGCACGCATGAACAGGCTCCCTAGGGCAGTTGGCAACAGCCTGTTTCTTAGAAACCCAATCGTTAAACGTTTCGTTAATGGATAATGGTTGATTAACGTTTGGAGGAAGCAAAATGCTTTGCCACACGTCCTGACGCGCGGAATTTAGAATGACTTACCACACGGGCCCAAGCTATCCCCGCTCTGGCGGTTATGAGCCGACTGGCAGCGCGCGCCCCCAATTGGATTTCCGCGATTGGCTTAGCCTGTTATGGCGTGAGAAGTGGCTAATGATCATTGTTTTTATTCTTATTTCTGCCCTTGGGATCGCTTTTGCGACCACGCTTCAGAAGAGCTATACCGCCACTGCGCGGCTTTCGATTTTGTTGGGGCAGGAATATGTTTTTACCCCGCGCGTCGGTGCCGCTGGTGAAGGGGCAGCGCCGAAGCAAGAACAAATCGTCCAATCTGAAGTCGAAGTGATCAAATCTGCCCAAGTTGCAGAGCGGGTGATTCGTAAAATCGGGCTGGACCGATTGTTTAATCCTGAGGACATCCAGATCACCCAAGGTCCCGATACGCCCGAACGACGCATTGCTTTTGGGGTGGATCAGTTTCAGCGCAATTTTTCTGCAGCCGCTTCCACCAATACGACGGTGATCCAATTGGGCTATCAGAGCAAAGACCCGGTTATTGCCGCTAAAGTCCTCAATACGATGATTGACGAGTATCTGACCTATCGTCGTGAAGTCCTGTTTGAAGACCAAACAGGGGCTTTGCGAATCCAGCGCAACGAGTTTGAAACCCGCCTGCAAGAGTTAGAAGGCGAGATCACTACCTTTCTGGGGGCGAATGGAGTCGCGGATTTTGAAGCCGAGCGTTTGGCGCTGCAGTCACTCCTCTCAACGGCACGGGCTGATTTATTGAACGTCCAGTCGCGCCAGCGCGAAGCCGAAGGCCGCTTTGCCGCCAGCGACCGCAGCTTCCGTAGCGAACCGCGCGAAGTGCGCCTGTCGTTTGAGACCGACAATTCCCGCCGTCGGATCGAGCTCGCCAGCCAATTGGCCGAACTGCAAACCCGCTATACCGAACAAAGCCAGCCCGTGCAGGATATGCGTCGCCGGATTGAGGCATTGGATGAACTTCTGGGGTCCGATCAAGGTCGCGCGGCTGGCACAACCAAGACTGGGGCAAACCCCGTTCGCGATACCTTGGCCTCTGATCGCGCACGTAATGCCGCTGAAGTGGAAGCTTTAACACAGCGTGAAGCCATTCTAGAGGCGCAAGTTGCCCAGTTGCAGGCGCGTGCCATTCAGTTAAGTCAAGTAAAGCCGTTGTTTGATGACTTGATGCGCCGCAAGGCAATCTTGGAAGAGCAAGTCAAACAATTCTCAACCCGGGAAGCATCTTCCCAAGCCCAAAATGAACTCAGCCGCACCTCTAATGAAAATATTCGCGTGATTGAACGTGCTAATGTGCCGACTCGTGGCAAGAGCTGGAAGAAGGAAGCAGTAATGCTCTCTGTCTTCTTTGCGGCCATAACGGCGCTGGCGGCTGGTTTGATGCGGGCATTCTCGCGGACAACCTTCCCAACACCGTCCTCGATCGGTCGGACTCTGGGCCTTCCGATCTTGGCGACGGTGGCGCGCTAAGGCGGCGTAGAGGCTTGTTTGAGTTGGGGTTTGGATGGGAAGCATTCAAGGACAGATGAACGGAGTCTGGTCTGCTGTTGCTGCTGCAACAGGGGGAGCGGGCGCTGCCGTCATGTTCGTGGGGGCTAAACACGACGTTGGAATCTCCGAGGTGGCGAGAGCCTTTGCAGAGCTCGCCGCTGAGCGCGCCGCAAAGTCGGCTTGGCTGATTGATCTCGATTTCTTTGGGCCGGGCCAGTTTTCTGCTTTGGGTGGTGCGCAGGCGAGCTTCAAAGGCCCCTATGATATGACCTTTGGCGTGACGCCATTCTGGCGGGCCCAGCCCCGCGCCCCCGATGGCGCGCAAGGGGAAGGGGCCGTCGTCAGCTACAAGACCACCATCCCAAAGCTCTATGTCAGCCGGTTTAATCGCACTGCGTTGGCCAGCAATCAAAAGCTGCAAGTAGCCCCAGCACCCGATTATTGGCGTGCGGTACGTCGATCGGTTGATTTGACCATTGTCGATGCCCCACCGCTCGAGCAATCTCGTGCAGGCCTTGCCTTAGCTGCAGACATGGACGGGGTCATTCTGGTCATTGATGGCGCTAAAAGCGATGTCCGCGAGTCAATTGATCTGCGCGATGAAGTCGTCGGCCGCGGTGGACGCTGTCTCGGAATCGTGGTGACTGGCCAATCAAGTCCTGCCCTGAAGTTCAGCGAAAATCGCTAACATGGTCGCACCTAAAATGTCGTTGCGTTGGGACTTGGCCTTGTTGGCGCTGGCGCTTGCTTGTTTTAGTGCAGGCTTTTGGCGGACGTGGCCTGGGGCCGCAGGCCTCGACGAAGCCCCCTTAGGGCCCGTATTCCTAAAGGCAGGGATAGCTTCCATGGGTCTTGTCGGCTTTGCGGTGCGCTGGGAGGTGTTAGCCCCGCTTCTTTTGCGGCGCTTGGACGGGTTGCTGTTAGTCGCGGTGTGTCTCTGCTCTGCCGCTTGGGCGCTAGCACCGGCAATCGCGTTGCAGCATGGAATCCTTCTTTTGTTGGTGTGGGTTTTTGGCATCGCGGTGGCCGCGCGCCTGTCGGCGGTGGATTTAGCCTTTACCGCTGCTTTTGCAGGCTTATTTGCCCTTTTGGCACAGCTTATCGCCGCGCGAGGGCTGATGCCGCTGGCCGCCCTTGATGGCGATTTGACCCTTGCCCTATGTGGCGCTTTGTGGGCGTCGGCGGCCAGTGCTACGTGGCGCTGGGCTTGGTTGGCTTGGGCGGTGGCGCTGATAGCCTTGGCGCTTGGCTTAGGGGACTTGGTCAGCCTGATGGCGGCAGGCGTTGGCATTGTGACGGCGGGCCTTGGCTATGGATTGCGCTGGATATCTGCTCGTCGCCCGTGGACCCCGATCGATATAGCCGTCACGCTGGCCTGTTCCATCCTGACCGTGACCCTGCTGGCGTTGTTCACGCCTTTAGCACTTTCGTCGGACTCATTTGGGGCGATAAACTGGATTGGCTATGGCTTCGGCGTTGCCGGTTCCTCGATCAGCGAAGGATTTGGCCAAGGATTGGGTATGCTGGGTCTGGGACTGGCAGGGCTTTGGGCCATTGTTACCAGTGTTCGCTTGGCGCTGGACCGCCGGGCGACCGATACGGACGGCGCCTTATTGTTCGGCCTATGGTGCGCAGGACTTGCAACCTTGTTACTGGCCCCCACAGAAGTGTCGGTTCTGGGGCCATGGGTAGCACTCTTGGCGGGCTTGAGTTTTGGCGTCGGCATGTGTCCTTTGGTGCCAGCACAAAGGCCTAGTCCTGCAGCGCCAGTGCGCGCTGGCGCACAAGTCAGAGGCACTTATCCAACCGCACCGATGCCGGCACCGCCGCGCCCTGAAACCCGAAATCGCCTTACTTAAGCGCGTCGGCAGCCCATAAAGCCCGCCATAGCCGTGCCCCTTGCGCCCGGATCGCCAAAGGCAGGGCCTCAGATAGGACCAGAGCCTTCAGGACTGACTTGATCATCGGTCGGCCCGGCACACGCGCCAGGGTTTGGGCGAGTTGGGTACCGGGCAATGCCGCCATACTGGGGTGGCGCTCAACCATTTTGCGGAAGTTCGGCCCAGCTTTGGCAAACTTATCCAGGAGCGTCGCGGCATCATCAAGGCCTAAATGGGTCGCAGGAATATCGACATGGCGAACCGCGTGACCCTTGGCATCTGCCCGCAACGCCCAGTCTACATCTTCCCAGCCCCAACCCGAAAAGCCCGCATCAAAGGGCGTGTCGTCCAAAATGCTTTTGCGTACCAGCAGGTTGGAAGTGGCAACCGCCAACGCGCCCCGGCTTTGCCGCTCGCTGGCAGACGCGCAGTCCGACTTTTCCGCAACCATTTTGGCCAAAGCTAAAGCCGGGCAATCGGGGATTTGCAGGGTCGAAAACCCACCATAGGCAATTTCTGTGGCTGGATCGCGGGCAAGCTGCAGCCACTCAGACACAAAGCTTGGCGCATCGGGCGCCATGTCGGAATCAAGAAACAGGATGACCGGGGCCTTTGCCGCCGCAATCAATCGGTTCCGAGCGGCCGATCGGCCTTGATTGCTGTGTAAGCTTATCAAACTGGCTGGCACATTCAGACTATGTAGCGTTGCCTCCAGCTTCGCCGTCACAAATGGGTCATCAGACCCATCATCGACCATAATCAGCTCAACCGCTTCAGTGGCCATCTGTTTGGACAAGATGTCCAACAAGGCACTGGGGTCATTGCGGAAGAAGGGCGTTGCAATGCTGAGCGCCAAGGGGCCTTCGGCTTTGACACCATTGGTGAAAATCGTCTCGCTCATACGACCCCCGTTTGTGGGCGTAGGCGGGTCCAGAGGGATTTGGCAAAGTCGCGTGCGCCCGCCACATTTAAGACCATGATAAATGCCCCATAGCTGAGAGCGCCTATGCCCCCTTTCAACGCAAGATCTTGGAGCGCCCCAAAACTGGGGAGTGCCAGCACCACGCCCGCCATGAGGGCGCAGGCAAGTGCGATCTTTGCCGTTTCGAATAATGGGATCGGCAGCGCCACATAGCGTCGGCCAATCCAAGCCAGCATGGTCATGCCGAGGCCATAAGCGACAACATTGGCGTAAGCTGCGCCCATCAAGCCATATTTCGGCAGCAACAGCACGTTGAGGCTGAGGCTGGTGACTACCGGCACCAAGAGCAAAAGTGCCCGTTGCAATGCCTTTTTCGACAGCATGAAAGCTTCAGAAAAATAGTCGCACATGCCGGCAAGCAAGGCCGAAAAGGCGATCCACGGCACGACTTGGATCGCCCGGTCGCGCAGGGCTTCCCCGATCAGTATCTCGCAAATTGGCGCGGCGAGTAATCCTATACCCAAAGCCGCAGGCGCACCAATGCCGAGGCGGACAACATAGCCCTGATGGGCTGCCTTGACGGCCTCTGCCGGGCCACCGCGCTCATAAGCTGCGATCAAGATGGGTGTGACGGCAGCGGCACCCCAGGTGAAGATGATGTCGAGAATCCGTGCACCAACCTGATAGCCGGCGGAATAGGCCCCCACGTCGCCTTCCCCCAGAAACGCCGCGATGACAAAGCGATCACCACTGGTCAGGGCCAGACTTAGAATTAAGCCGCCAGCCAAAGGCGCGCCATAGGCGAAATAGGCTTTCGCGCGTGTGGGTTCGAGCGCGCCTTTGCGTGCCGCAAACCACAAGGCTGGCCCTTCAATCGCCAGAACGACCACCGAGGCAATCAGCATGCCGATAAACGGACCCTCTGGCCCCATAGCAAAGAAAACCACGCATCCAATGCCAAGCCCAAAGGCGAGTAAGGTGTGCAATGTATCAACTACCGCAAAGCGCTTGGCCTCTTGCGCCATCCGCCTTGTTTCCAAAGCGATTTTAATCAGAGACCTGGTAATCACGCTGCCAAAGGCGGCTGCGACCACAATCTTCAAATTCAAGTCGGCGGGCCATAGCACAAGGGCTGCGATGGAGATCAAGGCAAAAGCGCCCGCGCACCAGCTAAACAAGGTGATCAAAGTCGCGAAATGGGCCGGCTTTTCGCCTTTTTCTGCTGCATCGGCATAAAAGCGAGCCGCAGCCGCCTCAATCCAGACAACGGAGAGATATTGTGCCAGCGTCATGGCCGCATAGACCAAGGTATAGCGGCCATAATCGTCGTCGCTGAGCAGGCGCGTGAGAACAGCGACCATCCCAAAGCTGGCCACAGCTTGGGCCAGATTTGGGATGATATACGCCATAAGGTGACGACCCATCATGGCAAGCGCTGTGCCTCGCGATCGGGGGCTCGCAGAAAGTTCACCGCACCGACCCTTTGTCGCCTAACAAGGCGGGCAGGGTCCGGAGCATAATGAGGAGGTCGAGCCAAAGGCTGGCATCGCGGATATAGGCGATGTCAAAGGCTACCCGTTCAGCGACTTCTTCAGCGCTATGCACAGGCCCGCGTGAGCCGTGAATGGCGGCCCATCCTGTCATGCCAGGCTTGATCCGGTGGCGGTGGGCATATTCAGCGACCAAAGCTTCGCTTTCTTGATCGCCCGTTTTCATCCCGATGGCATGTGGGCGTGGCCCAACCAGCGACATGGTGCCATTCAGGACATTAAATAATTGCGGCAACTCGTCTAAGGATGTGGCGCGGATAAAGCGGCCGATCCGGGTCACCCGGGGGTCGTTTTGCGTCACTTGCTGTGCGGCGCAAGCATCGGTGGTTTCTACACGCATCGAACGGAATTTCCAGCAATCAAACGCTTGATTGTTAAATCCATGCCGCTTCTGCCGGAAGAAGATCGGCCCTTTGCTATCCAACTTAATCGCCACCGCGATCAAGGCCATCAGCGGGCCCACCAAGAGCAAAGCAATGGTTCCCAACACAAGATCTTGCACGCGCTTCCAAAAGGCACGCTTTGCATCTTCGGGCGCGCCGGAGACATAGGCGACCGGGCGGTTGCCAATTCGGCCAATCGTCGTACCGTCGCTGTCAAAGCCTTGCATATCAATGGCGAGCACGACTTTGTTGGGCATAGAGCGCAGTTTCGTGACCAGTTGTAGGACACGGCTTTGTGCGGTGCTGGAGACTGCCACAATCACCCGGTCGATACTGGGCAGATGTGGCCAGCTCATAAGATCATCAAGGTCGCCTAAAAGTCTCACATGGTTAGGCAAGGGCTTGGCACGGTCCATTCGGTCGTCAAACACACCCAGCACTGCAATATCGCCCGAAGCTTTGGCTTCCTCGATCAATTTATGGGCCAAGGGCGTCGCGCCGACGATCACCACATTGAGGGAAAACAAGCCCGCTTTAATCATCGCCCCTAAAATCAAGGCGGAAAAGAAATGGAGTGAAACAATGCTAGAGCCCGCGAGCAGCGTCGCGATGCCAGCTTCCCATGCGCCAGTCTCTGGCGCACGACCAACCGCCAAAGCAACCAAAGCCCCGATCCCCGCCGTTGTCGGTAAAGCCAAAGCTACCGCGCCCAGGGTCCGAGTACCGTGGGTTACGGCGATCGGCTCTGCATCGAAACGGTACAAATCATGCTCCCGCAGGATCCACCACAGACCAACCCCGCCCAGAACCATGGGCAGACAGGCACTCAAAGGGGCGGTCAGAACATGATCGGCAGTTGTCACGTTCAGCACATAGGCCATCACGAACAGGATGACGATGACATCAAGGATTTCCAGCGCGCGCCCAAAGCTGGAACGATACCAACGCGCGCCGCGCGCCGCTTTGCGCGCTGCTGTCGCGGGTCGATCCCCGGCGATGTCTTGCGAATACTCCATGCGTGCCATTGGCGAGACGCTCCTTAAAGCGATCTTTATCAGCATTGGGTAGACGCCCTATTAACGAAACCGCGCCCAATGCAGGCCTTCATCGGCTCAGTGCAGCTTCACTGACGTGATGCTCTTGCTCTGTCCCCTTTTGTCGGGCTATCAGGCGTGTGTGCGGAGACGTGGCCGAGAGGCTGAAGGCACTCGTTTGCTAAATGAGCGTGCTCCAAAAGGGCACCGAGGGTTCGAATCCCTCCGTCTCCGCCAGTTTTTCTATTTTTGTGTTATTTTTCAGCAACTTACAAAATTGAAAAATCTGTACCCACGACTGTACCCACGAAATTTTTTGCTAGGGCACTGCAAAATGTCTGCCCAATGTGCAGTTTGATCGTTCCGTTTCGATGTGTTTCGAAGCGGGGTGAAGGCTCTGCCGATTCATTTAGACAGTAACGGAAACGCAATACTGACCTGATCTTTAGCTTAGACAGCCAAAAGGAATCGCTTCTGCGATTGAAGGCGACGGTCCCTTTGTGCGCTGCGCTTGTCTCGCCTTATTTTTTTCGTTGCGCTGTCAGCCAAAACGCAGAAAGCCCGACCCGCGTCATGGATTTGTGGACAGCAGCCCATTTCGGCCTCGGAACGGCAGGGGCTGGCCGATGAACGAACCCGCTCCGCGGGAGGTTTGTGCGTGATGGTCTGGGGTCATGGATCTGGGTTGATTGCGATTTTGATTGAAGAGGTGGGT
>JAJTGP010000086.1 GCA_021299265.1 Hyphomonadaceae bacterium | reverse complement strand
TGGTCTATCATCCTGATGCGACGCACGGCCGCTTGCGAATGTTGGCCAGCCCGATCAAAGTCAATGGTAAGCGACCACAAGGTGTCCGAGCGCCAAAACTGGGTGAGCATTAAGACGAAACCTATCGGCTTTGGCATTTGTCAAAAATCGATTCTTGCCTTACGCTTGCAACCTATGATTTTTCTGGAGGTGGGAGTTGAATAGTCTGATAAATCGACTGCCGCAGTGGCTTCGGAAATTCTCGCTCGTTCTTGCGTTTATCTTCGGACTTGCCGCCTATAGCCTCTGCGCAAGAGCCATTACTGACGCGCCGTTATTGCTGACGCTTGCACAATCGGCCTGCTTTCTTCCGTTTTTCATCCGCGTCTTCTGGTCGGCTTTCGATTTTAGTCGGGAAGAGCTTCGCAAGATGTCGGCCCCCGGATTTGTTTTTCGGCTTACCCTGCTTCTGATGATTGTCGGGTTCGCTGCCCTAAGCTTTGCGAGAGACATATATCGTGGCGTCGCTGCCGAGCTTAAGCTTCGCGATACAACTGGTGCTTCACAAGATTTGATCCAAGCGATGCATGACCAGGCGAACGAGCTGAAGTCGCTGGCACTAAATTGGGTGGCATATGGGTCTGGCATAGGCGTGCTTGCCCTAGTTATATTCGGTTTAATCTGGATCCGGCGCTCCTTCGTTGACATTGCGGCTATCAAGGAGAGCCCAAAATTGGACAAGGATGAATTTTTCATTGTGGGTGATCGCGGGCGCTAGCCTTGTGATAGGCGGCTTGAGTGGGCTATCTTGCGAGATGTTATCCCCATCATCTTGCGCTTTGATATGATTAGCGCTCTTGTGACATGGACACCTAAATCCAAGAGCGACGCACCTGCATGAAACTCCAAGGCCTCAAAGTTCTGGACCTCTCGGCCTTTTTGCCCGGCCCGCATATGACCATGATGATGGCAGACCATGGAGCCGATGTGGTGATGGTCGAGCCTGCCAATGGCGTAGGCGAGCCGACCCGCGTGATTGGCTATAAGACTGAGGACGGCGTATCGGTCTGGTTTCGCAACATTGCACGCGGCAAGCGCAGCCTAAAGATCAATCTGAAAGACTCCGAAGCGCGGGCGTTGTTTTTGAAGCTCGCCGCAGAGGCTGACGTGATTGTCGAAGCCTTCCGGCCCGGCGTCGTGAAGCGCTTGGGCGTAGATTATGATGCCATCGCAGCGATCAATCCGCGCATCGTCTATTGCTCCATCGCGGGCTTTGGCCAGGACGGTAAGTATGTGAATAAGCCCGGTCATGATCTCACCATGGAAGCCATGGCAGGTCTGGTCGATCTGAACCGGGGCCTGACCGATGATAAGCCTGCCAGCCCCTCCATCCCCGCAGCGGATATGGCCGCCAGCCTCATGGCCTTTGCGGCCATCATGATGGCGCTCTATCGCCGGGCCGAGACGGGTAAGGGCGACTATATCGACTTGTCCATGTATGACGCACTGCTGGCTTGGACGCCAAATGTCTTGGGGCCCGTCTTTGCTGACAATGCACATCCGGTGGCAAAAGAGATGCGGCCCTTCGGCGGGGCGGCCATGTATCGGCCGTATGAGACCAAGGATGGGAAGTTCCTCGTGCTGGGTGGATCTGAGCATCACTTTGCCAAAAATTTGCTCGACGCTTTAGGTCGGCCTGATCTGTTCGACTATGCGAAGCTCGAGCCCGGCCCCGGCCAAGACCCTCTGAAGCGCTTTTTCGAAGAAACTTTTGCCAGCAAGACTTTGGACGAATGGAGCGCCTTCCTAAAAGATGTCGATCTGTGCTGGGCCCCTGTCCGCAGCCTGAAGGATGCGATGGAAGACCCCTATACGATCTCTCGCGGCATGGTGTTGACCGATGAAGACGGCAACAAGCATTTGGGCATTCCCATCCGCTTCCGCGATGAACCCGGGCAGGCGCGCTTGAGCTTGCCAGATTATGGCGCAGATTCTGAAAGCTTGGCGGCAGAGGCCGGCCTGGATGCCAATGCCATTGCTGCACTGAAAGAACGAGGCGCGATCTGATGGTCGATGTCACAGTCCCCAAAGCCCTTCGCCAACAAGCGATTTGGTGCCAAGCTTTTGACTCCCCCTTTACGGCTGAGTTGTGCGACACGATGGCCGACGATTTTGACGCGGGTGGGATTATCGCAGACTTGACGGGCGATTGGCCCACCCACCCGATCCAAGATGCCTTGGCCCTAAGATTAGCAGGCGCACTCCATGCCATCGTCCTCAGCGAACCCGAGGGCCGCTTAGCCCAAGTCTGGCCGCAGAAAGGCCGTGCCTGGTCTATGGCAGAGGCCTGGCCCGCGGCGGCAGAGACTTTGCGGACGCGGGAGCACTGGGTGCGCGACTTCTTAAAGTCCCCGCCACAGACAAATGAAGTGCGCCGCGCTGTGGGCCTCTGGCCCGGCCTATGCGCCGCCGCCGAAGCCTTTGACGGGCCGATGGACGTGCTGGAGCTTGGCGCATCGGCTGGCCTGAATCTGAACATGGATCACTTTCACTATGATGGTGGCAGCTGGACGTGGGACAGCCCTATCGCTGGACCGCGCGTTGCCCTGTCGACCCAGTGGAGCGGCCCTGCGCCTCGGTTTCCAGCGCACGCCGCCATCCGCCACCGCGCGGCATGTGATCAGAACCCTTTGAATGCCGCTTCTGCTGAAGACCGACTGCGTCTGCGATCCTATGTCTGGCCAGATCAGCCAGAGCGTTTAGAGCGCGTCAATGCGGCGATGGAAATCGCAAGGGCTCAATCGATTAAACCCGATGCACAAGATGCGGGGGCGTGGATCGCAGAGAAGCTTGCCAGCCGCGGCAAGGATGCGCTGACCGTCATCTATCACTCGGTCTTCTTCCAATATCCGCCCCAAGCCGTGCGCGATGCCATCACGCATGCCATCGAGACCGAAGGCACGCGCGCCACGGCTAAGGCCCCGTTAGCTTGGTTGCGCTTTGAACCCGGCGGGATTTTAGGGCGGGCGCAAGATGGGGCCAGCATGACTTTGGAACTGATTGAATGGCCATCCGGGCGCAAGCGGGTTTTGGCCGATATAGACCCCCATGGCCGCTTTGTTCACTGGCACGGGGCTTGAGCCTATTCCGCGTCAATAGTGGGGTGGCTTTTGATCCGGCGGTGGCGGTTCTGAGCTGTCGTGCTGGCGCTGTGCTTCACGTTCCAGTATCAATTCCAGCCGACGGTTTAGGCGCTTGAT
>JAJTGP010000041.1 GCA_021299265.1 Hyphomonadaceae bacterium | reverse complement strand
CGGCCACAAGTTCCTCCTTGGCATAGCCTTCATCACCAAACCGCTGCCGCCCGAAATCACGGGCCAGTCGGCGCGGGTGCTTGGTCCAGTGGGTCAGTTCATGGGCCAGGGTGGCGGCGTAGCTCTCGGCATCGCGGAAGGTCTCGAAGGGCGGCATTTGGATATGGTCGGAGCCTTCGGCGTAGTAGGCGCGGGTGCCGCCGTGGCGAATGTGCGCGCCTGTGTGGGTAAAGAACCGGTCAGCGGTCTCAAGCCGGGCTGCGGGTGGCAGGGCAGGGGGCTCGGCCTTCGCGTAGTAGTGGGCGGGCAGGCCTTCACACTGCTCGGCATTGAAGACGGTATAGCCTTTCATGAAGGGGATTTCCCGCTCAATCTCCTGGCCATTGTCGGCGGTCTCGGTGCGGGTGAGGCGGTCGGCATAGACCACCAGCTCGCCGGTTTCGCCCTTGCGGACGTGGCCACCAAGCTCAAGGGCTTGTTTGAAGGTCAGCCAGAGGGGGCAGGCGTAGCCCTTAACCACAGAGGCGGACCAAAGCATGACGACGTTGATGCCCTTGTAGGGGATGCCATTGTGCCTGAGGGGGCGGGTGATCTTTCCAGCGGCATGGTCGGCGTTCCAGGGTTTGAACCAAGGTCGGACCCCTTGCTCAAGGTCGGCCACGATTTTGGACGTGATCCGGGCATAAACATCGGCGCGGGGGGTGGCGTTGGTCTCCATGTCCTTGTGTCCTTTGGGCTTGAGGTTCAGTCGCAACTGAACCTCTGCCCGTCGGCGAGACCGGGGGGTGCAAGGGGCAAGGGCGGTAGGCGGGGAGGGGGATCACCCGGCCTGGCAGGCCTTTAGGCCGAAGGTTGGGGAGACCCCGGCGGACGGGGCGCCAAGGCGCCCGCACCCTTGCGCCGCGCCGGGGGGCGGAGTCCCCAAGCGTTCGGCCATCTGGCCGAATCAAACATTTTCTGAATGGGGCAGCGTGCCAGCGTGCTCGCTCTGGCAAGCCCTGCCTGCGAGGGGCCCGGCGCTACGCGCCACCCTCTCGGCACCCCGTAACGGGGCAGGGGGCTGGCCTGCCGCTGTGCGCGCCGGCCTGCCTGCGGGCAGGTCGGGACGGAGGAACGGTCCTGATTTTCGGTCTAACTGAGGAACTGTCAGGAGAGCGTCTTCGAGGCCATATCAATGGCTTGTGCGGGCTCAAGGCTGACGAAAGTTGGGATGGGCCCCAAAAAAGACATGCCCCGACGGTATGCAAATGCAGGGACCGCCGGGGGATACATTTGCTATATAGGTCAGCGCACAAGCTAACACAAGCGAAACCTGACCGATGAATTCTCTACCTGATGTAATATCAGCACCTCGCTTTGCCACGTATAAACAGTGGGCGAGTGGAAACGAAGACATCGCGCTCCGTCTTTATACATACAATGTGCAATTGTCGGCGGCGCTCTACGGTCCGCTTCACATTTTTGAAGTGTCACTACGAAATTCCATAGATTCTGCTCTGGTCTCGAAGTTTGGTATTTCTTGGCCAGATGATCATGCCGTTGGGCTTTCGCTCTATCAAATTGATTGTATCGCCGCAGCACGGAAAACGCTCGCCAAAGAAAATAAGGCAGGCACGCATCCGCAGCTTGTCGCTGAACTTAATCTTGGCTTCTGGACCTCGTTCCTGGGTCGCCAATCCCATCATTTGTGGCAGTGGCTACGCCCGGTTTTCCAAACCAGAGGTCTGCAACGCCATCAACTGGCTGCTCAGCTGAAGGATGTTCGGACGTTACGCAACCGGGTGGCGCATTATGAGCCGATCTTGGCTTTGCCGCTGGCTCAAAGATACGCGGAGGTCACCACGCTGACCGGATGGCTGTCGTCAGCGGCTGCCGCCTGGATCAACCGCCATTCGTCATGGCAAAGTATTTATCCCGCTGTGCCGATCCTGACGACGGACCCTACCACCAAGATCACGCGCATGGACCCTGCTGTTCTGCCGTATTTGCCGCCCGTGTAACGACCCTGAGATCGTGATATGACCAAAGGGGAGGGGAAGGCTCCTCCGGCGTGATGGCCTCGGGAATGCTCGAGGCCATCATGCTATGTTGGTTCAGAGACCCGCGCCACCAGGTTACGTGGCCAGGCTCAACCCGCCGAGCGGACGTAGCCACGCCGACTCTTCGCCTCCGCCAAATGGCACCGGGCCTCTTCTGCGGCTTTCTGAGAGAGGAAGGCTTCATGGCGCACCGTCCCGCTTTGCCCGATACGCCCCCATTCACGCCACAGGCACCAGCCTCCGAAGAGATCGGGCTGCACGTCCAGGCGATAAAACCTGGCCATGTTTTGCGCGGGATTTTCTCGGGTCAGGGTGAGGGCGGTCATGGCTTCAACCTCGAGATGGTGGAGTGCGAGACGTTGTAGGATCGGGCGATGTCCGTGGTGGTTTCGCCCGCTTCTCGACGGGCAAGGGCTTCCTGGCGCTGATGCGGGGTCAGCTTGAACTTGCGTCCGAGCTTCACGCCTCGGGCGACGGCCCGCGCGCGGCCCTCGCCCGTGCGGGCCCGGATCAAGTCCCGCTCAAATTCAGCCAGGCCGCCGAGCACGGTCAGCATGAGGCGGCCATGCGGCGTGGTGGTGTCGGCCCAGGTGTCAGCCAGGGACCGGAACCCGGCGCCAGCCTTGGCCACCTGGTCCAGAGTATTGAGGAGGTCACGCGTCGAACGGGCCAAGCGGTCCAGTCTGGTCACCAGAATGACGGCTCCGGGGGAGAGGGCTGCCATCAGCTTTTTGAGTTCGGCCCGGTCGGTCTGCGCCCCGCTGACCTTTTCCTTGAAGATTTTGGTGGCCCCGGCGCCCTGCAACGCGGCGACCTGGGCATCCAGGGTCTGCCCATCAGTCGAGACGCGCGCATAGCCGAAGATCATGGGGCCTCCTGGTTGCTCTTGGTGCGTCCCGAGGGCCTCTCAATCAGCCGTGTATTACGCACATATATTATGCACAAAGTAACCCTTTCATATCACAGGGTCAAGAAGTTTGTGCATAATTCTTGATTTATGCACCGAGTGCCAACTCACGGTGCGCTGTATTGCTTGCCCGTCCGGGCAGGCTGGTTAAGTAAGCGACAGCCTGAGGCTGCTGCTAGTGGCTCATCACACAAGCCATTTGGCATAGGCCCGCACGTCGATCATCGGCACTGTGGCGGTGTCCTGCAGCCGGGCGATCAGCTCCAGCAGGAACGCGGTCGCGGCCTTGTCTTGCGGCGTGGCGGTGTGGCACCCGGCCTTGTCGCAACTGAACAGACCATGCGCTGCCACACAGCCAAGATCGAGGCGGCCGGTAGGATCGCCGGCTGAAAGCGTCTGTGTCAGCGCGCCTCCAAGGGCTGGCTTCCAATCGCTCTCGAAAGTTAGCAGGCCGCCAAGGATGTGCGGTAGCGGCTTTGGCGGATAGGTGCCGCCGGCATGTGGGATCGGCAGGCTGGTGCGATGAAGCTGCCGAACGCTTGCGACCTTTTTCTGCGCATAGGCAACCTGCTCGGCGTTGATGGATTGCTTCGCCTCAAACGCAGCATAGACGCTTTCGGCGGGGACGATTTTCTGCCCCTCGAAATGGAAGATGAACGGTGAATATTGGCGGTCGAACACCACAACATCGATCTGGTCGCTAAAGGTGCCGGCGCTGTCCACGACATGCGCTGACGCGGCGGCATAACGCTCTGGCAGGTAGGTTTGTAGGAGCTTCAGCCACACGGCCTCGCTCGCGTCGCCCTTGGTGCCGGGATGGCCGAAGGTCTGCCGTGTCGTCCGCAGGCGTTGCTCGATATCGTCATGAAGGCCGCCCAGCAGCCGGGACAGGGACCAGCCGGTCATGTGACGATCTCGTCCCAGTTTTTGGCGGCAAGCGCCTGGACAGCCGCCGCGCGGACCCTGGATTTTTCAGCCACGGTCAGGTCGTCAGAAATCACGTTATTGGTGTTCACCGGGTCCATGACACGGGCTGACGAGAAGCTGTCGCGCAAATACTCGAACACTTTCCAGACATTTTGCGACAGGGTGCCGCGCGCATAAGCGAGGGCATCGAGCACCGTCAGCTCCAGATAGAAGGACGGAAAATCGAGGCCTTTCTGATTGCGCCAGAGCTTGACGACCCGGATTTCGGCGGTGCGGCCGCTCTGCGCGACACGGTTGATGTGAGTCTTGACATTGGTCTTGGTCCAGGTGTCCGCCCGGCGACGGAACAGACTGTGATCCTGGCTATAGCCGTCCTGCCGGCGTGCTGGCACAAGATCAACATCGTAGCCGTAGACGCGGATATTGATTGAGACGTTTTGCGCCTTCGGCTGATAGCCGAGTTCGGTCATGCGGTTGAACAGCTTGTTGTAGATGTCCTTCAGCGTTTCCGGAGTATCTTGGGTGAGCGAGATAAACAGGTCGATGTCGGTGCCGCTATGATTGGCGGTGCCCTTGGCAAATGACCCGCTTGGCGAAATGCTCGATAGATACCCGCCCGCCCATGCCTGGATCGCCGGTTGTAGAACCGCCTGCACGGCACGGACCGGAGAATAGGGGCCTATATCGACAGCCTCACGCGCCAAAATGCCCAACAGGTAAGCGTCAGGGGTCATGGTCGATCACAAATTCCCGGCTGCTGCGGCTGCGTCTACCAAGGACGCTGATTGCGGGTCGTAGCGGTATTTCGTGATAGTCCCATCCTTGATGCACTGGACCGCTTGGTCGATCACAAACAACGGTACCAAAAACCATTCTCGCGGCACGATGGGCCGCCCCAGGCGGTCCATGATCTCAATTTCTAGGCGTGCAGGCCCGAAAATGCGGTGAATCAGGTTTTCCAGCTTTGCCCGACTGATGTTGAAGAGCTGATAGGTCGCGACCACCTCGACATCGGCCAAGAGGAAGGTCGGCTGCTGGCTCGCCCCGGCAATCCGCTTCTCTACGCTGCCGCTCGTGACCCCGATTTTGTGCACCAGCTCCCGGTTTCCGGCGACAAGAGGATGGTCTGATTTGCTGCGCAGCACATAGATCGTGCCGCTTGCTTGGTCGTCCTCGTCCAGGTCATCGCCAAATAGCGGCCCCGCTGTCGGCTCAGAAATCCGCCGTCCGGCCTCGTCCTTATACAGTGCCCGCTGCAATGACCGGAGCAGGAGATTGCTCTCAGTGCCATTGGAATAGATGACCCGCAGCCGGGCATCTGATTCACCATTAGGGGCTTTGATGGGCTCGCCAACCTCGGCCACGTAGGCCGTCTGGCCGCCCAGGATGAAGAAGTTGCCTTGCGCAATATCGGCTTTGAGGAAGCCCGCATCTTTGCGGAACTGCTGGGAAGTCCGCACGCCGTCCTTCAATTCGCGCTGCATTTTCTCGAACAATGGGCGGAACTTCTCGAAATCCTTACATTTCTCCCGGTTCGCGATCTCCTCGGCTTCGCGCTTATCGGTGACTGATCGGACGTGGCGCAAGTCGGTGATGGCGGGCGCATCTGCGTCGGTGTCCAAAGCGGCCAAAAGCGCATCGTCGTCCAACTCCTCGGGATTGGGGCCGATGGCGGCCTGGCCGGCCATACCGAGAAGGCCTTTCGTATCGAATGGCTCCAGAATGGCGCGGCAATCAGGCTGCTCCCGCAAGCGGTCCAGCCGAACGGCATAGAGACGCTCGAAGATGTCCCGGTCTTCGCCATGCTGGGGCAGGCGGCCATGCTTTTCGACAAAGCGCTGGATGTCCTCGAACCCGGCAATGATCCGCTCTTCGCGGGCCGTGCGTCCGCCTGAGGGCTTGGCTTCCTCTTCAATGCCCAGCTCATCGAGCAGGGCGGCATCTTCATCGGTGAAGGTCTTAGCCACGGGCGGCCTCTGTGCGCATTCGTTGGAGGAAGGCCACGCCCTCCGCCATGCGCTTTTCCCAGGCATCCGCGGCGGTGATGGATGGTGCGCGCCCCTTCTCGTTCTTGAACTTCAGGGCCCGTTTCGCCAGTTCGCGGGCCTCCTCCATGGTCATTGTCACCCGTTTGGCGCTGATGATGGCCTGCACCTGGCGCAGGCTCTCCTCACTCATGGTCTTGGCGAGGATCGCATAGGCTGCCCCAAAGGGATTGATGTGGTCGATCAGGTCAATGTCGAGCTCTCGCACATCCATGGTGTATTTGCGCACGCCGTCCACGAAGGCCGTGTTGGCGGTTTCCGTGCTGCCACCCTCGGCGATGACCCGCTTGGCTTCCTGAGTGAGGTTGATGGCAGCAATGGCGTGCTGGCGGATGGCTTCCTGGTCTTCGTCTGCCAGCTCTGGGTAGCGCTCCTTGATGATTTTCCCCATTCGCAGCTGGGTGAGCTCCTCGGAAACCACCTCGGGATCGAATAAGCCGCGCTCAATGGTCGGTTTGTCCTGTACGAAGGCGGCAATGACCTCATTCAGGTCTTGCTGGCATATCCGAGTGGCCTCTGGGCTCTTGGGCTGCGCCAATCCCTTGATCTCAATCTGAATTTTGCCAGTTTCTTCGTTGAACCCGACATTGCATTTCGCAGGATCATAGCCGCCCTCACCATAGTCAAAGCCGGGTGACGGGCCGGTACCCAGGTTCTTCGGCTTGAACTCGAAGCGGGGGGCCAGCACCTGCTCCATGAGCAAGCTGGCGGCGATTGCCTTTAAGGTGTCGTTGACGGCCTCGGTCACGGCCTGCTCGCTGGCGTCGGGCTCGGCGATAAGGTTGGTAAAGCGCGCGCGGGTCTTGCCTGGCGCGTCGCGCGTCGCGCGCCCGATGATCTGCACAATCTCGGTCAGGCTGGAGCGATAGCCGACGGTCAGGGCGTGCTCGCACCAAATCCAGTCAAACCCCTCCTTGGCCATGCCGAGGGCGATGATGATGTCTACATGGTCGCGATTGTTTTTCTGCGCGGGGTCTTTGAGGGCAGCGGATACCCGTTCGCGTTTGGTGGGGTCATCATTCACCAGATCAGCGATGCGCAGCACGCGGCCATCTTCGGTCTTCACTAACTGGAAGCCGGTTGCCTGGTCGGTCCCCTGCCAGTCGCCCAAAGCGCGCATAATCTCGTCAACCTGGGTGTTCTTGTCGGCTGGCGTCTCGCGGGAATTGACGTTGGGGATGTGAAGGATCGTCTTCTCTGCTGGATCAAGAACCTTCAGGATGTCGTCCACATAGGATCCCGCATAGAAAAAATAGCCAATGTCCAGGTTCTTTAGGTGCTGATACCCGTTGAGCTGCTCGTAGTAGGTGTAGGTGACTGTATCGAACTTGGCCTCGTCTTCGGGCGTCATGACGGCCACGGCGTCGCCCCTGAAGTATGAGCCGGTCATGGCGATGATATGCGCCCGGTCGCGGGTCATGAACTGGGCCAGATGGAGCCCCAGCTTGTTGTCGGGGTTGGCGGAGACGTGGTGAAACTCATCAATGGCGATCAGCCGCTCGTCGAAGGCCTCAACCCCGAACTTCTCCACGGCAAAGCGGAAGGTGGCATGGGTGCAGACCAGCACCCGGTCGGCGCTGCCCAGAAAGGCCTGAACCGAATTGACCTTGCCGCCGTCTTCGCCTGGCGCGTTGCAGAGGTTCCACTTCGGGGCCACGGTCCAATCAGCCCAAAAACCGTGCTCAGTCAGCTTTTCATCGGCAAAGCTCGAACCAATCGACTTCTCCGGCACCACAATGATGGCCTGCTTCAGGCCCTGGTTGTGCAGTTTGTCGAGCGCGATGAACATCAGCGCACGGCTTTTGCCCGATGCGGGCGGCGATTTGATCAGCAGATATTGCTCACCGCGCTTCTCATAGGCGCGTTCCTGCATCGGGCGCATGCCGAGCTCATTGGCGGCGGTCGATTTGCCGTTCCGGGCGTAGGATACGGATACGGAAGGAACATGGGTGAGGGGACGGCTCATGCGGATGCCCTGGCTTTCTTAGGTTTTGTCTTGGCTCCGGGGCTTCTGGCTCCCTGGGCAGCCGTCATTTTTGTGTACATCTCGAATAGCTTTTCCAGCCGCTCGGTATCGTTTTTGAAGCGACGGCCGATATAGATGCGCTCCAACACCTCGTCGTTGCGCTCATGGGCTGCTCGAAGGTCGGCCGGCATTGCCTCTGGGTCGTAAAGGTCAGCAATCGTCGCCGGGAAATGCGCCTCGCGTGCGAGCAAGATGTCCTCAGCGCAGCGCGTGAGGTCGGTTCTGTTTTTCTCGGTCAACGTCGGGACGGGTAAAGTGTTCCACCCCAAGGTGTTGGAGTACGCAAAATCTGTACGAGTTCGGCCACAAACAGTTGCAATCCATGTCATGTGCATCTGGCTAACAAGTACTCCCAGAAGCCACATTGGCGCACTGAACAAAGCGAAGTTCTGACTGCTAGGAATGTGGCTACCGTCGCAAATGCCTACCGGGAGGTATTCGCGATTTTCCGAAGTGATGCGAGGAAGGATAATTGTCGGCAGTCTATTGAGGGTACCATTGTTAGGATCAAACCGGATTTCGACAAATCGATGTGCCGACTTCGCAAATTTTTTGGTTTGATCCTTGTCGCTATCCAGTCGCATTTTTCGCGTTGCGGAAATCCTTTCTGCAATAGGGCGAATTGTTAGCGCTTCAGACAATTCGGTATCGTTAATCCAAAGACAAAATTTCTGAATGCCGTTAATGAATTCGCGTGAGCCAACTAGTGGGCGGACAAAGGTCTCACGCTGAGCGTGACTTAGGTGAAGATCATCAAGCTCATTTTTGTCTAGCAATAAATTACCGCCGTCCTTCGGCATATTACCGAGAATCATTTCTTGAAGTCCGGAAATTTGAGACGATGACTTTGTGACAATAGTATTTTTGCCCGGAATTAAATACGCGTTGATCATGTCAACTTCTCGAACTGTTTCAGTGCCTGTTCGATCTAAATCAAAGATGCGCCGCGGCCCTTTTATTTCTGAGCACAAACCTACAATGACAACTGTCACGCCAGCGTTGTACGCCGCCAAATTTGCCCACTTGAACGACCGATGCGCGAAGAATATTTCTTGCTGAATAGAAAATATCAGCGGCCATAAAATGGGCACTTGCTGACCTTGGCAAATAGAATTTGTGCTGACTAAAGCAGATGCTCCTTTAACTCGTGCATTGAATAATGCAGCTTTATAAAACCACCCCGCTACGTAATCGAGTGATCGCCACTGAATGCTTGTCGCCTCAAAGACAGCGGCCATGTCGCTTTTTTGTGCGCTACTCTGGACTTTGTCGCCTTTGTACGGCGGATTCCCGCAGATATACGTCTCCCCGCCCTCGTTCTCGAAGTCGATCTGCGCCTGCTCGAGCGGCTGCGCGAACAGGTCATCGGCATGGAATCTCACGCCCCTTCCAGTGGGCGGGCAGATGCTCAGCCAGTCCAGCCGCAGGGCATTGCCGCAGGTAATCCAGTTCTCCGCATCCAGCGGCAAAAACTCGGCTAAAGCCATCGTCGGCCCGCGATAGAGTACATCGGCCTGATATTCCGCGATGATCAGCGCAAGGCGGGCAATTTCAGCCGGGAAGCTGCGCAGCTCGATGCCTCGGAAGTTTGTCTTTGGAATCTGGGTGACCCGGTCAGCCTCGCCACGCTGCTTGTTGATCTCGGCCTCAATCGCCCGCATTTCCTTGTAGGCGATGACCAGGAAGTTGCCTGAGCCGCAGGCGGGGTCAAACACCCTGATCCGCGCCAAGCGGTTGCGCAGATTCAGCAATTTTCGTGGATTATCGCCCGCTTCCGCCAGTTTCTCGCGCAAATCATCCAGAAACAGCGGATTCAGCACCTTCAGGATATTCGGCACGCTCGTGTAGTGCATGCCAAGCGCGCCGCGCTCTTCATCGTCAGCCACGGCCTGGATCATGGACCCGAAGATGTCGGGGTTGATCTTCTTCCATTCCAGGGCGCCGACATTCAGCAGGTAGGACCGGGCCATCTTACTGAATACGGGCACATCCGTGCTGCCCGAAAACAAGCCGCCGTTTACATAGGGGAAGTCATCGGTCCAGCGTGGCAGCTTACTGCCTAGTCGCGCCTCTTTGGTGGTATTCATCGCCTGGAAGATGGTGGCAATCACAGTATGGGTGTTGGTCGCGTCACCGGCGCTCATGCGTGCCACGGTGTTGGTGAACAGGCCATTGCCAACAAAAATCCCGGTATCCTCGGCGAAAAAGCAGAAAATCAGCCGCGCCATGAAGTGGTTCATGTCCTCGCGGCGGGCTTCAGTATCCCAGGCTGGGTTGTCCTTCAGCAGTTCCACATACAGGCGGTTCAACCGCCCGGTCGCCTTAATATCGAAGGCGCTTTCGCGGATTTGCTGGACCGTCGAAATGCCCGCCAGGGGGAGGAAAAAGCCAAAATGGTCCGGGAAATCACGGTAGGGGCACACAATCGGCGCTTCTAGGGAACCGAGTTCCTCGGCCTCGAACATTTCTCCGTCGGTCGCGACGATGAATCTCGCCTTCCAGCGGGCCGTGGCGGGGCTTGCCCGCAAGTTCGCCATGGTCGTCCCGACAGCCCCGGGCGAGGCTACGGCAATATGGATGTGATCCCGCTGGAGCACGCCGCCCAGGTCAGACTTGTTCATTTCGCCAGAGCGCAAGCGCTTAATAGCGGTGTCCTTGCGACCAAACGCCTCCAGGAAGGCGTAAGGAAATTCAGCCGGATCGAAGGGCTTTTCGGCCAGTGCCGAAATGGCTTCTTCTATTTCAACCGCGTTCATAAGTTAGGCCTCAATATGATTTTTCATGATGCGGGTAACGATGTCGTTGAGGCTATTTTTTCGTCCTGCATTGGCCATAAATACCTTATCCATGCGCACAAGGCACGCAATAACGTCGCTATGTTTCCAGGCTCGCCAATGCTCATCAATGGTCTGGTTTCTGGGGGCAAATCGTCAAGGCCTATATGACCTCGGTCATGACTATCGCCGCAAAGCCTCGCTCAACGCCACGTCGAACGGCTCTCGGAAGCTCACAAGCTGCAATTCCCGCACGGGCACCGCGAAAACTCCGGGGGTAGCCGGGGCAGGGGACCGCAAGGCCAGGTCAGGCACCCAGGCCCACCAAGCGCCTCCGCCACGGGGTTGCAGGCAGGCAAAATAGATCGAGACGTTGAACAATTGGCCGAAATTGGCGAGGCGGCGGACCTCCTCAACGTCGAAGAAGATTTGGCCCCGGTAGACGGTCTTCGCCTTCACGTCGAAGCCGAGCAGCCCGACGCCCCGGATGCCCACGAAAAAGTCGGGCCGTTTCAGGTCGCCCCGCAGGTGGCGGGCGAAGGTCGCCATGGTCTGATCGATATAAAAATAGGGGAAGCGCGAGGCCTCAAGCCATGCCTGGAAGCGCGCCTCGGCCGCCTGGCCGCGCGCAATGTCCTGGGGCTTAATTGGTGCCATGGCGCCAGACTGCGAAGCGTCTGGGCGTCTGCCAAGCGTGCGGGCCGGATTTGACCGGCCCGCTGTGGCAAGGGCGTCACCGGGTCAGGTGACGATCCGCCCGGCCTGGTGCGCTTGCTCGGCATAGGCTGACAAAGGCTTATCCGCCTGAAAATGGCGGTCACGCTCGACCGGCAGCCCCAGGCGGCCCCGCACGGTGCGCAGCTCTGCGAGGGAAACATAGCCAAGCTCAGGGCACCCCATGCCAAGGTCGCATAGGCCGAAGGCGGTGTCGTCGTCGGCTGCGTCGAGCTCTGTCAGGAGCCAGGTGGCGGCGCCATCCGGGGTGAAGAGCTTGACGACGGGGTGATGGTCGATGGCGGTGCCTTGGACGGATGCCAGCCCATTGAGGCGAAGCTGCTGCATCTGCGCGGCGGTGATGAGGACGGTGTTCACTTTGGGGTCTCCCCTTGGTTGCTCCGGCTGCGCCTTTCGCATCCGGTCGCGGGGAGGGGGCCCGCCGATCAAGGCCGGGCCGCAATGGAGGTTCCGCCCGAGGGACCCTCAGGGAGACGGGTGGATGCCTTGCGGCACGGACGGCGGCGGGTAGGCGCGGGACAGATGGATGCGGGCGCAAGCCGGGCAGGGGCGAGGCCAGAAACCGGCGGTAACAACCGGCTGGGAAGATGCGCGTTAAACGCCTGCTGGTGGCTCCCGGGGGTGGCGGTTCTCGAAGACACAAGCGGCGCGGTGCATGCGAATGCCGTGGTTGGCGCATTCCGCAAGTGCTGCGCGGATCGGGCCAATGATACCTTGCTAACGCGGCACCGAGTGAAGACACCACGCCGCAACGTCATAACGTTGTGACGTGGTGAGGGAGGGGGCCTAAGCCCCCGTCTCGCCTTCACCCTCGGCCTTAGGCTTCGGTGCGCGGAGCACCAAGCGCCCGGTGAGGGGCAGGGCAGAGAGCTTCACGGTCAATCCAGTGCCGTCCTCATGGGGCCAAGCGGCGCCGATCTTGGTCCAGGTCGTGGCCTTGCCTTCGCCTTCGACCACGAAGGCTTCGTGGCTCGGGCGGTTCTTGGCTTGGGATTGGGTCATTTCGGGTTCTCCTATGGGTTGCGCCGGCCACGTTCCTCGCAGCCGGTCGGCAGGGCTCGCGGCCACGGGCAGAGGCTTGGCGGGCAAGGAGGCTCCGCCCGAGGGACCCTCAGGGAGACGGGTGGATGCCTTGCCGGGCAGGCCGCATGGGGCCATCCCGCCGAACGTTCCGGCTGCCACGTGCTGGGCAAGCCTGAGAGCCCGTCGCCAATCCGAAGCGCCGTCTCGCCACCAAAGCCTCGAAGTGGAGGGGCAGGACCTCGACCGGATAGGCGCGCTTGCATGCCCGGTCAGGCTGTGGCGACCGGGCTGCTGCCCGTGCCCGCCCCGTGCAGGGGCGTCGCACGGCAGCCGGGGAGGGGGAAAGGGGAGGGGGCGCCCCACCCCAATCCCGCCGGGCGGCCCATCGAGGCCAGCACGGCGCTCCGGGAGGGGTTTGGGGAGGGGGGCAAGCCCTCCACCCCATAGCCGCCGCATGGCGGCGCAAGCCAAGGGGGCGAGGGGCCAGGCGCTTGATGGCCCCTTGGCTGCGCGTGTGGCGCGGCCAACACAGGGCGCAGTTCAAGCCCTGTCACTGGCGGCAGTTGCGCTGACAGTGACAGGGCGGGCCGCCGGAGCCGTCCCGCCAAAATTCAAGAGCCCGCAACGCGGCAAGAATGGCTCTGACTGCGGCAAAACAGCGGAACCTGTCAGGAGACGGTCAGAGTGAGTTTGGCTGCCCCCGCATAAGTGCCCGGCGAGTGCCCACCAGGGTGCTCGCTTCTAGAAGCCCGGGACATCTCGGCCACACGGCCACCAACCCTCAACAGGAGACCACCTGACATGCTGAAAGACCAAACGAAGCAACCTGCGCCCACGGGCCAGGCACGACGACAAGGCCAGGAATCAACCCCTCGCCAGACCCGAGCATAAGCAGCACGGCCTTACAGGCACGGCCTCGGGGGCGCCACACAGGCCACCACAGAAAGGAGCAAGAACAACGTCCGCAACGGCGCAATGAGACGGCGCCAAAGGCGGAGGAGGAGCAACCACTTGGAGACTAACAGGAAGGTGAAACGGAAATGAAGAACAGGGAGTAACCGACCTTTTCGCTGCAAAGCGGGTTTGTATGGCCGCACGCGGCATACAGACCGGTCATCAACACTTACCACGCAACGAATGAACGTGCTTATGGACTGCCTATCTTTTGCGCTGAAAGAGCTGACTGGCCGATGCCGGGAAGGCTCATTTGCAACTCAGGCAGCCAGGGCCCGCGGTCTTCAGGCCATTGCGAAGGAGCTGAAGGGGATGGGCTACCATCTCCCCGGCGTCGCCAGCCTCAAGCCGAAGCACGTCCAAGCGCTTGTCGCGCGCTGGAAGGGCCTGGATTTGAACGATGCCACCATTCGCAACCGGCTTGGGTGGGTGCGCTGGTGGGCCATGAAAGCCAACAAGCCGGGCCTGATCCCGAACGACAACGCGGTGTTTGGACTGGCGGAGCGCACCCCGTATCAGGGCAACCGGGCGCGCATCCTGACGCCTGAGGTCACGGCGAAGGTGAAAGATGCCGCGACCCTCATGGCGCTGCGCCTGCAAGCGGCGTTCGGCCTGCGGCGGGAGGAGGCCCTCAAGCTGCGACCTGGCCGGGCCATCCAGAGAGACCGGCTGTGTCTCAAGGCGAGTTGGACCAAGGGCGGACGCTACCGGGAAATTCCGATCACGCATGAGCGCCAGCAGGCCCTTCTCCTGGAATTGAGAGCGATGGTCGGCGACGGCTCTCTCATCGGCGAGGGACGGCGCTATGTCGATGCCATGAACGCCTACCGCCATCATACGCGGGTCGCGGGCCTTGGGAATGCGCACGGCCTGCGCCATGCCTGGGCCCAATGGCAATACAAGGCCCGCACCGGTCGAGACTGCCCGGCGGCAGGCGGGCCGACGCTCGAGGCCCTTTCAGCCGATGAGCGGCGCCAAGATTACGCCGCCCGCCTCGAGATTGCGCGGGAACTCGGGCACAACCGAATTGACGTGACCGACACCTATCTCGGGCGTCGATATCAGGCCGCGCCCAAGCGGGATCGCGCGGCATGAAGCGGGCCGGTAAGCTGCGGGCGTTAAGTCTCGCGGCGCGTGAAGCCAAGGCAGCGGAGCTGCTCAATCCGGATGTTGTTCTAACCCGGGCGGCAGAAGCGGCCAGCCAGGGCGCGGAGTTCATCCGGATAAGCCTCGAGGTTTCGTTTGATTTGCGGCAAACCCAAGCCGCACAAGAGCTGCATGAAAAACTTGTGGCCGAAGGGTTTAAGGTTTCTTGGGATACTCGGCAGATTCCAGCAAAATCAAATGTAACAGGCACTGACCTAACGGTGAATGAGCCGACAATCAGGTGGGATTCAGATCAATGACAATCTCGCTTATCTCTTGCGCCCCTTGCTCCGGGTTAGGTCGTCCGGAGAAAAGGAAAGTGGTGGCGGCTTTTCCGGCAATCCTGGCGCCTGGTGCGGCGCGAGTTGGGCAAAGTCCCGGCGCTGCCGCACCGTATGGTTGGAAGAGACGCCTTAAGTCAGGGGGGCAGCTTGCGCTTCCTGGCCAGCTTGCGCCGCTCCAGCCAATCGTTTTCCTGTTTCTGCTCCAGGATCAAAGCATGCCGGTCACGCTCAAGCCGCTCCATTCGAACCTCAAGGTCACGAAACTCAATTTTCTTGCGGGCCAGCGTCTCTGCCAGCCGGGCCTTGGCCTCTTCAGCAACCTTTGAAGCCAATTGAAATTCGAGCTCTTGGATGTCTGATCTGAACTGCTGCTTGCGGTCCCAGCCCCGCGCGAGGTCGGCCTCCAGCGCATTCAGCTCCCGTTCAATGACGTCCTTGCGGTCCACACACCCCCCAATGGATCAGGCCTGGAGGGCATCATCTCCAAAACGCAGGTCATCAGCAAGCATGGTCAGTTCCTCAATCAGCCTGTCACGCCGCTGCCGCTCTGTGGTCAGGCATGCGCGCCAGAATGCCAGCTGGCTGGCCCAAAATTCTTGCTGGGACTGGTCGATGCCGGGCTGTTTTAGGGCCTCCAAGGCTCTCCGTTCATCGGTCTCGAGCTCTTGAATGAATGCCAAAACCTGCGTCAGCCGCCGTTTGTCTGCCTCACTGACACGCCAAAAAAATCGCTCACGCCAGCTCCAAAGTTGATAATCCATGATGTCACCATGGGACAATCATCCTGCCGTCGCAAGCTAAAGTCCAAAGGAAGGCTTTGGCTTTAAGCGCCGCTTGCGTTTTTCAAGCCAGTCATCGGCGAGATCGGTGCCCGCCTCGGCGGATGGTCGATGAATCGCCTTGAGCGCTTGAAACTCCTCTTCGCGCCGCGCCGCGTCGAGCTCTGTCCACCAAGCGGCATCCTGGGCTTTGATCAGCGCGTTGTAGGCCATGCGTGACCCGCCCCGGTCGATCTCTGGATAGCGCACGCTGCGCTGCGGCGTCCTGGCCAGGGCCGCATTCCGCCGATTTCTGGCCCGGCTAGGGCCAAGACGGCCGGCAAGCGCCATGCGGCGACCTCGGACCCCCTCATGAATGGTTGGGCGGCGTGTGATCCCCTGGGCCTTGAGGCTCCGTCGGTCGATCCGCTCCGGCCTCTGTGCCAGCGCCAGTGCGGCATTGGCATGGGTTTCCCAGAGCTCCCGTAGGCGCTGCGTTGAGCCCTTCTCGCTCAGCTGCGCGACCCGCCGGCCTGTCTCCACGTCACGGTCGCGAATGATAAGGTGGCAATGCGGGTTCTGGACGTCCTTGCCACCCTCATGGAAGGCGGCAAACCAAGCCGCGCGCCCCTGGGTGACCGCTTCGGCAAAGGCACGAACGAGCGCATGCCGCTGCGTATCGGTAAGCTCGCGCGGCAAGGCGAGCATGAGCTTGTCGATGACGCGCGCATTGGCGCGGTCACGGTCTTCACCGGCTCTCAGAAAAGTCGCGGCGGCCCCTGCATCCTGGGGCATGCGGGCGCTGTCGCTGTGTGTCAGCGCGGCTTTGCGCGTGATGTAGCGCAGATGGGCAACCGCCCCGTAGCGCGTGGCCTGTGTCGATTTGCCGATGGTGCTGTGATGTAGGCTGTAGATCGCCACCCTGCCCCCTGTGGCGCCGGGTTTGCGAAGCAAACCCATAAGTGCGCCATAAACCCAGGTGCACCTTATCCGGCCAGTGCTCCGGCTGCAAGTCAGGCACCCCCCGCGTCTTGGAGGCGCCAGGATCGCCCCTGTCTTGTCACAACCCTACGGGGCGCTAGGCTTGGCTTCCGCTGCGGCTTTTCGCCGTTGGCCACGCCCGGGACGTTCAGGAGCCCTGTCATGAGCCTGGCTCAAACCTTACTCAATTCGCTCGACTACACGCGCGATCTCCATGCGGGTGGAACCCACAAGCGCCGCGCCGAGCTATGGCAGTTGCTCAGCCCCAATGAGCGCCTCCAGGTTTCCAAGGAGGTGCTGACCAACGGCCCCTGGTATCTCCGTCAGTATATCAAAAACCACCACCTGCCCTTCGATGTGGAAGACATCTTTCCCTTCGTCCTGGGCGCCTTTTCCGAGTGGTCAAAATACCGCCTGTGCCCCCTCTGCCCCACTGACCTGCTGACCCCTCGCCCAAGCGCTGAGGTCGAACTGCGCAGTTTGGAGGCGATGCAGCGCGCCTTTGCCGATCCTGCACAAACGCTGATGTTCAGCTTCTTTGGCGCATCCCAAAACCTGAAGACGGTTATGCACGCGATGCGCGTCCAGGCGACCCTGCCGCCGCGACAGCTGGCGCTGGCCCAATGGACCTATTTGCAGGATGCCTGCGGCATTTACCGGGCAATTGCGGATGACGAAGACGAATACGACCGCTCCATCCATCAACGTTACCTGGCGGCGCTGCATGGCGACGGCGGGGCCCGGCTCGATTTTCAGGTGGTGGCGGACCATGGGGACTCCTTCACGCGCATGTGGCCCGAGATTTGCCGCAAGATCGAATATCACTACGTCCCCAATTTCGAAGAGGCCTGGGCGTCAGTCGTTGGTGAGGAAATCCAAGTTGCGGCTTCGGATGTCGGCCCGATGGCCGAATACGCCCGCGCCCTGCTGCAAGGTGGCGGCGGGCGCGGCGGCGGTTGGGCAACGTCGCGATGACCCTAAGGTTTCCCGCCAAACCCTTTCTGGGGCTGACCCTCGGCCAGTTCGAGGAGAGTGGCGAGGAATACATCTTTGACGGCAATGAAAGCCTGATGACCATTGCCCGGCCTGGGGCTGGCAAAACCCAGGCCCATGTCCTGAGGAACCTAGTTTATCTGCAAGGGCCTGCCATCGTGCTCGACGTCAAGCCTGAGATTGAGGAGGCGGTCTCGGCTTGGCGGCTCCACTTTGGCCCTGCGGCGGTCTTCGCGCCTGGCCGGGGCGAGAGCGGAAGCATCCGCTTCAACCCACTTGATGCCATACCGAATGATCCGGTCCAGGCTTACCCGGCCATTGGCCGGCTGGTGCCGCTCTTGATGGTGCCGACGGATGCAAAGTCGGCAAAAAGCTTCTGGGAGGGCCGCGCGGCCCAACTGCTGACGGCGGCGCTCTACGATGTCTGCCTCTTTCCCGACGCGCAGCCTTCTAAGCGGCGGGACATGACGGCCGTCGTCGACTGGTTCAGTGCGACCCCTGCCCAAATCAAGGCAACCTTTCAGCGCCTTCAGGCGTCGGGCATCCGTAGCCTGGTCAGGGCCGGTAACCAGATTGAGGCTGCCGATCCTGAGACCCAGGCCAATCTTTTTGAGACTGTGCTGCGCCACATCGACATCTGGGGGGCTCCACAGCTCGAAGAGGTCGTGAGCAGCCCGTCGTTACGGCTTGAGACGCTGCGCCGGGAAAGGGTCAACCTGTATCTCTGCGTGACCCCGGAAGAGCTGGTTCTTTACCGCCCCCTCATCCGGGCGATGCTGGGGCAGCTGCTTTACGCCTTGCGCGATCAGCGGGAGGAGTGGAACCTGCCGACCGTCACGTTCTTCCTCGATGAGTTTCCGCAACTCGGCTATTTCCCTGAGGTCGAGCAAATGTTGGCTTTGGGTCGACAAATGGGCCTTCGGCTGTGGCTCTTTGCGCAAACCCGGGGACAGCTCGAACAAGTTTATGGCAGCGCCGACCGGCTGCTCGAAATGCTGGCGATTGTGGCCTACATGCAGCCCACGGCGTCGGTCGCTGAGGAGATTTCACGTCGCTTGGGCCCTGGCCGCGATCTACTGACTGGCCTTGAGCGTCCGCTCGTGTCGCCACAGGAACTCATGGGGCCTGCCTTTGCTGACAAAGTGATCGTCTTCGAGGCTGGCCGTGCCCCGGCCAAGCTGCGGCGGATCATGGCGTTTCAAGATGAGTATGCCGTCAAGGCGATGCGCACCTACACCGATGACGAGGGCATCGTCTGGGATGGGCACGATGACGATTGGAAGCCGCCAAACAGCTGAGCACGGAACCGCCCCCTCCCGCCGGCGCGCGTCGACCGTCTATCGCCGTCACTGCGACAAAATGCCCCCTGCCCTTCTGGGCATCGCTGGGCGGGCCTGGAGTGGTTTCTCGGCCCGTTGGTCAGAGAGGCCTGTCGTGACCCCTTCACGCCCCGAGCGGGCTTCCAGGGCCTTCTGGTACGCTTCGGGCGCTCGACTGGCACCCAGGCAGGCCTCCGACCTGGTAAGATTGTCGGTGATAGACGGGTTTCGACAAATCCCACGACAAAAAACGCATCTGTTCCTGGTGGGGTGCTGCCGGTCAGGTGCGCGTCACCCCCCTGCCCTCTTCTCTTTCAATTTGAGATAAAAAAATCTGTCGGAGACGTTTTAAGAGGTTTTCATAGTTTTAATAGTTTTAGCCAAAAATCGGCGTTTTTTGATATTTGAATCAAGGCCCTAGGTCGCGCATGCGTCGGCGATAGACGGCGCTTTGTCGGTGATAGACGGTTGTCTGTCGGTGATAGACGGAATTTCGTCGGCGATAGACGGGTTGCGACAAAAGTTATCCACATATCCACAGGTTAAGCATTGCCTCGGTCTGGCAGACCGCGATGACCGGTCGAAGCGTCGGCGATAGACGGATTGCGACAAAAACCGCGACAAAAATCAGTCTCCCTGATCGCCTCCGGCGAGGAGCGGCAAGGCGCCTTGGGGGGCGTTCGGCGATGGCGAAGCCCCCTCCCCGTCCCTCCTTCGGCGCATGGTGAGCGTGTGGCCTTCCCTCTGCTCGGTCAGCTCCAGGTCATAGTCGGGCATGGGAAAGGTCCGGGTGCGCGCCACCAGTTCCTTCAGGTCGAAGAGGAATTTTCGGTATTCTTGCGGCGTGCCGCTGCGCTTGTGAAGCTCGCGGACAGAATAGACCGCGTTGCTCTTCCCTGCGGCCTTGCGGGCCAGGCGATACACAAAGCGGCCAAGGCCTGAGCTGATCAGGAAGTAGTCTGGGTTCAAGGTCAGCAGTGGCAGCACCTTATCGGCCTTCACGACGCTGACATAAACCCAATCTGGGATGACGATTTCAATCTCGTCGACGCGTCCGGTCATGGTTTTGCTGACCACGCGGTATTCGCCGATCAGCGGGCGGGTATCCACCTGGCGACGCTTTCCGCCGGCCAGATTGGTGACGCTGATGGTGGTCTTGGCCAGACGCCTAAGGGCGGCCTCGATCTCTTCGTATTGGCGGCCTCCGCTCGAGCGTCGGCAGAATTTCAGGATATGGGCGACGCTCGGGCGGTAAACCTTGGCCGGGAGGTTCGGGCGTAGCCCCTTCTCGGTCTCGATGCGGTAGCGGCGCACCTCTTCGGCCAGAAAAGAAATCATATTCAGGAAAATGTCGTAATCGAAGACGGTTGCCAGGCCGACCTCGGCGCCGCCTTCGATGACGATCAGGCTGTCTTTGAGTTCGTAGCGGATAATGCCGCTGCGCGTGGTCTTCCCGAGGGAAAATGGCGCGACGTCCATGAGGTTGACGTCGTCCTTGATCGGGGCGTCGTAGACCGAGGGCACGAAAAACATGAGCTGCGCGTCGTTGTCGGGCGCGGGCCGGAGGATGCCTTTGGCGGGCAGCTCCTGCATCAGCACGGCGGCAACGTCGGCCTTCACGTCGGCGTCCCGGATGCTCTCTGCCATCCGGCGCAGGGCGCGGTTAAGCTCGTCGTCAGGGGCGCTGGCGAGCTTCAAGTCCGCCCAGACGCGGCGGGCGTAGTACCGACGGAGGCGGCTCAGGGTGTCCTTGTCGAGCGGGCGATAGTCGCGGCCGTTCTGGGCCGCGAATTGCTCGGCCAAGGTTTGCAGATAGGTGTTTTTCTCGGCAAGCGAGAGCTCCGCAAATTGCGCGCGGGGCATGAAGGTGAGACGCTCGCCAGCCATGCCCCTACCCTACCCCACGTTCGCCAACGTCACAACGTTCGGACGTTGTGACGTCATGACGTTGCAATGTCCTTAAGGCCCTTCCCTGTGTACTGCGTGAGCATCATGTCCACGCCTTCGAGCAGCAGGTCATGCGGCTTTTTGTTGTAGTCTAGGGCAATTCGTTTGATCGCGTGCCGCACGGCAGGGTCGAGGTAAAGCGTGGTGTGCGGCTTGGACGTGGTGGCCTTGACGGGCTTGACCTCGGGCGTGCGCGCATTGGCTGGCGTGGTCTCGGCTGCGGGCGGCACCCAAGCGACCACCTTGCCGGTCGGACGCGGCGCCTGGGCGGCAGTCGACGCGGCCTCTTGGTCTTGTTGCATGATGTCGGCGAGTGACGGGCGCTTGGGCTTGGCCATGGCGCTTATCCTTTCGTCTTGTTGTGAACCCATTGCCACAGGCCCCGGATTTCTTCGGCGGCCTTCCCTTCTGGATCGTGCTCCGTGACGCCCAAGCCCAAGGCAAAGGCGTCTTGATGGTCAGCGCGAAGGGCAATGAGGGGTTGGGCGAGCACGCCAAGAAGCCTGAGGGCTTTTGAAGCATCAGCAACGCGGCCGCTCTTCAATTGCGGGGCGCATTGGTTGAGGACGAAGGCGTAGTTTCGGCCGAGTTTGGCAAGGGCTGCGTAGGTAGGTTTGGTGGCCTCAATGTCGGCCAAGCTCGGGCGCGCCGGAATCAGGGCCATGTCGGCGGAACGCATGGCCGCGGTTGCTGCGGGGCTGTCGATCCCGGCGGTGTCGAGGATTGTCAGGCTGTAACCATGGTTGGCCAGACCATGAAGCGCTGCGGAGAGCTTGTCCGGTGTGGTGCGGTCGACCATGGGGGATTCAGCGTTGCGCCGCTCGCCCCAATGGGTGAGCGAAGCCTGAGGATCCAGGTCGAGGGTCGCGACGCGCTCTCCGGCTTCTCCGGCGGCGACGGCGAGGGAGGCGGCCAGGGTGCTTTTCCCGGTGCCGCCCTTTTGGGTGACGAAGGCGATGACGCGCATGGCGGCATCTTAGGACGATTCGCCATCGCGACGCTATAACGTCACAACGTTTTGGCGTCATGACGTGGCAGCCTTGCCACGTCATGACGTTATGACGTTGTCCGTCTGACATCACCAGAGAAGGGCGCGCGGGAGCAAAACCCCTTCATAGAGATGAAAAGAACGTCATGACGTGATGACGTCATGACGTTCAAAACATCAGGCTGCGGCCGTTTCGGCGAGGTCGTCGCCAAGCGCGGCCTGGCCAGGTTGCAGCCCATGCAGGTAATCCACGGCGCGCTGCGCGTGGCTGGCTGCGGTGAAGATCAAGCGACGGTCATCCTTCAAGGCTTTCAGCCATGCGGCGAGATAGGCGGCATGATCGGGCAGAACCTCGGGCGTGATGCCAAGATCGGCGGCAAGAAAGGCGCTGCCGAGCTCGGCCACAAGTTCCTCCT
>JAJTGP010000213.1 GCA_021299265.1 Hyphomonadaceae bacterium | reverse complement strand
TATTCGCTTGGCGAGCTGGCGACGGAAGTCACCTTCCGATAATCAAAGCTTTGGCCTGCGATTTTGAATGCCGTCCGCACCCAGCGGCCAGTGCCATCGTACCACAAATCCGTATTGACCGCCCCGCGCACCCGGTAGTGATTGGCGCGAACATTGGCTCCGCCAATTTGCAGCACTTCTTCGCCAACTCGGTTCACATTGACGCGGCTCAGTTTGCCGTCGCGGCTATCGAGCAGGCGGGACTGATTGATCGTGCTAACGCGCCACCAGCTGGAGGGCAGAATAGCCGCCGGTGCATTGCCTTTGAAGCCAGTTCCATCCACGACGATATTGGCCCCACGCAGATTGGCGGCAACGGACTTGTTGGATCGATTTTCTTGGTCCGAACAATTCAGGCTGGTCAATTGATTGCCGCGCCAAGCCTCCTCGCAGCGATGGCGATAGCTAAAGCTAATAGGGCCAATCTTGCCAGCCATATCAATGGCGACGCGAACATTGGTGATATCGGCAGACTTTGAAACCGTTACGATGTGCTTGCCCACGGGCTTGCCATTCATCAGGATTTCAAACTCGGTCCGCCCCGGTGTGGTGGCCGCTGTCGCGCTCGACGTCACGGCCGTGCTACCGAGAACGAGGGTGGATGCAAGGATATAAAGTTGGAGGGCGCTTTTAGAAGACATCGCAAAGCCTCTTTTAATGAAAGTGAGGAGGAGTATCAGGCAAAAGTTAGTTGAAACGGTTAATCAGCCAGCCCAACGGGCCTTTCAGCCGAACAGAACCTGTCTGCGCGATCAAGCAAATGCAATCGCCGCCCTTGGCAGCACCGGGTTGATGCTCGCTATCTTCGTCATGCACCAAAAGGTCGCCACGACGGTAGATTTGGCTGCCGTCGTCGAGTTCACCGGACAGGACAAGGGTCACTTCAAGGCCAGAGTGACCATGTTCTGGTACTTTGCGGCCTGCTTCCAGCTTCAGCAATTCAGCGTCACAGCCGGGCAGAGGCATCATCAACATGCCCGCTAGATTGCGTCGCCAGCGACCTTGGTCGAGGGACGACAGCACATGGGCCATATCGTCAATCTCGCGCAGCGAATATTGGGAATAATCAGCGCCGACTTCGGCTTCCAGCCAATCAGGCTGGGCGATTTCAACGGGTTCGATTGCGTCCAACAACATGCCGCCAGCCGCGTCAAAGGTGCGCGTGATCTCGCGCGCTTGTGGCTGTAACGCCAAATGCGCGGATACGACTAACGCAGGTCCACGCGGCAAACTGCCTGCCGCATAGTCCAGCATAAGCGCCTGATAGCGCTGATCCTCTTCAATCGTATGAGCAGTGAATTCGTCGTTCATGGGTTTGGTTGTGCCGTTGGTTTATGAGATAGTCTTTGCAACTTACGCTGAAATCCCTTTAGTGGATCATATGCACTGAAAAAACTACGTGTGGCACGCCTTGGGCGGGCAGCGCAATAAGCTGGTTGAGGATACGAACATGGCAGGCTGGGCCAATCCTGATGATCCCTTGGTTTCCACTCAATGGCTTGCTGACAAGCTGGGTGCGCCCGATGTGCGCATCATTGACGCTTCGTGGCACATGCCTGCAGCCGGGCGCAATGCCAAGGAGGAGTATGACGCGGCCCATATTCCAGGCGCTGTCTTCTTTGATATTGATGAGATTTCAGACACCGCCAGCCCTTTCCCGCACATGATGCCCAGCCCTGAGAAGTTCGCCAGCCGGGTGAAGAAACTGGGCTTGGGTGATGGTCTCCGCTTGGTGGTTTACGACAGCACAGGCGTGTTTTCTGCCGCCCGTGTCTGGTGGATGTTCCGCCATATGGGCCATGAGGATGTAGTGGTGCTCGATGGCGGCTTGCCCAAATGGTCGGCTGAAAATCGTGAGATAGAGGATATGCCGCCTATCGCGCGCGAGCGGCATTTCACTGTGCGCCGGCGCGCTGATTTGATCCGAGACAAGGGTCAAATTTTGGCGAAAGTCGAAGCGCGTAGCGCGCAAATCCTTGACGCGCGCCCCGCAGGTCGTTTTGCAGGAACCGCCCCAGAACCACGCCCCAATCTGCCCAGCGGCCACATGCCCGGCGCCTTCAATGTGCCTTTCTCGACCCTATTGAAGCCAGACAATACCATGAAGGACCCTGCTGAATTGGCCGAAGTCTTCAAGGCAAGTGGTGTAGATCTCGGCAAGCGCGTGGTGACGACGTGTGGCTCTGGTGTCACCGCCTGTGTCATTGCTTTAGCTCTGGCGCGTTTGGGGCTGTGGGACGTGCCCGTTTATGATGGCGCGTGGAGTGAGTGGGCAGCAGACCCTGCATCGCCTATCGAGACTGAGGCTGCTGGATGAGCAAGAAGGCAAATGGCGCCGCTGGTGAAGGCCTTTCGGCTGCGACTCGACTGGTACAAATCGGCCGCGATCCATACTCGCATGAGCGCGTGATCAATCCACCCATCCAGCGCGGCTCAACCGTGCTGTTTGACAATGCCGATGACCTCTACCGCGCTGGGCCTTTGAGTGACATGAAGGGCTATGGGCTGGAAGGCCTGTCGACCCAAGACCGCCTATGTGATGCCTTGACGGAGATTTCCGGCGGCATTGGCACCGTCTTGGCCCCATCGGGCTTACAAGCGCTAACGCTTGCCCTCATGGCTGCGACCAAGGCAGGCGACCATGTGTTGCTGACCGATTCGTCCTATGGCCCGACGCGGCGTTTTTGTCGCGAGGTTTTAGGCAATTATGGCGTTGAAACCGAGATTTACGACCCGCGAATCGGGGGCGATATTGCAGGTCTGATCCGGCCCAATACCTGCTTGATCATCCTCGAAAGCCCCGGCTCTTTGACGTTTGAGCTGCAAGACGTGCCGGCCATCACCGCTGTCGCCAAGGCGCACGGGGTTGCGACTTTGATCGACGATACCTGGACCGCCGGCCTTTACATGAAGCCGTTTGATCTGGGTGTGGACATCTCCATGCAGGCCTTGACCAAATATCAGGGCGGGCATGCCGATGTGCTTGCGGGCGCTTTGATCACCAATAGTGCGGAATGGCTGACCAAGCTGAAGACCATGCACCAAATGTTGGGCATTGGCACTTCTGCTGAAGATGCGTGGCTGACTTTGCGCGGCCTGCGCACCATGGGCTTGCGCATGGCCCATCAAGACCGGGTCGCGCGCGAGATTGCGCGTTGGCTGGAGGCTCGGCCCGAGGTGGCGCAAGTGCTCCATCCGGCGCTGTCATCGCACCCCGATCACGCCATTTGGCAACGCGACTTTAGTGGGGCTGGTGGTCTGTTCTCGGTGGTATTCAAGCAATTCCCAGCGTCAAAAATCAACGCAATGGCCGAAGCCTATGAGATATTCTCCATGGGCTTTTCGTGGGGTGGGTTTGAGAGCTTGGCGCTACCCAGCACGGTCCAGATCACCCGACAATTTCCGGCCCGCCACCCGAACGGACCGATCATGCGCTACTCAATTGGCTTGGAAGCGCCAGAGGACTTGATTGCCGATCTGGACCGCGGCTTTGCTGTGCTTAACGCCGCTTAGATTGGCTGAGGCCAAGCGGGACCGAGGTCGTGCGTTTGGCCACGCGAATCACGATGCGCGACTGCACATCTGACACGAGTCCTTGGCCAAGCAATTTGTCGCGCAGGAAACCGTCATAAGCATGCATGTCGGTGGTCACGACACGGATCATATAATCGACCGCCCCTGTCACCGTGGCGCAATCGACAACTTCAGGCCAAGTGGCCACAGCGGCCTCGAATTTCTCGAGGTTTTCGCGGTTTGGCAGGGCCAGCTTTACCGAGGCCATCACTTCGAAATCTAGGCCTAAAGCGGCGCGCTCTAAGATGGTCACCCGCTTGGTGATGACGCCAATTTCTTCGAGGCGCTTGATTCGTCGCCAACAAGGGCTTGACGATAGACCGACCTTGTCGGCAATCTCGGCAACTGACAGTGCCGCATCTTCTTGGACCAGATCGAGTATGCGTACATCAATGGCGTCTAATTCTTCCGACACGAATTTTCCTCAATTCTGGCAAAGTGAACATGTATCTTGCGCATTCCTTCGCAAATAACGAAAAAAAGAGCAAGCTTTTTCCGCGAAAACAGAAGATGATGCCCGGATAAAAGCAGATCACGTTCGCTGTGGTCGAAAAACCCGAGGGCCTACCAAATGCTCCATCGCGAAGTTCTTTTGACTGACAAGTATGAACTCGATGAGGGTAGAGCGTTTCTAACCGGCATCCAAGCCCTTGTGCGGCTTCCTTTGGACCAAAAGCGACGCGATGTGAAGGCCGGTTTGAACACGGCAGGCTTTATCTCGGGCTATCGCGGCTCGCCACTAGGTGGCTATGACATGCAGCTCGAGCGGGCCTCTAAGCTCCTGAAAACCCACAATATCGAGTTCTGGCCGGGCCTCAATGAAGATTTGGGCGCGACGGCTGTTTGGGGTAGCCAACAGCTTGGCCAATTTGCTGGCGCGCGCTTTGATGGCGTTTTCGGTATTTGGTATGGCAAGGCACCGGGCGTTGACCGTACGGGCGACGTTTTTAAGCACGCCAATTTCGCCGGTACGTCCAAGTTCGGCGGCACCTTGGCGATTGCTGGCGATGACCATGTTTGCAAAAGCTCGACCCTGCCCAGCCAGTCAGAGTTTGCTTTCATCGACGCGGAAATGCCCATCCTGTCGCCGGCATCGATCCAAGATGTGTTGGACTTTGGCTTGTACGGCTTTGCCCTATCGCGCTACTCTGGCGCTTGGACGGGCCTAATTGCTTTGGCCGATACGATGGATTCGGGTGCGGTGATTGATGTCGGCGCCCATCGCTTTGATATCCGCCTGCCCACAGACTTCGAAATGCCGCCAGAAGGCGTCAGCCTGCGCCGTGGCGATGATCCGATGGCCAAGGAAGCGCGGCTTCGTCAGTATAAGCTGCCAGCGGCCCAAGCTTTTGTGCGTGCCAATAGCCTTGATCGGGAGATTTTGTCGGGCGACAAGCGCCGCATCGGTCTGGTGGCGACCGGCCAAGCTACGCGGGATATTTTTGAGGCTTTGGATGCTTTGGGTATCAGCCCAGAATTAGCCGCTGATCTGGGCTTCGCCATTTATAAAGTCGCGATGCCTTGGCCACTGGAACCCTATCATTTGCGCGGCTTTGCCTTGGGGCTTGAGACGCTGTTGGTGGTGGAGCACAAGCGTGCCTTGATCGAGACCCAAATCCGCGATGCCCTCTATGATTTGCCCGATGGCAAGCGGCCGCGGGTGATTGGCAAGAAGGGGTTGGATGGTAAGCCCTTGTTGCCCGACACCGCTTCCATCTCCATCCCCGTGCTGGCGAAGACCTTGTTTGATCTGGTGCCCGAAGGCCCGCACCGCGAGCAGGCTTTGGCCTATTTGAACCGCGTGCAGGAAAGCAAGGACCGCGCAAAGGCGCTGGAAGGCGATGCACACCGCACGCCGCATTTCTGTTCTGGTTGCCCGCACAATAGCTCAACCGTCGTGCCAGAAGGCTCACGCGCGCTGGCTGGCATTGGCTGTCACTATATGGCGACCTTCATGCCCGAGCGGCAAACCGACATGACGAGCCAAATGGGCGGGGAGGGCATTGGCTGGATTGGCCAAGCGCCGTTCACGGAAGAAGGTCATGTCTTTGTCAATTTGGGCGATGGCACCTATTCGCACTCAGGCTCGCTGGCCATTCGCGCCGCGGTGACGGGCCAAGTCAATGTGACTTATAAGCTGCTTTACAATGATGCGGTGGCGATGACGGGCGGTCAGTCCACCGAAAGCGGCCAGACCACGCCCCAGATTGCTAAGCAATTGCTGGGTGAGGGCGTGAAGAAAGTCGTGATCGTCGCCGACGAGCCGACACGCTATGCCAATGTGGTGCTAGAGCCGTCTGTCCGCGTCTATCCGCGCGAGGAATTGGACAGCGTCCAGCGTCGCCTGCGCGAGACCAAGGGCGTCACGGTTCTGATCTATGACCAAATGTGCGCCACCGAGAAGCGTCGCCGGATCAAGCGCAAGCTCTTGAAGGCCACGTCCACCCGCGCCTATATCAACCCCGCCGTATGCGAGGGCTGTGGCGATTGTTCCAAGCAATCCAATTGCTTGTCCATCCATCCGCTCGAAACCGATTTTGGCACCAAGCGCCAGATTGACCAGTCGTCCTGCAACCAAGACACGCGCTGTGTCGACGGCTTCTGCCCGTCTTTCGTGACAATTGAAGGCAGCCACAATGCCAAGCGCGAGCGGGCGCGCCCGACGTTTGATGCCACTAATATCCCTCTGCCAGAGCCTATGAGTTTGGATCGCCCACGCTCCATCGTCTTTACGGGCGTTGGGGGCACAGGCGTGACCACGGTTTCGGCCATTGTTGGCATGGCAGCCCATGTTGATGGCAAGGCGTCCTCGACGCTCGATATGACGGGCCTCGCGCAAAAGGGTGGGCAGGTGTTGAGCCATGTGCGCATTGCCAATCAACCAAGCGACATTCGCTCTGGCCGCGTGCCACCGGCTTCGGCCGATGTGATGATTGCAGGCGATTTGATCGTGGCAACCAATCTCGACGGCCTCAATCTGGTCTGCAAAGAGACGACCCGTGCCGTCGCCAATTTCGACATCCAACCCACCAGCGAATTCATCCACAATCGCACGCGCGGCTATCGCGGTCAGCCCAAGGTCGATTTGTTTGCCCAAGCGGTACGGGAGCTGGGCGTCATCCATGCCGAAGGCTTGGCAGAAGAATATCTTTATGACGCGCTTTATTCCAATATGATCCTATTGGGCTTTGCCTGGCAGCGGGGGCTGGTTCCTGTATCGCTGCGTGGGCTGTATCGGGCAATCAAGCTCAATGGCGTGGCGATTGATGAGAATGTGCTGGCCTTTGATCTCGGGCGCTTGGCGGCCTATGACCCAGCACGCTTGAAAGAGATGGTGCCAGTCCGCGAACCGCCGCCGGAAAAATCCCTAGATGACCTAATCGCTCATCGCATCGCGCATCTGACAGCCTATCAAAGTCAAAGCTATGCGCGGATCTATGCCGATGCGGTGGCTCAAGTCCGCAAGGCCGAAACCGAGGCAAGTTTAGGCACTGCGCTGACCCGGGCTGTTGCCGTCAATCTGGCGAAAGTCATGGCCTATAAGGATGAGTATGAGGTTGCGCGCCTGTATGCGGACCCAGCTTATATGGAAGGGCTCAACGCGACATTAGGCGGACGGAAGTCGTTGAAGATTTGGCTGGCCCCGCCGTTCCTTGGCAAAAAAGATGAGGCAACCGGACTGCCCAAGAAGCAGGCCTTTGGTGCGTGGATCTTAGGGGCGTTTAAAGTGCTGCAGCACGGCAAGGTCGTGCGCGGTACCGCTCTGGATATCTTTGGCGCGACAGAAGAGCGGGCAAAAGAGCGCGCCTTCCGTGATCAATATTTGGCC
>JAJTGP010000249.1 GCA_021299265.1 Hyphomonadaceae bacterium | reverse complement strand
CATGCACCTCATGCGGATCGAGACCCGCCAGCAAGGCAAAGTTTCCGGTTACCATCAAGCGCTGAATATGATGGGCATAGGCTTCGCGTTTGGTCTGACCGATGGCTGCTTGCATGCAAGCCATTTTTGTTTGCCCAGTCCAATAAAGGGCGGGCAGGGGGCGCTTGGCTTCGAGATGATTGAAGCCTTTATAGTCGGGTGCATGCAGCCAATAAATGCCGCGCACATATTCGCGCCACCCTATAATTTGTCGAATAAATCCTTCAACTGCTGCCAAGGGCGCACGGCCCGCCTGCCATTCCAACTCTGCCCTGCGGCAGAGATCGAGAGGCTCCAACAAGCCGACATTGAGATAGAGCGACATAACCGCATGATTGAGAAACAACTGTCCCTCCAACATAGCATCTTGTGTCTCACCAAATCGCGGGAGGTTGTTCGCCAGAAAATGATCACGCGCAATTTCAGCCTCACGTGCCGAAGTGGCAAACCAAAAGGGCTCAAGATCGCCAAAATGACCGGCAAAGCGGGTGCTTACTAACTCAATGACTTCTTGGGTTTGGACTGAGGGCGGACAACGATGTGGCAGCTGCATGAAAAGATCGGGCTTTGCTGGCTTGCGATTGTCGTGGTCAAAATTCCAGCGCCCGCCAGCGGGTTGATCACCTTCCATTAGAAGCCCAGTTCGACGGCGCATGTTACGGTAGAAATGCTCCATCACAAAGCTTTTGCGGCCCGCAGCCCAAGCGCGAAATTGGGCCTCGTCGCATAGGAAGCGGTCGTCCTCAAGCAGCAAGACCTGCAGGTCGAGAGTTTCAGCCCAGTGCCGCTGCATCTCCAAGACGCGCCATTCAGAAGCCCGAGTTAGGCAAAGGGCGTTGGGTTGGTGACGGGTAATGGCTCGGTCCAACTCGCCGTCGAAACTGCCTGTGTTGGCGGGGTCATCCATCTTGACATAATCGACGGTGAACCCTTGACCGCGAAGGGTTTCGGCAAAGGCCCGCATAGAAGCCAAGATAAAGGCAATCTTCTTCTTATGGTGACGAACCGAAACCGCCTCGGCCTGAACTTCCACTATCAAGACAATGTCCGTCGCCGGGTCAGCCCCACGCAGGGCAGAGACCTTCTGCGAGAGCTGATCGCCCAAGCTAAAGCGCAAGGTTTTCATAAAACTTCCAGATTGCCCGACGCTCTAAAGCTAGGTCAATCGATCCAGAAATCCACTTACTCAGGGGGTGGTGAGCAGAAGGCGTGTTTCACTTCACCCTCGTCAAGGCCGCACCCATCCCCTAGTTTGGAACCATTCTGTGGTCAGGAGCGGCCATGAGGGGGCGAGCATGGGAAAGCAGCGATTTAGAGTGATGATGGGCAGCGGGCTGATTAGCCTTGCATTCTTGCTTGCCGGGTGCGCCACATCGCCAAGATCGGATGCCATCATTGTGGGCGATGATGTGTGTGGAGGTGAGGCAACTCGCATCTATTTCCCGCATGGCGAAAGCGTTCTCAGCCCGTTGGCTGCGCAAGTTGTTGTGCGGGTACAAGACCAATTGGCCCAATGTCCTAAGCGCCGCATCGTCTTGGTCTCTATCTCTGGCGATGATGGTCCACCTTCTAGCCTGGAAAACCGCGAAGAGCGTGCGGCTATTGTGCGCCAAATTCTGGTCAGTCGTGGTGTTGCCGAAAACCGCATTACCGCAACCGCACAAGGCCCAATGGTTGATCAAGCCCCCAAAAGTCCAATCGGTGGCGTACTTGTCTTCACGCGACCTTGATGGCGAGTATGGAATCCGTCGGTGCCTTTGCAATCGTGCCGACAAACGACTTGGTTGCGACACTCTCGTTCTGGGAACGCTTAGGGTTTGAACCGGTTGGTGGCGACAAGCACTATGTCATCCTGTTCGGTTGGGACAGCGAAGTTCACGTGACCCAAGCCGGACAGGGGCCTTGGGCCGTCCCCGTCGACCACAACCCGTTTGGCGTTTTCATACGGACTCCGCATGTCGACGAGATAGCTGCGCGTGTTGATGATTTGATCATCCGACCCGGCGGTGTTCTGCGCCATCGTGACTGGGGCCTGTATGAGTTCGCTGTCGCGGCACCCGATGGCCTTCTCGTTCGCATCGGATGGCCGTCGATTTTGGTTGGGGCAAAATCCTAAGGTCGATCCTTTACGCCGCAACCAATCTCAGCGACTAGCTTGACGGACTTATCAACTGAAGCTTTAGTCTCCAACCATTGGAGAAATGACCATAGATGTTTTGGACGGTCGCCCGATTTGAGGTTTGGTATCAGTTACGCAATGTCTACTTGCTGGCTTGGGCATTTCTATCATTTGCCGTGACCGCCGGCATCTTTCTCTTTGAACCCATGCGCATTGATCCGGGGGGGTCGCTGATCGCGACCAGTGCGAGCTATTTTCTACCGACCTTTCTAGCAATTGTCATTGGGCTAATGATCCCGATGACCGCCATCTTAGGCGGAGCGGTTGTGCGCGACCTGCAGCTAGGCAGCGGTGAGTTGCTGAAGGCCACACTTCTGACGAGGACTGGCTATGTCTTTGGTCGGTTCTTCGGTGCCTTCCTGCCAGTCGCGCTAATATACTCACTTCATATCCTGTTGATCTGGCTGGTCTGTCAGTCGCCGGGTCTTCCTGCTGACAAATATCCAGACTTTAAACTGGCGGCTTTGTTGCAACCTGCTGCAATCATGGCGACAACTTTGCTATCTGCGGCCTGCATGCTCTTTGCCGTCGGCACCTTGGCGCGCTCTGCGCTTGTTTCTTACATCATTGTTGCTTTGTTGATTGGGGCTTGGGTTTTCACGCTCACCAAGGTTGAGTTTGGCGGCTATGAGGAGATGCGTCATGTTTTAGATTGGACAGGTTTTGCATCCGTCTACATTGCCAATGAAACGCACTCTATTCATGAACGCAATACAGAGCTGTTGACTCTGTCGCAAGACTTTTACCGAAATCGAACCCTTTGGCTAAGTGTGGGCGGTTTCAGCCTTTTTGGGGCTTGGCTCCTACAAGGGACCCGCGGAGGCCTTTGGGGCAATCGTCGCGTCGACGCGGATGCTGGGCAGTTGTCACCCGAGACAGGCCGGTTGAAGCGTTATCAAACCAACATGGACCTTGCCGCTGTGCGCACTCAAATTTGGGCCAGGTTGACCTTGGACCTTAAGCGCATTGTTATCAGTCCTGCGTTTGGCCTGTTGATCGCAGGCTCCATCTATTTGTTCTGGACCTTCGCGAACAACACCGGCAGTTTTGGCGACCGGGGCATCGAACCTGTTACACGCCTGCTCGTGAAGGAGCTCTATAACCCCTCACTGCTCTTCATCGTATTGACCGCGTCCATCTTCGCTTCGGAGCTGGTTTGGGGAGATACAGATAGACGCATTCATGAGCTGATCGATGTAACGCCCAGCGGTACTTGGGTTTATGTGCTCCCCAAATTGGCCGTTATCTGCTTTGCGACCATGACTTTTGTACTGGTTGGTTCAGCGGTTGGGCTGGTCGCGCAAGCAGCCAAAGGCTATCCATTATTTGAAGTTGGAAAGATTGCCCTTTGGCTTTGGCTTCCGCTGGCACTCTCTGTTTTTCAATTCAGCGCGCTAGCCCTATTCTGCCATTGTGTTACGCCTAATAAAATTTGGGGCTGGGTGCTTTATTTCATGCTGGCGATTGGTGTCAGTCTTGTAGCGGACCTGATGGGTTTCGGTCACGTCCTCTTGGATTATGGGCTCATTGAATCGGTGCCCTTGAGTGATTTTAATGGCCAAGCTCATTTTTGGCGGAACGCTGCTTGGCTCCAACTTCATTGGACCTTGATCGCCTGCATGTCTGTACTGGGTGCCGTCTTGATGTGGCGGCGTGGCGTGGAGCAACGATTTAAGCCAAGGCTAGCCGCATTACCCATGGTGCTCCGATCAGCCAACGGAATTGCCTTGGCCATTTTCTTTGTCGCGAGCTCAGCCTCTGGTGGTTGGATTTTCTATCACACAAATGTGGTCAATTCTTTTGCGACGGATCACGAATATAAAAAATGGGCGGCGCAACTGGAACGTGATCTCGCTCCTTTGGAAGCATGGTCTGGCCCGACAATTGTAGCAGTTAAGCTAGAAGTCGATATTCGGCCCAAGGCAGTTACTGCCACGGCAAACGGCATCCTCACACTTGAAAATCGGACCAATCGCCCGTTGACCCAGTTCATTTTGAACCATAGCTCGATTGCTCTGGAAACGGCCTCCATGCCAGATGCCAGGCGAAAGGAAGTAATCAAAGACTATGGCATCTCTATTTGGACATTTACCAAGCCGCTTGCGCCAGGCGAGAAGCGCGACCTCACCTTTAAAAGCGCGCTTGACGGGAACACGGTAGCGGATAACGATCCACTTACTGCGGTTGTCTCCAATGGTAGCTTTATCGAAAGCACACAATTGGTCCCAAGCATTCGCATTGATAGAGACTCTTGGCTAACGGACTTGAATGAACGCAAGAAGGAGGGCCTGCCTGAGAAACGGCCATTGCCGCAGGCTATGCTGGGTGAGAATTACTATACCCCGGGAAGTGGCTGGTTGGACGCGGACATTACCGTGTCCACAGATATCGGCCAAATCCCCGTTGCGCCTGGTGTCTTGGTGCGGGAGACCATAAAGAATGGCAGAGTCACGCGGCAATTTCGTTCGCCCGTCAAAATCAACAATTTGTTTGCAATCCAGTCGGCCAATTATGTCGTGAAGCGCGAGCGGATCCAATTAGATAATGGCCCGGTGGAGCTGGAAATCTATCATCTACCCGGCTTCACCCGCAATCTCACGACAATCATGACCGCCATGAGGACGTCACTCCAAACCTTCTCAAAACTTTACGGCCCGTATCCGTTCGGCGTGCTGCGCATCGTCCAAACCCCATCCTATGGCGCAGTAGACATTGCCGCCCAAGCCTATGCTGGGACAGTACCATTTTATGAAGACGGGGGATGGCTGCAGATCATTGAGGCGGACGGGTACGAGAACGATTTAGCCGAAACGACCGCCCACGAAGTCGCGCACATGTGGTGGGGTCATCAAATTGCTCCGCCCATGCGTCCAGGTGCACTTGTCCTTACGGAGGGCTTAGCCGAAATGACTTCTTGGGTTGCGTTAAAGGAACTCGTTTCGAACAGTTCTTATGGAACTCTCATGGGTCAAGCTTTACGCACTTACGAATTTGAGCGCGGCAAAGAGAAAGTAGGCGAACCGACATTGGCGACGATGGAGGGGGAGGAGTATCTCGCATATGGCAAGGCCCCATTGGCACTTTTTACAATCCGCGAGGAGATCGGGTCTAACCTTTTCGATGCCGCGCTGCGCTCCTTCCTGATCCGCTACGCGTTTGCTGAGAATACCCTTCCAACTGTTGAAGACCTTTTAGGCACCCTAAAACAAGCTGCGAAGCCCGAGTTGCACCCGCTAATCGATCAGCTTTTCAATGAACGTGTCACATGGAACAGCGAGATCGGCCATCTAGAGGCAAATCAGCAAAAAGAGTCCGGCTCACATGTTGAAATTTCAGCAGCGGCATGGACCGAAAGCCTTAGTGAGATCGGAGAGGTCGTCAAAAACGCAGCCATAGGCCGCGCGCCTATTAGACTCTACGATTCTGTTCCATGCGATGAGGAAAAACTTGACGAGATCAGAAGAATAAATGACGTTAGCGACGATGAAGCCCTAAAGAACAATTGCTATATGTCAGCAGAGGCGGCTGCATTTAGCGCAGATCTGACACGCACTCTCCGATATTTCCAGTTTACTTTGCCTGAAGCCAAGTGGGTAGGCCGTGCGCGGGTTGGCGACGCTGAAATGTTTGGCGGCAAAGGTGCCGAGAATAGCAGGCGACAGGCCTCTGCCCCCTTCCCACCTCATGATTTCCTCCCATCTCAGAAGCCAAAATAGGCAGGCCGAAATATGCTGACCATTACCGACTTGTCCCACATCTATCCCAATGGGGTGAAGGCCATTTCGAACCTGTCCTTGACGATCCCCAAGGGCATGTTTGGTCTTTTGGGGCCGAATGGTGCGGGTAAGTCCACCTTGATGCGTTCGATTGCGACTTTGCAGACGCCAACCGAGGGTGCCATTCAGTTTGGCGAGATCGATGTTATCAAACATCCTGCGCAATTGCGCGCCCAGCTCGGCTATCTGCCACAGGAATTCGGTGTTTATCCGCGCGTCAGTGCACTTCACTTGCTGGATCATTTTGCGCGATTGAAAGGCTTTTCCAAACCCCAAGAGCGCAAAGAGATGATCGAGGGGCTGCTAAACCAAGTCAATCTCTGGGCCGTGCGCAAGAAGGCCGTTGCCAGCTTTTCTGGAGGTATGCGGCAACGCTTTGGGATTGCCCAAGCCCTGCTTGGCAACCCTAAACTTCTCATCGTGGATGAGCCGACCGCCGGTCTGGACCCGGAGGAGCGCGCACGTTTTCTCAACCTCCTAGCAAGCCTAAGTGATGAGGCTGCTATCATCCTGTCCACCCATATTGTCGAAGATGTCTCCGATCTCTGCCCCAATATGGCGATCATGGCCGGGGGCCGAATTGTCTTGCAGGGCGATACGTCAGAACTGGTAAGGCGATTGGATGGTCAAGTCTGGCGCAAAGTGGTTAGCCGGGGCGAAGTGGGGGCGTATCAATCCCATTATCGTGTGATTGCCACGCGCCTTTTTGCGGGCGAGACAGTCTTACATGTGTTGTCTGAAACAGACCCGGCCGATGGCTTCTCGCCTCTGCAGCAGGGCTTAGAAGAGCTTTACATGGCGTCGATTCTACAGGACCGGGAGCTGGAGAAATAGATAGTTTAGGTCTAGCTCGTTGCTAGCCAGCTTTGGCCGATCCCACCATTTCGACGCTGGCTAGCGTGACATCGAATAAATCAACATCCACCTTAGCTTCAGCCAACACCTCACCAATCATCATCAGAACAGGCCCGGACCCCACTTGTTGGGCAAGGTGTGGCAGGTCTGCCAAAGGCCCTTTGACATTATAGCTGGAAGGGCGAGAAACATCCTCGGCCAACACAATCGGTAAATTGGCGGGCATGCCCAAGTCCAACAGGCTGTCGCGGATCCAAACCGCATCACCGCGACCCATATAAATGACAGACGTATCGGCCGCCGCAACGGCTTTGGCCCACGCAGGCGAAGCTTGGCAACCGCGAGCAACCGTCGGCGTCACAAAGGTCACCGAGCGCGAAAGGCCGCGTTGGGTGAGAGATGTTGATAAAGCCGACGCCGCACCAAAGGCGGCAGTGATGCCGGGCACGACCGAGACGGGGATACCGGCTTGAACGCAGGCCTCAATCTCTTCATGGGCGCGGCCAAACAACATCGGATCGCCGCCCTTAAGGCGCACCACAAGACTATGCTTGGTCGCCGTAGACACCAAAAGGCGATTGATCAAAGCCTGAT
>JAJTGP010000165.1 GCA_021299265.1 Hyphomonadaceae bacterium | reverse complement strand
TGAAGATAAAGACACCATCCTCGCGCGGGCTTCTCTTCCAACCACCACGCCGGATGAAACTTTGGCGCGTGCGATCGCCTTCTTTAATGACCATAAGGACAAAGGCTTGGCGGTTAGCCGTATCGGCATTGCTTGTTTTGGACCTTTGGCGGTCGATCCTGCCAGTCCGCGTTGGGGGCATATCCTTGCTACCACCAAGCCGCACTGGTCGGGGACCGATGTTGCCGGGCAAATGGCGGCAGGGACAGGCTGTCAAATCGCACTGGAGACCGACGTTACTGCAGCGGCCTTTGCCGAACGGGCTTGGGGCGCAGGCCAAGGCTTGGATGATGTGGCCTATGTGACCGTGGGCACTGGAATTGGGGCCGGGATCATTTTGGGCGGTAGAGCGGTTTGGGGCACGATGCATCCCGAAGCAGGCCATATGCGGGCACCCCGGCATCCAGAGGATCTGGCTTTTGCCGGCGTTTGTCCGTTCCACGGCGATTGTATTGAGGGGTTAGCTTCTGCGCCTGCGCTCTTGGCGCGTTGGGGCATGGATGCGTCGCAATTGCCAGATGATCACCCCGCTTGGGACATCGAAGCGCACTATCTGGCACATCTGGCAGCCAATCTGGTGCTAACCACAGCCGTGAAGCGCGTCATTTTTGGTGGCGGCGTGATGGCCCGTGGCGGCCTTGTGGAACGGGTCTCCGCCAAGGCGAAAACCCTCATCGGCCCCTATGGAACAGCCGCACCCGGCGAAGGTGGGTTTGAGATTGTGGGGGCAGGCCTTGGGCTAGACTCAGGGCTTTTGGGCGCGCTTTGGCTTGCTGAACAAGCAGAATCTTAGCGCGAAAGCCGCCTTGATCGGCTGATTACGGGGCTAGATCTACGAGCAACTAGCACAAAAAACCTAACTCTGTCAGAGAGTAATAAACTTTGTGAACTTTTTTATGCAATGGATTGCATTATCGTTCTTGCAATCCATTGCATAGATGGTATCAAAAAGATCAGGCAGGCCGTCAGAGCCTTAGCTATAAGCAAACACCGGGAGTTAAGTTATGAAGGTTGCCCAATTCTCTAATTGCGTTTCTGCGATTGCGCTGGTTACTGCGCTCGCGGCAGGTGCGCCTGCGATGGCCCAGCAGGCCGCAGCTGCACCCCAAGAACCCGAAGGTCTGGAAGTCGTCATCGTGACCGCGTCGGGTGGTAATCGCACCCAAATCAACAGTTCAGTTTCGGTGACCACCGTCAATGCGCAGGCGATTGCGGACTTCAAGCCAAGTTCTGAATCAGAATTGCTGCGGATGATCCCCGGTATCCAAGTGGCTGGTACGGCTGGCCCAGGTGGTAACTCCAACATCGCCGTGCGCGGCCTTCCAGTCGCAACGGGTGGTTCGCCTTTCGTGCAGCTCCAAGAAGATGGCCTGCCAACGGTTTTGTTCGGTGACATTCAGTTCGGCAATAATGATTACTGGACCCGCTTTGACGCTAGCGTCGCCAATGTCGAAGGCGTACGCGGTGGCTCGGCCTCCACCTATGCCTCGCAAGCACCAGGTGCGGTCATCAACTACATTTCCAACACTGGCCAACAGCAAGGTGGCTATGCCCAGCTCAGCACCGGTCTCGGCTTCAGCGAAAACCGCTTAGACTTCCGTTATGGTGGCCCCATCAGCGACAAGACCCGCTTCCATGTTGGCGGTTATTACAAGAAGGGCAGCGGCCCATTGGACGCAGGCTATGACGTCAGCAACTCCTACCAAATCAAGGGCAATCTGACCCATGATTTTGCCGACAACAAAGGCTTTGTTCGGGTTCTGGTGAAAATCGCTGACACGCAGGAGCCAAACTATACCGGCTCGCCAGCTTTGGCCTCCATCAATGGTTTGGAAGTCTCCAACATCGAGCCATTCCCCGGCTTTGATGGCCGCGAAGGCTCGAACTATTCGGTCTATAACAAAGACTTCTTGATCTTTAACCGCGATGGCGTGCTTGAGCGCGTCAAAATGGATGGCATCACCACCAAGGCGACCTCCTTGGGTGGTCAGTTGCGCTACAATGTGAATGACAATTGGAGCGTCGATAACAATTTCCGTTGGACGGATATGAGCGGTGGTTTTGCCGCACCTTTCTTGAACGTCGCAACCCGCGCCAGTGTGATTGGCTCGGTCATCAGCCGTCCAGGTCTGCCCAATGCGACTGTGGCCAGCATCCGCTATGCCGCTGGTCCTAAGGCCGGCCAAGCTTTCACTGACACCTATGTCGACAATAACGTCAATGTTCGCACCAACATCCGCGACATCGGCAGCACGGCAAACGACTTCAAGCTAACCGGCAAATACGATACGGGCTTCGGTGCCGTCACGGCACGGGTTGGCTATTTCTACATGAAGCAGAACATTGCCATGGACTGGCATGTCAACAAGTCGCTGCGCGAGCTGAGTGGCAATAACCCATCGCAATTGGATCTCTTTGATGCCGCCGGCAACAAGCTGACCCAAGAAGGTATCTCGGGCTATAACAACAATTGGGGCGATTGCTGCGCCCGCGATTACGACCTCTCCTACACCAACACCGCGCCTTATATCGCGTTGGAATTGGACGCAGAAAAGTTTGCTCTCGACGGCTCGGTCCGCTTTGAATCGGTTGAAGCCAGCGGCAACACGGTTGCTGGTGGTTCTGAATTCTTGGTCAATTCCGGTGGCGTTCAGATCGCAACGATCCGTGCCAATGGTGCTCGCGAAAATCTGAACTACACCCGCGACTATACCTCTTGGTCGTTTGGGGCTTTGTACAAAGTCAACGAAGACACCAGCGTCTTCCTCCGTCGCTCGAAAGGTGGCCGTTTCAACGGTGACCGTCAGACCGTCAGCGGCAAGATCAACGCCAATGGCTCGCTGACCCAAGCTGGCCGCACCGCTTCGGTCGACTTTGTGAACCAAGACGAATTGGGCGTGAAGAACCGTGGCGACCTGTTGGGTGGCCGCTACACGCTGGAATTCACCTTGCTGCAAGGCGACTTCAAGCAGAGCACGTTTGAATTGTCGGCCACACGTTGCCCCGGCGGTTCGGGTGGTTGCGTGATCGACGCGAAATATGAGTCGAGCGGTGCAGAAGCCTATGCCACCTATCGCAACGGCCCACTCTCGGTCATTGGTAACGCCACCTATTCGAACGCAAAAATCTCGCGTCCAAATGGTAGCGGTGTCTCGGGTCCCTTCACCCGCGCACCCGGCATTCCTGACCTGAGCTTCACCGTCGCAGCCAATTACGACTTCAACGACAAGGTCACCTTGGGCGTCAGCACCACGGGCCAGACCTCGTCGATCGACGACGCCGGCCGCGAATATCCAGGTGGTGCAATCCTGAACGCAACGGCGAAATATTCGTTGTTGAAGAATGTCGAACTCAGCCTCTCGGCTTACAACTTGTTCGACAAGTTCGACCTTCGCGGTAATGGTGGCGTGGCCAACTCTGCCGTGAACCCCGTGGTCATCAGCGGCAACCCAGCCTTGGGTCGCACCCTGACGGCGGCGATCCGCTACACCTTCTAAAGCGTGTTTTGATCCTTAAGGATCAAAGTTGCGCGTTAAATCTAAATTGGAGCAACAGCTTATCCGTTCTATCTGGTAAAGATAGAACGGGCGTTGCTCAAAAAGTAAAAGCTGTCAAAGCGGAGGCTTGAAGCCAGACTTGGTTTCAAGCCAATGCTAAGAACGAGATGAGGCTCCCTTCAGGGCAGGGAGCTTGATAGATGGGGCTGATCGCATCTGCTTTCGGCCCCATTTGTTCGACCGAGCTGAAACTCTGGATCAAGGAGGCGTTATGACCCCATCATCAGATCGACGCATCCGCTCCATCGTCATCGTCGGCGGTGGGTCTGCTGGCTGGATGACCGCTGCCGCCTTGGCCAATACCCTCAAGCAGGATTGCGAGATTAAGCTCGTCGAGTCCGAATTGATCGGGACCGTGGGCGTTGGCGAAGCCACCATTCCGCCGATCCGCACTTTCAATGAGATGCTGGGCATTGATGAGCGCGAGTTTGTTGCCAAGACGAAAGGCTCCTTCAAGCTCGGTATTGAGTTTGTGAATTGGGGAAGTCAGGGCAATCGCTATTTCCACCCCTTTGGCCCTCATGGCCGTGCTTTTGATATTGTGGGCCTTCACCATTTCTGGCTGAAAGCACGTGAAGCTGGCGATACAACGTCGTTTGACGATTTCTCTATGGCTTGGTCCTTGGCACAGCGTGGCCGCTTTACGCGCCCCAGCCCAGACCCCCGCCAAGTCATGTCGACTTTCGACTATGCCTATCATTTTGACGCAGGCCTCTATGCGCGCTTGTTGCGGGACTATGCTGAGGCTCGAGGCGTCAAGCGCCATGAAGGTAAAGTCGTCAGCGTCCGTCAACACGGCGAGACCGGCTTTGTCGAAGGCGTTACGCTGGAGAGCGGGCTGGAGCTGACCGGCGATCTCTTCATCGATTGCTCGGGCTTCCGGGGTCTGTTGATCGGCGAAGCGCTCAAAGTCGGCTATCAGGATTGGACCCACTGGCTGCCGTGCGATCGCGCCGTGGCCATGCCATGCGCCAAGGTCGGCGACATGCTGCCCTATACGCGCTCCACCGCCTGCGAGGCCGGTTGGCAGTGGCGCATTCCACTCCAGCACCGCACGGGCAATGGCTATGTCTATTGTAGCAAGTTCATCTCTGACGAAGATGCCGAAGCCTCACTTCGCGCCAATCTCGACGGGGAGGCATTGGCCGGGCCGAATAAGCTGCGCTTTACCACCGGACGTCGCGACAAGTTTTGGGAAAAGAATGTGGTGGCCATTGGCCTGTCCAGTGGCTTCTTAGAGCCGCTTGAATCCACCTCGATCCACTTGATCCAAGCCGGCATTTCAAAGCTGCTAGCCCTCTTCCCACAGCGCGATTTTGATCCGTTGATTGTGGATGAATACAACCACATTGCGTCGACCGAGTTTGAGCGCATCCGTGACTTCTTGGTCTTGCACTATAAGCTGACGACACGGGATGACAGCCCGTTGTGGCGCTATTGCGCCAGCATGGACATCCCAGACACACTCAAGCTCAAGATTGACCACTTCCGCCGATATGGGCGCCATATCGCGCGCGATATGGATTTGTTTGGTCAGCCAAGCTGGCTTGCGGTCCATATTGGTCAAGGCAATATCCCCCAAGATGTCGACCCCGTGTTTGACTTCCGGGGCATCGATGGCCGCGATTATCTGGGCAAACTTAGAGCCGCGATGGTGGCCAGCGCTGAGCAAGTTTCGACCCACCAAGCCTTTGTGAACACCCATTGTGCGGCAGAAGGGGCCATTGCCTAAGTGACCTGCCGCCACCTTCATGACCTTTCATTTCGATGACGACCGATCAGGACGAATTCAGCTTGCCTTCCTCTCCTTCTCCGAACCTCCTGTCTGATCACAACCAAGCTTGGCGACCGAGTTTTTGGCGTGCGTCGCATCTGGCGCAGATTGATTTCGCCAATCTGCCCTGTCCGCGCGTCTTTGGGCAGGACGATGTCCACCATCTCAACCCCGCTCTGACCTTGTGGGACATTTGGCCCGTCCAATTGGACAATGGCGACCTTGTTGAACTCGAGAGCGGCAGCCTGTGGGTGATGTTGTCAGCGCCCCGTTTGCCGGACCCCGATGAGCGTCACAATATGGCGCGGATGCGCTTGCTCTTGAAGTCGGAAACGGGTTGGCAGGATTGCGGCAATCTGCTGCCTGATGGGTTTTCGCCGGGCAGTCGTGAATGGTCTGGTTCAACCCGCCTCAACCCAGAAACGGGCGAAGTCACCTTGTGGTTTACCGCAGCGGGCAGGCGGGATGAGGTCAAGCCGGACTTTGAACAACGTCTCTTCCATGCCGTCAGCACCCTAGACGCGACTGGCAGCCTGCCGCGCGTAACCAACTGGCATAGCTTGACCCAAACCGTCGTCAACACAGGTGAGTTCTACGCCGACCTCTCGGTCACCCAAGGCGTGCCGGGACAGATTAAGGGTTTTCGCGATCCCTATTGGTTCCGCGATCCAGCGGATGGGGCCGGATACGTGCTCTTCACTGCTTCGCGCGCGTCTCACTTACCCGCCAGCCCTTATGATGGCGTGATCGGGCTGGCCAAGGCGACAGATGTGGACGGACACCAGACCTTTGAGCTCCTACCCCCGGTCCTCGATGCCTTTGGCTTGGCGAGCGAGATGGAGCGGCCGCATATGTTTGTGCGCGACGGCCTCTATTATGTCTTCTGGTCGACCCAGACCCACATTTTTGATCACCGTTTTGCCCAGGGGCCAACAGGGCTCTATGGCATGGTCGGCCCTTCACTGTTTGGGCCGTTTGAGCCGCTGAATGGGTCTAGCCTCGTGCTCGCCAATCCGCCGGAGGAGCCACGCCAAGCCTATGCCTGGCAGGTTTTACCCTCACTCGAAGTCGTCAGCTTTGTCGATTTTTGGGGCTTAAAGGGCGGCGACATTCATCGCGATCCAAACCTCAAGCAAAGCCAGTTTGCAGGCTCTATCGCGCCGTCCAGCCAGTTGCGTCTGCAAGGGACCACCAGCACCATTATCGGCTAGGCTGGCTGGCGAATATCAAAGGCTAGGCTGAGCCGCTCACCCGCTTCAATTGGCACGGTCCGATGCCAATGGGTAGATGGGAATAGCACCAAAGTCCCGGCTTTGGGCGCAAGCTGGTGGGTTGGACCAAGGGCTAGATTGAGTTCGGGTGGTGCTTCGCCAAATTGCAGATAGCCCGCAGGCGCTGGGCCAGCATCGGTCTCGCTCGGCGTATCAATATGCAACGCGGAACTGATCCAGCCCATCGGATGGGTATGGACGCTATGAAAGCCTCCCGCCTTCAAGAGGACAGACCAACTGCCTTCAAACAGGATGGGCTGGTCGCGGGGTGGGGACAATAAGGGATGGCCCTCTTGCGGTGCAGGCAGAGCTTCCAAATAGGTTTGGACCGCACCCTTAATCTTCTCCCGCACACGCTGAAGGATTGGAATGGGTCGGAAGAAAAGTTGTCGGTCGGTTTGAGTGCCACCCTTTACCGATTGCTCAATATAGGGGGCTTGCGCGATGTGGAGCGCGCGCAAACGGGTGGCCAGTTCGGCAAGCTCTGCCGCATTCAGGCCCAAATCGATGGCGCGCACATAGTCTGCCGCCGTCCCATCGAGCCAGTCTGACAATGGATCATTGAGCAGGCGCCAGCACAAAGACACATAGGGCCAAAACATGCGGGCATGGGCTGTTGAAAGATACGGCTTCGCGCGGGCAAGCGCCGCCTCTGGATTGCCTAGTCGCAGGGCGTGACG
>JAJTGP010000129.1 GCA_021299265.1 Hyphomonadaceae bacterium | reverse complement strand
GCATTGCCCGCCACCTGAACTCAGACCGATTGGCCTTGGGCATGGTTGCCTATGGCGCTGCTTGGGCAGCGACGCAGGATGAATTTGTTAGTGAAGTTCGCAAATTAGAAGCCCGGATGGGTCGAGATGCCTTGATCGCCAAATTGCGCAGCGAAATCGCCTTCGCGCGCAACTTGCCAGGTGGCGAACAAGCCGCCCAGTTGGCTGCCCGTGCCATTCTGGCCGATGCCGCGAAGATCCAAGAAGAAGGCGATGCCTTTAAGCAAGCGGCCTATGATTGGCAGAAATACGCGTGGGCGAAAGTCAGCACGTCGGACTCCAGGGCCCGCAATGCCGCGCTGCGAACCCTAGTTGCCCCCGTTCCTGCCACGGAGGCTGCCATTACCCTGTCAGCCCTGCCTGAGGCGATTGTCACGCCCCAAACCACCCAAGTACGTGCGGCCTCGATCCAGCGCAGTGTGCGGCTATCGAACCAATCGACCCGCGACAGCATAACTTTGGCAGAGCCTATTCGCGCTTGGTCACCGATTGATCGCATGATCTCACTCGCTGCCCTTTCAGCCATAGGCGGGCCGGCCGACCGCAAAGAAGATACCGAAGCCTTGATGCGCGACCCCCGCCTCGTTAGCTGTGTGAACTCCTCGCGCTTGAACATGCAAATGTGCAACGCCGCCACAAAGCAGCCCTATGAACGTTCCTTCTGTTTGGCTGAACATCCTCTCGGGGAAATCGCCAAATGCATGGCCAAAGTGGTTCGCTAGGAAGCTCATGAGTGATCCACGACTTGACGAATTGATCGAAGAATTCTCCTTCCTTGATGAGTGGGAGGAGCGCTATCGCTATGTGATTGACCTCGGCCGCACACTCCCACCTCTGGCGGAGAGTGAGCGGGTTGAGATCGCCAAAGTGCGCGGCTGTGCCAGCCAGGTTTGGCTTGTATCTGCAACAGAGCCTGGGTCGGGCCGCGTCGAATTTCGGGGCCAGTCTGACGCAGCTATTGTTCAGGGCCTGTTGGCGATTTTGGTCCGGCTCTATTCCGGACGCCTACCCGCCGAAATTCTGACTCTTGACGCACAAGCGGCTTTTCAAGCCTTGGGTTTAGGCGATGCATTGACACCACAGCGGTCTAACGGCCTCAAAGCAATGGCGCAGCGGATGCATGAAGTTGCCCGCGACGCGTTGGCCGGATCGCACGCTTAAGCAGCTTGTCTTTCTTGCATAAGTCGAGGGGCCGGGGCGGCCCGAAGGGCAGCCTCGAGCCGATCGAGCACATCATCCACCTTTGGATCATCGCGGCGATCTTCAATCAGATGACAAGCGTAAGCGACGGTTGAGCGGTCGCGGCCAAAGGCCACCGCTACTCGGTGAAGGCTCATACCAAAGGCAACATGGGTCAAATACATCGCGACCTGCCGCGCAAAGGCATTTTGAGCGCTACCCCGATCGGGTACCAACAAATCGGCTTTTATCCCAAGAGCAAAAGCAGCGGCATCACAGGCAAAGCGGGCCCGCGCGCAATCTAATTGGTATCTTTCTTCTGGTTTCATCTTTGTCCCACCTCGGTCAATACGCCAAGATTGGCATGTGCCGAGATGGGTGAGGATGAACGAGAAACTATCCCCCAGTCAGCCTGTCCAAGCCGACAGGGTGGGATAAACTCAAGCCGACTTGCTGGCGGGTTGGAATGCGCGATAGCCGGCGAACAAAATCGCCAACATAATCACTTCAATGACCATAGGAGCTGGGGCGGTCGGGGCGAAGCCATCAAGCGCCAGGCTGACAAAACGCCCACTCAAGGCAAGGCCAAGCATGACCATCGGCACCAGCAACGCATCCGCCCGCATCTTCCAAGCTCCATAAAGCGCAAACAGGGATGCTCCAATAAAGAAGCCTGTGAAATCCGCTCGAATGGTGGCGAGGCCTTGTGTGCCGACTGGCGACAAAAAGAAAGCCGCAGCCAATTTGGCAGGCTGCAGCAAAAAGCCCAGCCCGATGACGAGATTAAAAAGGCCCAAGACAAGGACTAGGCCGCGTATGATTGTTTTCATTTGTTTATCTCCCCGAACGCATTCAGACCTAACCGGATTGAAGGGGTTTGCAAAGTGAGCGGTTTTGGGGTGGTGCGAGGCAGTTCCCTTAGCTCTGCAGATTAAGGCGTTGCCTCTAAGGTTTGAACACCATCAAATAGAGAATGATCAACAAGGGTACGGTCGCAATCAAGCCAATCGTAATCCACCACCTAGCATCGCGCCAATAACTATCGGGGATGTCGCCCGTTTCCGCAAAGATCTTTGCGGCCCGGTTCTGGCGGATTTGAAGCGGGATTAAGAACACCATCCACAATAACCCGGCCACAACAAACCAGAATACGCTCCAGCTTAGCCAAGACAGTTCGAAGAGTGGCCATTGCCCCATCAGTGAGATCCCAATGCCACCAGCCAAGGTCAGCACAATACCCGGCAGGGTGAACAACCAGTCGGCGATGATGACCGCGCGATTGGCAAATGCAATCTGCTTGGCGTCCTTGGTCATGTCCGCCAACACTTTCCAAAACGCCGTGATCGTGATGTTTCCGGCAAGCAGGATCACACCCAAAATGTGTGCGTAGACGAGGGTTTGGTAGAGCGTGGGGTTCAACATGGTTCCTTCGGTACATTTCAAATGGAGCGCGCAGCACTTGCTGCGCATTTGAGGAAATGGCGTGGCACAAGCCGTACGTTGCCATTTCTTTCACTCAATACAGGCATAAAGGCAAATTCTCAGTCTTGGAATGCCAGCCTTCAGCTTCGCTCAGACGCCTTACAAATCCTGAACAAATGAAGTGTCAAGTTTACAAAGATGAGCGCACAGCAATGGCCTTGCCTGTGTTTCGACGACGTTGCGCAGCTAGTGCTGCGCGCTCCTATTCACCCAACAAAAAGCGCGGCCCGTTGCTGGACCGCGCTTGTATGAATTTGACGATGGAGAAATGGACTTCTTAGAAGTCCATATCGCCTCTGGGATTTGCACCGCAAATCCCAGCACTTTCATTGATGGGCGATTTTATGGACTTCTTAGAAGTCCATATCGCCCATGCCGCCCATGCCACCTGGCATGCCGCCTGGTGCGCCGCCAGCGTTCTTCTTTGGCGCTTCAGCAATGGTGGCTTCCGTGGTGATCAACAAGGACGAAACCGAAGCTGCGTCTTGCAGAGCTGTGCGAACGACCTTCACGGGGTCGATGATGCCGGCTGTGATCATGTCGACATATTCTTCAGTCTGAGCGTTGAAGCCAAAAGAAACCGAAGCGTTTTCGAGGATCTTGCCAACCACGATCGAGCCTTCAACGCCTGCATTTTCCACGATCTGACGGATCGGGGCTTGCAGCGCCTTACGAACGATATTGACGCCAGCTTCTTCGTCGTCGTTAGCACCCTTTACGGTGATGGCTTTCGAAGCGCGCAGCAAGGCGCAACCGCCGCCAGCCACGATGCCTTCTTCCACCGCAGCGCGGGTTGCGTTCAGTGCGTCATCCACGCGGTCCTTACGCTCTTTCACTTCAACTTCGGTCGCGCCGCCAACCTTGATCACCGCAACACCGCCAGCCAATTTGGCCAGACGCTCTTGCAGCTTTTCACGGTCATAGTCAGAGGTGGTTTCTTCGACTTGACGCTTGATTTGAGCGATGCGGCCTTCGATATCGGCCTTTTCACCAATGCCATCGACGATGGTGGTGTTCTCCTTGGTGATGGTGACCTTCTTGGCGCGGCCCAACATTTCGATGGAAACGGTTTCCAACTTAATGCCCAGGTCTTCCGAGATCACTTGACCACCGGTCAAGATCGCGAGGTCTTCCAGCATGGCTTTACGACGGTCGCCGAAGCCAGGCGCTTTCACCGCAGCAACCTTCAGGCCACCGCGCAGTTTGTTGACCACCAAAGTCGCCAAGGCTTCGCCTTCAACGTCTTCCGCGATGATCAAGAGTGGACGGCCGGACTGAACGACGGCTTCGAGAACTGGCAACATGGGCTGCAAGCTCGACAGCTTCTTTTCGTGGATCAAGATCAGAGGATCGTCGAGCGAAACTTCCATCTTGTCCGCGTTGGTGATGAAGTAAGGCGACAGGTAGCCACGGTCGAACTGCATGCCTTCCACGACGTCCAACTCGGACTCGAGGCTCTTGGCTTCTTCAACGGTGATCACGCCTTCATTGCCAACCTTGCTCATGGCTTCAGCAATCATCTTACCGATTTCTGCTTCGCCATTAGCCGAGATGGTGCCGACTTGTTCGATTTCAGAGTTCGACGAAACCTTCTTGGCCGAAGCCTTCAGACCTGCCACCACTTCGGTCACAGCTTTGTCGATACCGCGCTTCAGATCCATTGGGTTGCGGCCAGAGGACACAGCCTTCATGCCTTCGCGAACAATGGCTTGAGCCAGAACGGTTGCCGTGGTGGTGCCGTCGCCAGCGGTGTCGTTGGTCTTCGAAGCCACTTCGCGCAACATTTGTGCGCCCATGTTCTGGAACTTATCTTCCAGTTCGATTTCCTTCGCGACCGAAACGCCGTCCTTAGTGGTGCGGGGTGCGCCAAAGGACTTTTCGATCACCACATTGCGGCCCTTAGGACCCAAGGTGACCTTTACGGCATTTGCCAAGATATCAACGCCCTGAAGCATGCGGTCGCGTGCGTCAGAACCAAACAATACGATTTTTGCAGCCATGATAGGTGCCTTTCAGAGATTTAATGAGGAGGAAGAATTAGGATTCGAGGACGCCCATGACGTCGCTTTCCTTCATGATCAGAAGGTCATCGCCGTCGATCTTCACTTCCGTGCCAGACCATTTGCCGAACAAGATGCGGTCGCCGACCTTCAGGTCCATCGCGATGCGCTCACCGTCTTCGTCGCGGGCACCAGGGCCAACCGCAACGACTTCGCCTTCTTGTGGCTTTTCTTTAGCTGTGTCTGGGATGATGATCCCGCCTTTGGTTTTGGTTTCTTCTTCAACGCGCTTTACCAGCACGCGATCGCCAAGCGGACGAAATGCCATTTGACTTGCTCCCTTTGAGGATTGTCAGGTTTAAGAAAATCAGTGTCGTCCAATCGGACGGGCGACGCGCTTTAGCACTCACCCCTCCCGACTGCTAACACAGCGTGGAGGTAGGGATGGCCTCTCTGACTGTCAACAGGTGCCGGGGTAAAAAAAGTGCAATTGGTCTGGCTTTTTCAACATCGCGGAGAAGTTAGCTCAGCGACATAGTGGGAAGCCTGGCATCCCGCCGGTAGATTATTACTGTTGCCCGCAAAGGGGCAAACGATGACATCCGACCTTAGACTTCCTATTTGCTCGCCATGACCGAAACACCCCTTACCCTCGTCAAAGCTTGGACGGCCGCCCGCAAGCGCTTGGAAGCGGCCAAAATCGACACGCCCGTGATTGATGCTCGGATCTTGTTGCTAGCAGCCACAGAGACCGACCGCGCAACCTTGTTTGGCGACCCGCACCGCCCGTTGACGCCGGAAGCGACCATGAAATTTGAAACATTCGTGCAACGGCGCGAGCAGCGCGAACCGGCGGCCCATATCGTTGGGAAAAGAGGCTTTTGGACGCTTGACCTGATCAGCGACCGACGTGGCCTCGTCCCACGGCCTGAAACCGAAGTGATTGTCGATTTGATTTTAAAAACCCATGCTGTCGATGTGCCCAATCGGGTGCTGGACCTTGGTGTGGGCTCAGGCACAATCCTGTTGGCACTGTTGGCTGAGCGCAAAAGCTGGACTGGGGTGGGGATTGACCGCTCGGAGGAGGCGCTTGCGCTTGCTGGCGAGAATGCGTCGTTACATGGGCTAACAGACCGCGTCGATTTGCGTTTGGGCGATTGGCACGAAGGGTTGGACGAGCAATTTGATATTGTCGTCTCCAACCCCCCTTACATCCCGTCGGCCGTAATCGACTCGTTACAAGAGGAAGTGCGCTTACACGATCCACGCGTGGCTCTGGATGGTGGCGAAGATGGACTTGATCCTTATCGCATTCTATTTGCCGCGCTTCCGAAGGTTTTGAAGCCTTCAGGTGTGTTTGCTTTTGAGTTCGGAATAGACCAAACCGACGCCGTTATGGCGCTGGCCCAATCCGTCCCAGGACTGATTAATTTGCGTGTGATCAAGGACTTATCTGACATCGATCGTGTCATTTTTGGAACCCTTGTCTAGGCACCAAGGTTTCCCCAACGACTTTGGGACTCACCAAGTAAAATCAAGTCAAAAATTATCCTTTACAGATAGAAATTCCAGTCGCACACTTTGCTTGTCTGAAGCGGATCCACCCAAAAAAGGACCGCACGGGCAAGGGAGGACAATATGGCTAGAAAAGCATTGCTCAACGGGGCTAGTGCCCTGTTGGCTGTTATCATGACGACAAGCGCGGCTCAGGCATTCGCACAAACCGCTACGACGGACGAAGCTCCAAAGAAAGAAGTAGAAGTTATTGTGGTAACCGGTTCCTTCATTCGGGGAACTTCGGAAAGCGCTTCTTTACCCGTCAATGTGATCAGCTCTGCTGATCTGGAAAAAGCGGGCACGCCCAGCACGGTTGAGTTGATCAAGCTCCTCAATGTCTCGAGCGGGGTACAAGGCGACACCAACCAATTTGATGCCCGCGCTCAAGGCAATGAAGGGGCTGGCTCAGTCAATTTGCGCGGCATTGGTCCAGAGCGGACACTCGTGTTGTTGAACGGTCGCCGCATGGCCTACAACCCATTCGGTTTGGTCGGCACGGTGGTTGACACCAATCTGATCCCATCGGCTGCAATCGGCCGGGTTGAAGTTCTCAAAGATGGTGCGGCAGCGACTTACGGCTCTGACGCTGTGGCTGGCGTGGTCAATTTCATTACCCGCACCAATCTCGAAGGTTTTGAAGTTGGTGGCGACTATAAAGCCATTGACGGCTCGGACGGCAATTATACGCTCGCTGCCTCATGGGGCCATCAAACCGATCGGGCCAAGCTCTTTGTCTCGCTCGGCGTGCAGATGAAGACCGAACTCCCACTCACCGAACGTGATTGGGCTAAACGCGATTACCTCTCAAACCCAGAAGGCGGCTGGTCAGCAGCGGGTAATCCCGGCACCTATATCGCCATTGGACCCACGGGTGGCCCCGTTTCAGCGCCGACGCGCGAACCGAATTGTGGTCCCCTCGGCGGCTTTTCCGGCTTTAGCGGCACAACACCTGTTTGCTTCTTCCAATTCACGCCGTACGACAACATCGTAGAAAAGGAAGAGCGGTCGCAGTTTTTTGCGAGCGCCGATGTGGAAATCAATGAAGACCACACGCTGCACGCAGAAGTTCTGATCTCCAACACCAATACGCCAGAATGGAAGACGTCG
>JAJTGP010000276.1 GCA_021299265.1 Hyphomonadaceae bacterium | reverse complement strand
GGCGGCGCTGAATATAGGGGATCAAGCGCGTAAGCGGCCGCAGGTCCGAGCTGCGGCCACGCTTGGCGGCTGCATCGGCGGTCAATTCGGCTTGGAGGGCACCGCGGCTGGGACGATCCTCGACGACGCGGCTGGCAGGGGTATCGGTCATGGGCAGGGAGTTAGCACGCGCAGGCCGCACGTGAAATATTGTCAGCAGTTAAATTGATGGCGTAGTCTCTGCGCACGACCTGCGCGCAACACTAGACTCAGAAGCGATTTTCCTCTAACCGCGCCGCTCTATTTGGTTCAAAGCCGCTCTCAACATCGCGCGCCCTTCCGGGGCCTGCGCGCAGGACACGAAGATGAAAGCCGATACACATCCTAATTATGATTTCATCACCATCGTGATGACCAATGGGACCACCTATAAGACCCGCTCCACCATCGGTGGCGAGGGCAAGTCCCTGTCGCTGGATATCGATCCAACCGTGCATCCTGCTTGGACCGGTTCGACCAACACGCTTCTCGATCGTGGCGGCCGCGTTGCTCGCTTCAAAGATAAGTTTGCTGGTTTCATCAAGAAATAAGTATTTGTCCGGTTGGTTTAACTGGATAGTTACGCGGATGGTTTAAAGCGCTCGGTATGTTCCGGGCGCTTTTTTCGTTTATATCTCGTTCTATTGCACGCCGTCTTGCACTTGCGTTCATTCTGTTTGCTGTGCCTGTTTGCTTTCTAACGTGGCAATTAATCCACAAGCAGAACAAAGAAATCGCTTTCTCTAAAACAGAGCTTAGCGGTGCGCTCTACCTTGAGCACTTGCTGGTTTTGCATGCCACAATGGCAAATGCTGCCTCCTCGCTCGCGGATAAGCGGCCGATCCCACAGACCTTGCAGCCAGCGCTTGATAGAGTCCTGCAGGCACGATCGGAGGCCCCCCAGCGCCTAAAATTTCATGATGATTTTGCCGCGCTAAAGGTTGCGGTTGGCGATCTGCAGGGTTTGAAGGTCTATGAACCCGAGCGTGTTCGCGAAGCTTTGTCTGCCAGTCAGCGGCATTTTACCCGCGTGGTCGAATCTTCGAACCTCATTCTCGATACCGAACTATCTACCTTTTATCTCGTTCAGGCTGTCGCGATCCATGCAACGCCGCTGATTGAGCAAATTGGCTATTTTGGTTCGGCAAAGACTTACATCAATGAGCCGGGCCGAACCCGTGAAAATACCTTCTGGCGATTGGTCGCCAAGCATGAAGGCAATCTAAAGGCCAAAACCTCTGCCTTTGAGACTTCGATTGATGATGCTGTGCGGGCTTCCGATAAGGCTCGCACGCGCGAGCTTGGGCTGGCTGACCTTAAGCTAAACATGTCAAAAGAAATCGCCAGTCTGATTGAGGATCCCAATCCCAAAGCTGCGCAGACAAACGCGCAAATTGCCCGAAATGCTGTTGTCCGCGCGTCCTTGGCTGCCAATCGAGAACTGATCCATGGCCTGGAAGTCCGTATCAAGCGGCTAGAGACAGAGCAAAACCAAGTTTTAGTGGCGGCAATTGGCTTGTTTCTTGTTGCACTACTGGGTGTGTTGATTGTTGTCCGCGACGGCGTGGTCCAGCCCATGGGTCATCTCACCAAAGCCATGCGCCAAGTTGCTCATGCCGACTTTAGCGCCGAACCGCCCTATCAGAAGCGTGCGGACGAGATTGGTGGCATGGCTCGGGCCCTGACCATTTTTAAGGAAAATGCGTTAGCTCGGATTCGTGCTGAACATGCTGTACAGGCCAAGTCTGAGTTCTTGGCCATGATGAGCCACGAAATCCGGACGCCGATGAATGGCGTGATCGGGATGGCGCAAGCCTTAATGAAGACCCAGATGAAGGACGAACAGCGCCAAATGCTGTCGGTCATGATCGATTCCAGCGATATGTTACTGCTGCTCTTAAATGACATTCTCGATATGTCGAAGATTGAAGCGGGCAAAATCGAGCTTGAGAGCATTCCCTTCTCACCCCAGAAACTGGTCCAAGCAGCCAATGACTTATTTGATGCGCGCGCCTCAGCGAAGGACATTAATTTGGAGGTCGAGATCGCAGCCGATGCCTCGGAATGGCGTTTGGGCGATCCAGCTCGTCTTCGACAGATCGTCTTTAACCTCGTGTCGAACGCAATCAAGTTTACCGACAAAGGGACTGTTAAAATTGCCCTCAATCTGGGCCCAAAGCGGGAAATGGCAATTTCCGTCACCGATACGGGGATTGGCATCCCGCCTGATCGGTTGGCGCAATTATTTGAGAAATTTACCCAAGCCGATTCCTCGCATACCCGTCTTTACGGTGGCACTGGCTTGGGACTGGCTATTGCGAAGGCCATGACAGAGGCGATGGGCGGCGAGCTCTTGGTTGAGAGTGAGGAGGGGGTTGGATCAACCTTTACCTGTCTTGTGCCACTCCAAGCCGTTTCAGCGGCTTTGGACGAGCCTGAAAAATTGGCTGAAGGCGGCAATAGCGCTGACTCGAATGAGCCTGCTCTGGATGATATCCCGCCAGCTTCGGCCTTGAAACTGTTAGTTGCAGAAGACAATCGAACCAATCAGTTGGTTCTGCAAGCCTTGCTATCAAGTTATGAGATCGAGCTGGTCTTTACACAGAATGGGTTGGAAGCCCTCGAAGCCTGGCAGGCAGCACGCTATGACGCCATTTTGATGGACATGCAGATGCCGGTGATGGACGGCGTCTCGGCGATCCGTGCGATCCGTGCGCAAGAAATCCGCGAAAATCGTCCCCGGACGCCAATTGTCTCTTTGACTGCCAACGCCCTGCAACATCAGATCAATGCGCAAATCGACGCCGGGGCCGATGCTCATGCCCCTAAGCCGATTCATTTGCCGAGTTTGCTGGCAGCGATTGAAGCGGCCATTTCACTGTGTGAATTACAAGACGAAACAGACTTCCGTCAGTTCGATGCGCCCAGTGCTGCTTGAAGCCGCTTTAATTGGGCGTTGACCGGATTTTCAGCCGGTGTTTCGCTGGCTTCAAAGAGACTGCCTTCCATACGATCAACCCGCTCATAGAGCCGCTTCGAGCGCTCAAGAAGGTCTAGCAAACGCACGGGCAATTCCGCCATGGGCTGCTTATCAGCGCTACACACCGCCCGCGCGCCGAGCCGATACTTTGGATCATGGGCGTCACGTGGCGTCATTTCGCCCTCACGGACCGCGCGATGAACCAGCAACCATGAGGCCGATTGCATCAGACGGGTCGTCAATCGCATGCTTTCTGAAGCATAGGCTAAGGCTGCAGCGCGTTCGAGGCCACGTGCTTCCTGTCGGCCATCGCCATCCAGATAAGCCGCTGTTTCCTCAACCAAGTCCATGCCTTCGCGGAACATGCGTTCAAAGATGTCCGAACTCGCAAATTCTGCGATCCGATCAAATGCTGTCTTTAGACCCACGGCCTGCTTTGAAACTTCCGTCAACATGCGGCATTCCGCCCTTCTTTAGTCTCTGTCTTTAACCCGCAAACCGCTGTGGGCCAAGTGCTTGATTTGGAGAGCTCCGTTTTGGAGCAAATTCCAGTTCAACCCCGATTATTCCCATACAGCTAAACCAAAGCTCCAGCCCAGAATTATAGGGGCGGAGCGATGGGTTAAGTGGAAGAAGCACCATGCTTCCTGTGTTTCTTCCAGCAAAGGCCGTGCCGCTTTTGCGGTTAGCTTGTCTTAAAAAAAGAATCCGCTGCCTTTTTGCTGCCTTCTTTCGCCTCAATTAGGTCGTTTATCTGCCGAATTTCCGCCTCCAGATCAGAAATGCGCTCTTTAAGCTCCCGAATAGACAGATCTTCGAGACGTATAGACTGGGGATTTGACTTGGCGAAAGGGTCGTCGTCGAGCATGAGTGGCCTCCTGATCCCATTTTGGCGCCGGAGTCTCAATTTTGACAGCCCTTCCTGAAAAAATGCGTGCGATTGTTGCATCCCCCGGCACCCCTTTGCGGGTTGAGCTCATAGATCGAGCCATCGCTGGCCCTGGCCAAGTCCTGATCAAAGTCGCCTATGCGGGTATAAATCGTCCAGATCTGATCCAACGTATGGGTGCCTATCCCCCACCAAAGGGTGCACCTGACACAATGGGGCTGGAATGCTCGGGTGAAATTGTGGCGATTGGCCCCGATGTGTCACTCTGGAAGCTGGGCGACAAAGTATGTGCGCTTCTGCCCGGTGGTGGCTATGCCGATTATGCTTGGGCCGATGAAGGCTCTTGCATGGCCATTCCCGACGGCCTCAGCATGCTTGAGGCGGCAGCACTGCCAGAAACAGTCCTGACAGTCTGGGCAAATGTGTTTGAGCGCGCAGCCCTTCAGCCGGGCGAAGCTTTTCTAGTCCATGGTGGTGCGTCAGGGATCGGCACCACAGCGATTCAAATGGCCAAGGCCCATGGCGCTAAAGTCTTTGCCACGGCAGGCGGACCAGAAAAGGCAGGTCTTTGCGCTAAGCTGGGTGCCGATGTTGCCATTGATTATCGCGCGCAGAGCTTTTCAGAAATCATCAAAGCCGATGGCGGGGTAGATGTGGTCCTCGATATGGTTGGTGGACCCTATGTTCAGCAAAACCTCGATTGCTTGAAAATGGACGGGCGCTGCGTCCAAATCGCCTTCCTGCAGGGGCCGCTGGTTGAACTAAACCTGATGGCCTTGATGCTGAAGCGGCTGACCTTGACTGGCTCAACCCTGCGGGCACGACCAGTCGCAGAGAAGGCGCGGCTAGCGCGCGCGGTTGAGGCGCATGTCTGGCCTTGGGTGGCCAAAGGTCTCGTGCGTCCCGTGGTGGATTCGGTGTTTGATCTGGAAGAGGCTGAAGCCGCGCAAGCCAAAATGCAGGCCAATACTCATGCCGGGAAGATCATGCTGAAGGTGGCAGGTTAGGACATTGGTATCAGGGTACCGCGCCTGCCCTAAGGCGAGGTGAGATTCATTTCTCGATTACCGCCTCTTTCGGTTTGCAAGTGGAGCGGGCTGCGCTAACACGGCGGCCAACATATCAGCTGTTAGCCGAGGGCCTCATGTCGATCCTGATCAATAAAGAAACCAAGGTAATTTGCCAGGGCTTCACCGGGAAGAATGGTACCTTCCACTCCGAACAAGCGATTGCCTATGGCACGCGCATGACGGGTGGGGTCAGTCCAGGCAAAGGTGGGCAATCTCATCTGGGTCTTCCGGTGTTCAATTCGGTTCAAGAAGCCAAGGATGTGGCTGGCGCAGACGCCACCGTCATCTATGTGCCGCCTCCAGGGGCCGCTGCCGCTATCATCGAAGCCATTGAAGCCGAGATCGAGCTGATCGTTTGTATCACCGAAGG
>JAJTGP010000131.1 GCA_021299265.1 Hyphomonadaceae bacterium | reverse complement strand
GGTGTGAGTACGTTGGCCACGAACAGGCAAGCCGCGACGATGGCGAAGGCCACGATAGCAACCAAGGTCCATCAAGCGCTTCACGTTCATCGAAACTTCGCGACGCAGGTCGCCTTCGACAACATATTCACGGTCAATGGTTTCGCGGATCTGGAGGACTTCAGCGTCCGTCAACTGGTTCACACGACGCTCAGCCGCGATTCCCACTTTTTCACAGATCTCTTGGGCTTTGGCAGCGCCAACGCCATGAATATATTGCAACGCGATCAATACGCGCTTGTTCGTCGGTATGTTGACGCCAGCTATCCGGGCCACTTTGTCTCTCCATTCACAGCCCCACCCCCTTGCGGAGGATCTGCGCCGTGCGGTCAATCTATTGTTTTAAGGCCTGTTTTTTAAGGAACAAACCATGAGGTGCGCAAAACGACGCATAACCAACCATCCGGTAGTCCCGGTCGGTTGGCATGCGTCCTTTAACGGAAGAGCGCTTGTTAATGCGATGCCACACGTAAGTCAACGCTTCGTGCTGAAAACATTACCATTGTCCGTTGCGCATTTCGCGGCCGCCATTACCGCGCCAAGAGAGCAAACACACGTGCGACTAGGTGCCATCTACTACGTCCCGCGCGATGAGTTTCATGGCAACTGCCCTCTAGTGCAAGTCTTGCCACTGTCAAAGAGCGCAACTTGACTTCAAGTCTGTCGTCTATAAACTACAAATATGCATTACGTGCTCAAGCAAACCGCAACTTTCCGTAAGTGGCGGGAAGGACTGAGAGATCCGAAGCTAAAAGCAATCTTAGCCTCAAGGCTGGACCGATTAGCCTTCGGCCTTGAAGGCGATACGAAGCGTGTGGCCCCGCATATATACGAGCTTCGCATCCATTATGGCGCAGGCATTCGCGTATATTTCCTGCGACAGGGCAATACTTGGATTATCCTGCTTCAAGGCGGAGATAAATCGAGCCAAGAACGCGATATAAAGGCGGCCCAAAAGATGGCTGAACAATGGAGTGAGTAAAGTGAGCGACCCTCTTATCACCTACGATCCAGCTGAAGACATCAACACGCCCGAAGCAATAGCGGCCTTCCTCACCGAAGCGCTCAAGACCCAAGACGCGGCCTATATTGCCCATGCGATCGGCGTCATCGCGCGTGCGCAGGGCATGTCCAGCCTCGCGCATGAAACAGGTCTATCCAGAGAGCAGCTTTATCGTTCTTACAGCAAGCAAGGAAACCCGACGCTGAAGTCGACTTTGGCGATCTTGAAATCGTTGGGATTGCAGTTATCCGCAGAGGCAACTTGCCGAGACGAGTCTGCCCCCCAAGCTGTTGAGTGAACCTGTTAGCCCGCCAACGCCGCATCAATCGCTGCGGCAACGCCGTCCATGCTCGCCATGCCATCGACTTCGCGCAATAGACCACGGTCGCCATAGAAAGGCAAAAGCGGCGCGGTTTGGGTGTTATAGGCGGCCAAGCGCTTGACGAAGGTTTCAGGATTGTCGTCTGAGCGGCCCTGATCCTCAAAGCGCTTGGTGATGCGGGCTAACAGTTCTTTGTCATCGACAACCAAACGGATTACCAAATCGATGCGCTGACCGCGGGAGGCCAAGAGGCCATCCAAAGCCACAGCTTGCGCGGTCGTACGTGGGAAGCCGTCATAGATGAAGCCAGCAACACCGGGGTTCTTTGCGATCTGATCGTCGATCAGTTCAATCACGATCTCATCTGAAACCAAGGAACCCGAATCCATCACGGCAGCCACGCGTTGGCCCAGCTCTGAGCCAGAAGCACGGGCAGCGCGCAACATGTCCCCGGTTGAGAGTTGGACGAAGCCCCGCCCCTCTACCAAGCGCTTAGCCTGCGTGCCCTTGCCTGCCCCGGGGGGGCCGAACATGATCAAATTCATCATCCTAGTTTCCCCCTATAGAGCCGCGCTTGGACTTCAGGACTTAGCGTCCCCGCCCTTTTAGCTTCGACTTCTTGATCATGCCCTCATACTGGTGTGCCAGCATATGCGATTGGATTTGCGCCACCGTATCAATAGTCACCGAGACGACAATGAGCAAAGATGTCCCACCCAGATAAAATTGCATGCCCATGTTGGCGCTGACCGCTTCTGGGACAAGACAGACAATCACCAGATAGACAGCACCAATCAAGGTCAAACGGCTCATCACCATATCAAGGTAATCTGCCGTTTTCGCGCCGGGGCGAATACCGGGCAGGAAGCCACCTTGCTTACGTAAATTGTCCGCAGTCTCTTCCGTGTTGAACACAACCGAGGTGTAGAAGAAGCTGAAGAACATGATCAGAACGCCAAACAGCGCAATGAATAAGGGTTGCCCGTGCGATAAAAGGCCAGCCGTGGTGCGGATACCCTCTTGCATGACAACTTGCCAGTCTGGCGCATTTTCCGGCAATTGACCGCTTGCCAAGAAGCCAGCGGCGGTCGCAGGCAACAACAAAAGCGATGAGGCGAAGATGGGAGGAATCACACCGGCCGTATTGATTTTGAGCGGCAAGAAGGATTGCTCACCGGTCGTCATTTTGTTGCCGACTTGGCGCTTGGGATATTGCACCACAATGCGGCGCTGCGAGCGCTCGACAAACACGATCAGCACAATGGCTACGGTCAGAATGATCACGAGGGCCAAAATGGCGAAGCCCGAAATCGAGCCTTCTTGCGCCAAAGTCAAGGCGCGGAAGATGGTCTTGGGTACTTCTGCGACGATACCGGCAAAAATGATCAAGGAGACGCCATTGCCGATGCCGCGCGCAGTGATTTGCTCACCAATCCACATCAAAAGCAGGGTGCCGCCGGTCAAGGTGATGACGGTGGACGCGATAAACATCGGGCCTGGATCAATCACAACGCCGGGCGAGCTGGCCAGACCGTTTGCAATCGTCAAAGATTGGGCGACAGCCAACACAACGGTCAGATAGCGCGTGTATTGATTGAGTTGGGCGCGACCCGATTCACCTTCCTTTTTCAGCTGCTCCAATCGGCCAGGGAAGGACGAGAGCAATTGGATGATGATAGAGGCCGAAATATACGGCATGACGTTAAGGGCAAAGACAGCCAAACGTTCCACCGCACCACCGGAGAACATGTTCGCCATGCCCAAAATGCCCTGCTGCGCTTGCGAAAAGGCGCGGGAAAAGGCTTCGATATCAATGCCCGGGATCGGGATAAAGGTCCCGAGACGGTAACAGATCAAAGCGATCAAGGTGAAAATGATCCGCGCATGCAGATCTTTGGCCTTCGCAAACGACGCGAAGTTCAAGTTACGGGCAAGTTGCTCGGCTGCTGAAGCCATGGAACGTGGTGCCTTCCAAAATTGAAAAGCGCGCCTAAGCGGATATCCGCCTGGCGCGCCAAAAAGAGGTGCGCAATCCCCATATCGGGGATTGCGCATCAGACCTCAAGGGCTCAGGCTGCTTGCTTCTCAGCTTTGGCCTTGCCGGTTAGGGTGATTTTGCCACCAGCGGCTTCAATTGCTGCGATTGCAGCTGCCGAAGCCCCAGTCACGATGAGTTCAACTTTACCGCCGATCTCACCCTTGTTCAGGATCCGGACGCCATCGCGAACGCGACGAACCAAACCAGAAGCAACCAGAGCCGCTTCATCGATTGGCTTGCCAGCATCCAAACGACCTGCTGCGATCGCCTTGGCCAGAAGGCCTAAGTTCACCCAAGCATGGTCTTTGGTGCAGCGGGCGTTGAAGCCACGCTTTGGCACGCGCATGTGGATAGGCATTTGACCGCCTTCGAAGCCATTGATCGAAACGCCGCGACGCGACTTTTGACCTTTGACACCGCGACCGGAAGTCTTGCCTTTACCCGAACCAACCCCGCGACCAACCCGCATGCGGGCTTTGGTTGCGCCTTCGTTGTCGGACAATTCATTCAGTTTCATGGTGTTCCTAAAGCACGCTTACGCGCGCTCCTCCACGACTTGAACCAAATGCGCAACCTTGGCGATCATCCCGCGGATAGCAGGGGTATCTTCAAGTTCACGAACCCGATTCATTTTGTTCAGGCCAAGCCCGACCAGGGTTTCCCGCTGGTCGAAGCGACGACGAATGGGCGAACCCGTTTGTTTAACAACAACAACAGCCACGATTAGCCCTCCGAGCCTTCGACGCCGCTGGCACCGTCTTTACGACGAACCAGAACGTCAGCGACCTTCAAGTTGCGCTTGTTGGCGACCTGACGGGGCGAAATTTGCTCGCCCAATGCGTCAAATGTTGCGCGCACCATGTTGTAAGGATTGGACGAACCTAAGGACTTGGAAACCACGTCCTTAATGCCCAATACTTCAAACACAGCCCGCATCGGACCACCTGCGATCAAGCCGGTCCCTGGAGGGGCCGAGCGGACGATCACTTTACCAGCACCCCAACGCCCAGCGGCATTGTGATGCAAGGTGCGGCCTTCGCGCAGCGGGATACGCTGCATGCGGCGCTTTGCTTCTTCGGTTGCCTTACGGATTGCTTCAGGAACTTCGCGGGCTTTGCCCTTGCCGAACCCTGCACGACCCTTTTCGTCACCGACGACGACCAGAGCGGCAAAACCAAAGTTCTTACCACCCTTCACAACCTTCGCGACGCGGTTAATCGCGACGAGACGGTCTACGAATTCGCTATCGCGCTCTTCGTTCTTTTGTTCACGTTCCGGCCTGCGAGCCATCAGATCTACTCCTTAGAACTCAAGGCCGGCTTCACGCGCGGCGTCGGCGAGCGCTTTGACACGCCCATGATACAAATAACCACCACGGTCGAAAACCACTTGCTTCACGCCCTTTTCAATGGCGCGCTCTGCCAGCAATTTACCGACGGCAACTGCGTCGTCCAACTTCGCGCCTTCAGCAGCACGCAGTGCCGCCTCCAAAGACGAAGCCGAAACCAGCGTGACCCCTTTGGAGTCGTCGATGATTTGTGCGGAAATATTTTTGGACGAGCGATGAACCGAAAGCCGCAAACGGCCGTTGGCCAAAGCCCGAAGACGGGAGCGCGTGCGAAGCGTGCGCTTGGTCTTTAATGCTAATGAAGATGGCATTATTTCTTCTTGCCTTCCTTGCGACGGACGGTTTCGCCAGCATAACGAACACCTTTGCCCTTATAGGGCTCGGGCGGACGATACTTGCGAATTTCCGAGCAAATTTGACCCAGCTCTTGCTTGTCTTTGCCTGAGATTTTGATTTCGGTTGGCTTAGGCACTGCAAACGTCACACCAGCTGGTGCTTTGTAGACGATTGGGTGCGAATAGCCGAGCGACAATTCAAGATCCTTGCCCGCCATCGCTGCACGATAGCCGACGCCGACCAGTTCGAGCGTGCGCTCAAAACCTTTGGTGACGCCTTCAACCATGTTTGCGATCATCGAGCGCGACATGCCCCACAAGGAGCGAGCCAGTTTCGAGTCATTCTTAGGGGTGACCACGATGACGCCGCCTTCAATGATAACCGAGACTTGCTCGTGTACCTTGAAGGACAATTCGCCTTGTGGGCCTTTTGCTTTGATGATGTCGCCGTCGATCGTGACGGTAGCACCAGCCAAAGCGACAGGTTGTTTGCCGATACGTGACATTCTCGGCTCCCTTAGTAGACGTGCGCGAGGATCTCGCCGCCGACGTTGTTAGCCCGAGCAGCTGCGTCCGACATCACGCCCTTAGGCGTGGAGAGGATCGCAATACCCAGACCGTTACGCACGAGCGGAAGGTCCTTCACAGAGGAATAAACACGACGGCCAGGCTTCGAAATGCGCTTGATCGTATCGATCACGGGCGCACCGTCGAAATACTTAAGTTGGATTTCCAACTCAATCTTGCCGTTGATTTCGATATCCCCATAACCACGGATGTAACCTTCGCCGACGAGAACATCGAGGACGCGGGCACGCAGTGTGGATTTTGGGGTGGTGACAGTCGAACGGTTCCGCATTTGAGCATTGCGGATCCGAGTGAGCATGTCGCCGACGGGATCGTTCACTTGCATGACAACCCTCCCTTACCAGCTAGCTTTTGTCATGCCGGGGATCATGCCGGAGGACGCGAGGTCCCGCAGCGCAATCCGCGACATGCGGAGCTTACGATAGAAAGCGCGGGGACGACCTGTCACCTCGCAGCGATTGCGAACACGGTTTTCGGCCGAGTTGCGCGGAAGCTCCGCCAGCTTCAAACGAGCCGCAAAGCGCTCTTCCAGTGGCAGATTTTCGTCGGTTGCGACTGCCTTGAGGCGGGCGCGCTTAGCCGAGAATTTCTTCACCAGGGCCTTACGGTTGTCATTGCGGTTGATAGCACTTTTCTTCGCCATGATATCAGTTCCGGAATGGGAAGTTGAACTCTGAAAGAAGGGCTTTCGCTTCTTCATTCGTGCGAGCCGTCGTACAGACGATGATGTCCATGCCCCAGATCTGGTCGACCTGATCATAGTTGATTTCAGGGAACACGAGGTGCTCCTTGAGGCCCATGGCGTAATTCCCACGGCCGTCAAACGACTTGCCGTTGAGACCGCGGAAATCCTTCACGCGCGGCAGCGCGATGGTGATCAGGCGGTCGAGGAATTCATACATGCGTTCTGCGCGCAAGGTAACTTTTGCGCCAACTGCCATGCCTTCACGCAGCTTGAAACCAGCGATCGACTTACGGGCTTTGGTGGTGACTGGCTTTTGACCAGCAATCGCACTCAAAGCAGCCAAAGCCGACTGCATCTTCTTGCTGTCTGCAACGGATTCACCAACGCCCATGTTGATCACGATCTTATCGAGACGTGGAATCTGCATGGCATTGGTATAGCTGAATTTCTCTTGCATCGCGGCGCGGATGCGCTCGTTATACTCGGTCTTCAGACGGGCTTGATAAGTTTGGGTCTCAGACATCGCCGATCACCTCCCCAGAACGCTTGGCAACACGGACTTTACGGCCGTCTTCCAAGGTTTTGAAACCGACCCGGGTTGGCTTGCCATCCGTAGGGTCCATGTAAGCAACGTTGCTGATTTGAAGCGGAGCTTCAAACGAACGAATGCCAGCTTCTTGGGCTTGGGTCTGCTTCTGGTGTTTTTTGACCATGTTCACGCCCTGGACCACCAAACGGTTTTCCTTGGGGAGAACTTTGACCACTTCACCAGTCTTGCCTTTGTCCTTACCGGTCAAGACAACGACCTTGTCACCTTTTTTAAGTTTCGCAGCCATCCTAGAGTACCTCCGGAGCCAACGAAATGATCTTCATGTGGTTCTTTGCGCGGAGTTCGCGCGGAACCGGTCCAAAGATCCGGGTGCCAATAGGCTCATGCGAGTTATTCACGAGTACAGCCGCACTCCGGTCGAACCGGATGGTGGAGCCGTCTTTACGCTTGATGTCCTTTGCGACGCGAACGACGACGGCCTTACGGACGTCACCCTTCTTCACGCGGCCACGTGGAATTGCCTCTTTGATGGAGACAACAATCACGTCGCCGACGGACGCATAACGACGCTTCGAACCGCCAAGTACTTTAATGCACATGACGCGACGAGCACCGGAATTGTCCGCGACATCCAGATTTGTTTGCATCTGAATCATAATCGATCCTCTTCTATTAGCCCGTATCGGACAGCACTAGCTGCCGACGCGACCAATCACTTCCCACCGCTTCAGTTTGGACTTAGGCGGGCATTCCTGGATCTGCACGACCTCACCCGTTTTGTACGCATTTGCGTCATCATGGGCATGGTAGCGCTTCGAGCGGCGCACCGTCTTTTTAAGGACTGGGTGAAGAAAGGTCCGTTCAACCTTCACGACGATGGACTTATCGCCTTTGTCGCTCACCACGACGCCCTGCATCATACGCTTTGGCATCGATTACTCCTTAAACAGCCGTTGCTGTGGTCTTCTCGCGCATCATCGTCTTGACGAGCGCGATGTCCTTGCGGACCTGGTTGATGCGATGGGTCTTTTCAAGTTGACCTGTCGCACGTTGGAAACGCAAGTTGAATTGCTCTTTTTTCAGCTTGAGCAGCTCTTCTTGCAATTGGTCGGGCGTCAAAGCCCGCGCGTTAGCGGCTTTCATAGTGGACGCTCCCTTACGCCAGACCGAAGTCGGCACGTGAAATGATCTTGCACGCGATTGGCAGTTTAGCAGCGCCTAAGCGCAACGCTTCTTCCGCAATCTCTTGTGCAACACCGTCGATTTCGAACATGATCCGACCAGGCTTAACCCGTGCGGCCCAAAATTCTGGTGAACCCTTGCCCTTACCCATCCGAACTTCGTTTGGCTTCTTGGACACGGGCACGTCTGGATAAATACGGATCCAGACTTTTCCTTGACGCTTCATTTGACGCGTGATGGCACGGCGGCAAGCTTCGATCTGACGCGCGGTGACGCGCTCAGGTGCCAAAGCCTTCAAGCCATACATGCCGAACGACAGGGTAGCCCCGCCGGTCGCAGCACCATGGATGCGGCCTTTGAACTGCTTGCGGAAGCGGGTACGTTTAGGTGACAACATGTTTCAGTTCCTCCCTTACGCGCCAGCTTGAGCCGCGTCGCCACGACCACGGCCACGGCCACGGTTGTCACGATCGTTGCGATCATTGCGTGGACGACGATCTTCACGGTCATTGTCGCGGCGGGGACGAGCGTCACCCACTTCAGCAGCACGCTTGTCTTGAGCCATTGGGTCGCGCTCAAAGATTTCGCCTTTGAAGACCCAGCATTTGATGCCGATGATGCCATAAGCCGTGGTGGCTTCTGCGACGCCGTAATCCACATCCGCCCGCAAGGTGTGCAAAGGCACGCGGCCTTCACGATACCATTCGGTCCGTGCGATTTCAGCACCGCCCAAACGACCAGCAACGGTGATGCGGATCCCGCCAGCGCCCATGCGCATGGAAGATTGCATCGCACGCTTCATCGCACGGCGGAAAGCCACACGACGCTCGAGCTGTTGGGCAACGCTTTCAGCAACCAAGGTTGCATCCAGCTCTGGCTTGCGGATTTCGACCAAGTTCAAGAACACTTCCGCGTCCTTGACGATACCGGTCAGATCCTTGCGAAGCTTTTGAATGTCTTCGCCTTTTTTACCGATAACAATGCCTGGACGCGCGGTATAAACGGTCACGCGGCACTTCTTGTGTGGACGCTCGATCACGATGCGCGATACACCAGCTTGCTTCAGCTTCTTTTTCAAGAAAGCGCGAACCGCGATGTCTTCATGAAGAAGCTTCGCATATTCGCCCGTGTTGGCATACCAGCGGCTGTCCCACGTCCGGTTAATGCCCAGACGCATGCTGATTGGATTGACCTTCTGACCCATCAGGCCGCTCCTTCCATCTCACGCACAACGATGGTGATGTGCGAGAAGGGCTTTTCAATACGGGCGCCGCGACCGCGAGCCCGGGTGTTCATACGCTTCATAACCAGACCTTTGCCGACATAGGCTTGGGCAACGACCAGAGCATCGATATCGAGGCCATGGTTGTTTTCGGCGTTTGCGATGGCCGATTGCAGGCACTTGCGAACGTCGATGGCAATGCGCTTTGGCGAAAACTGAAGTTCAGCCAAGGCCTTGTCCACTTTCAAGCCACGAATGCTTTGTGCCACCAAGTTCAGCTTTTGACCGCTGGTCCGCAAGTTGCGGGCTTGGGCCAATGCTTCCTTGTCGGACAAGGCGCGAGGGGTTTTAGCTTTTGACATGCGCCTACCTCCGCTTCGACTTCTTGTCCGCGCCGTGACCGAAATAGGTACGGGTTGGAGCAAATTCGCCGAACTTATGGCCAACCATTTCTTCCGAAACGTTCACAGGCACAAACTTGTGACCATTGTGAACCTGGAAGGTCAGGCCAATGAACTGAGGCATGATGGTGGAGCGACGCGACCAAGTTTTGATCGCTTCACGACGAGGAGATTCCGTCGCCTTCTCCGCCTTGGCGAGGAGGTAACCGTCCACAAACGGACCTTTCCATACCGAACGAGGCATAGTCTTAAGCCTTCTTTTCGTGACGACGACGGATAATCAACCGGTCAGTCGTCGTGTTGCTGCGGGTTTTAGGACCGCGGGTTTTCTTACCCCAAGGGGTTACGGGGTGGCGACCGCCAGAGGTGCGGCCTTCGCCGCCGCCATGTGGGTGGTCGACCGGGTTCATGGCAACACCACGAACCGAAGGACGAATGCCCAACCAACGCGAACGACCGGCCTTACCCGAATTCTCGTTCATATTGTCTGGGTTGGATACCGCACCAATGGTGGCGATGCAGTTATCTGGAACCATGCGCAACTCGCCCGAAGACAAGCGGATCTGAGCATAACCGGTGTCGCGGCCAACCAATTGGACGTAGCAACCAGCCGAACGTGCGATCTGAGCGCCCTTCAAAGGCTTCATTTCGACGTTGTGAATGATCGTGCCCACTGGGATCGACTTCAACAACATGGCGTTACCTGGCTTCACGTCGACCTTTTCGCCGGCGACAATGGTGTCACCAACGGCGAGGCGCTGAGGAGCCACGATATAGGACAGCTCACCATCTTCGTACTTGATCAGTGCGATGAAGGCGGTGCGGTTTGGATCATATTCCAAACGCTCAACCGTTGCTGGCATATCCCACTTACGACGCTTGAAGTCGATGATGCGATAGGTGCGCTTGTGACCACCGCCCGAACGGAACGAGGTTACGCGGCCGGTGTTGTTGCGACCACCCGTTTTGGTCAAGCCTTCGGTCAACGCTTTAACCGGCTTGCCCTTGTACAAGGACTTACGGTCAACGATCACCAGCTGGCGACGACCTTCAGAGGTCGGCTTGAATGTCTTGAGTGCCATTCCTTAGAGCCCCGTCGTCACATCAATCGTCTCGCCTTCGACCAGCGTGATGATTGCTTTCTTGAAGTCGTTCCGCTTGCCCATCACGCCCTTGAAGCGCTTGGTCTTGCCTTGAACGCGAATGGTGTTGACGGCTTTCACCTTCACCTTAAAGAGCGCTTCAACAGCTTCTTTAATGGCTGGCTTGGTTGCCGTCAGCGGCACCTGGAAGATCACTTGGTTCACTTCGGAGAGCAAAGTGCCCTTTTCCGTGATCCAAGGGGCCAGGATAGTATCGTAGTGGCGTTCGGAAAGTGCCATTATGCAGCCTCCCCTTTGCTTGCAAAGCGTGCCGAGATGGCTTCAATCGCTTCACGCGACAAAACCAGCTTATGGCGACGCAGGACGTCATAAACATTGAGGCCTGCAGCTGGCAGAACGTCCACATTCGGAACGTTGCGCGCTGCGAGTTGGAAGTTGGTGTCGACTTGTGCGCCGCCGATGACCAAAGCATTGGTCAGGCCGAGCTTGCCGAAGTTTTCCAACAACACCTTCGTCTTTGGTGCATCCAAAGCCGCTTGATCCAGAATGATCAGCGAACCTTCAGCAGCCTTAGCCGAGAGAGCCATTTTCATGCCCAAAGCGCGAACCTTTTTGTTCAAGCTGTGTGCATGTGAACGCGGGTGCGGGCCGTGAGCCACGCCACCGCCCCGGAAGATCGGCGCGTTGCGGGAACCGTGACGTGCGCCGCCAGAACCTTTTTGCTTGCCGAACTTGGAGTGCGTGCGCGACACATCGCCACGATTTTGGGTGTCATGCGTACCAGCGCGGCGCTTGGCCAACTGATAGCGCACCACGCGGTGCAGGATGTCGGCACGAGGTGCCACACCAAAGATAGCATCGTCCAGCTCTACCGAGCCAGCCTTGCTGCCATCTAATTTCAGGACGTCGAGTTTCATTATTCGGCTCCCTCTTGAGTTTCGACAGGAGCCGCAACTTCGACTTCAGCTTGAACGATTTTCAGATCGCCTGGCTTACGGAAAGCGGCTGGCTTTGGCAGGTCAGCAGGGGCTGCTGACTTCACCGCATCACGGATTTCAACCCATGAACCTTCAGCACCTGGAACGGCACCACGGATCAGGATCAAACCACGCTCAACATCGGTACGAACGATGACGAGGTTTTGGGTGGTGACGCGCTCAACACCGTAGTGTCCAGCCATCTTCTTTCCCTTGAAAACCTTACCTGGGTCTTGGCGTTGACCGGTCGAACCATGCGAACGGTGCGACAGAGACACACCGTGCGTTGCGCGCAAACCACCGAAGTTCCAGCGCTTCATCGCGCCGGTGAAGCCGCGACCGATGGTGATGCCCGAGACATCGACCTTTTGGCCTGGCAAAAAGTGGTCTGCCGTCAATTCCATGCCAACATCGACCAAATTGTCGGAGCTGACGCGGAACTCGCGCAGTTTCGCTTTAGGCTCAACGCTAGCCTTGGCATAATGCCCACGCATGGGCTGAGTGACGTTTTTCGCCTTGCGGGCACCAGCGCCCACTTGCAAGGCGGTGTAGCCGTCTTTGTCATCGGTCTTTTGGGCCACCACTTGGCAGCCTTCGAGAGCCAGGACAGTGACAGGCACGTGCGCGCCATCGGCAGCAAACACGCGGGTCATGCCCATTTTCTTTGCGATCAATCCTGTACGCATAGCCGGCGCCCTTACAGACTAATTTGGACGTCAACACCGGCGGCGAGGTCGAGCTTCATCAGCGCGTCCACGGTTTGTGGTGTTGGGTCTACGATGTCGAGCACGCGCTTATGCGTGCGGATTTCAAACTGCTCGCGCGACTTCTTATCGACGTGTGGCGAGCGGTTTACGGTGAAACGTTCAATGCGCGTTGGCAAAGGCACAGGGCCTCGTACCATTGCGCCAGTGCGCTTTGCCGTGGAGACGATCTCCTTGGCGGACTGATCCAGCGCCCGGTGGTCGAAGGCTTTGAGCCTGATCCGGATGGTCTGTTGAGCCATATTTACCCTCGCGAAGCGGTCATCCAAACGATAGGACCGCATGTCAAACATCGAACGAAGCCCGCTACGACGCCATTTTGACCGGCGACGCATCAGGCTGCGCAAACTTAATTTTAGCTGGAAAGGCCATCTGACGGGGTCGAAGAAGCAAAGACGCGTATGACCGCGCCATCAGAGGCGACATACCCTTTTCGGCGGTATGAACCCTGCGCTTTTATCGTCCCGCGTCTGAAGAACACCAAGGTTCTCCACAGCCGGTCCAAGCAAGAGCGGCGTTACTAGCTATGTGAGTCTGTTTTGTAAAGGGTATCTATCAGGCTGGGTGCAGTGGGGGTGGGTGGGTAATGAGTAATGCCGGGGACAAGGTATTAGGTCACCGATCACGAACACTGTTTATGGAATTGATGCCGTCAATTGAAAGTGAAGCTTGTAACACGATTAGTTGCGTTATCCATTCGGTGTTTTCAGATTCCAACCGCCCAAACTCGCCGATAGAAAATTCTTCGTGCGGGATTGGCTCCAAATTTCTGAAAAAGAGCTGCTTTGACGCGTAGATAGAAGTTATCTTGTTTACTAGGTGAACCTCATCCAAAGACATTCTGTAAGTGCTGAGCTTAGGCTCGCGGAGGTAGCTGCTTGGGCAACTGACCAATACGGCTAGTTCGGGTAATAAAGGAATAATAGCCTTGGGATTGAGGTCCTTGCCCTCTCGAGATCGAAAGGTAGAGAAAAAGCCGTCTCCGTAGCAAAATTCGCTATTTGGCGGCGCAATGAGAACGGTTACCTTCGAACTCGAAACGAGTCTTCGTTCAATTGCCTGCAGCATTCCGTCTTGATTGGCCGCAATAATTGGATCACGAAGTCCTGTTTTCTGTGGTGGATTATCATCAAACATAAAAACTGCATCAAAGCTTCTAGCAAAAAAATCTCTTGTCATTGGCGACCGCACAATGAGAGACGAAAGCACACAGAGCAGGTCCGTTTCATGCTTAAAGTTGATTAACGGGGTCAAAAAACCGTCACCTTCAATGCTTTTGTTTTTCGAACCGGCCATCAGTGCGTATATTTCTGCCACCACCGCAGGAACAGCACTGTCGGCAGCATCAAACTGACTTTCAATTTCGGCTTTGAAAAAACTATCTTTAGTAGCTGAAATCTGATAGGCGTTGGTAATCGACCCTAGATTATTTGAAGCCAGTCGTTGAACGTCCCCCGTATGACGAAAAACTCCTACGCCTCCATCAACGCCTCTCCATTTAGCGGAAAGGCCGCGTGGCCACCAATGATGGTTGGCAGTCTTATTGTTGCCCGACTTTGATTTCATCAATCTAAATGCCCCACCACCAAATTACGCTTCTTTAGCAACTCGCGCCGCGCGTATTCTACGCTTTTAGATGCTCCATTTCGTCACCCGCGCTAAACCAAATTGTCGGTGGCCGAAAAGGGTGGTGCGCGTGAACAGGCACCTTACCCCAACATTTCCGGCCACTGCTGTGCGCCATGGATAACACGCAGAATGACAACCTCTTGGTGTTGATCGGCTAATTTGTAAGCGACAATATAGTCAGACTTAGCGACAACCAATTCGCGCGTCCCCGCGACCCTGCCCATGCGCCCCATCATTGGGAAAACTAAGAGGTTTTCGACGGCGGCAACAATAAGGTTGTCTGTCTCAATAGCCGCTATCGCGTTGTCCTTGGCGATATGATCCAAAATCGCATCGCGGTCACCAAATGCTTGATGAGTCCAGCTTAGCTTCACTTGGTCTCTGTTCGTGCCAACAATTTACGTCGTTTCAGGGCAAAGTGTGCCTCTACATCTTGATGGGGGATCGTGGGGCGAGGATCTTCCAAAGCATCTTGGACTTTCGCCCGAAACCAAGCGTCAAAATCCTCGGTGCTTGAACCCCGCGGTGCAATGTCCATGGGAAACACGCCTTCATTGGCGGTACGTGTCAACATAATGCGCACAGCATCGGAAACCGTAAGGCCCGACTTTTCCAAGACTGCACTGGCACGTGCCTTGATATCTTCATCAATCCGCGTTTGAATAAGCGCGTTAGCTGGCATAATTCGCACCTCCGATTGTCATGACAATATCATACAAGTGCATGCGAGGCAATCGGCAGTCAGCGTTGCGTGGTCGGGTGTCCCCGTTTGGAATGCACCCGAAGGAACTTGAGCGTTCGCGTCATTATGCTCCCCCGGCCCACACCACCTCTAAAGCAATTATTTTATCGAGCCAGATTGTGCGATCAATCTAGCCATGTCCGGAGATGCGATCATGCAGCTCGCCATACTTGAAGCCCAAAACCGGCTGCCTGAGCTTATTCTAGCAGACGTCATGGCACGGGTCGCAACGATCCTTACCTAGCCCACTACACCGCCCCCTTGAGGTTCGCGCCCGCAATAGGCTAAGCAGCGGGCATGACCGATGAAACCAGCCCCACCGCCCTGCCCGACCGCTTAAGCGTCAATCCTCGCAGCCCCTATTATAATGAAGAGGTCCTCGCCCAAGGCGTGGGCATCCGCTTCAAGGGTGAGGAAAAGACCAATGTTGAGGAATATTGCATTTCCGAAGGCTGGGTGCGCTTGGCTTTGGGCAATAAGGTCGACCGCAAGGGCAATCCGTTGACGATCCTGCAAAAGGGCCCGGTTGAGGCTTGGATCAAAGGCGCTGAAACAAACTAACCGGTCCTGCCGGCATCGTGATTTCGGCAAAGCGCTCATAGCCCAATTTGTTCGCGACGCGGATAGAGGCTGTGTGGACAGACTCAATCATGCACACGGTGCGCGCGCGGCCATAGCTGGCCTCATACCAATCGAGAAT
>JAJTGP010000264.1 GCA_021299265.1 Hyphomonadaceae bacterium | reverse complement strand
CAGCGACCCTGATCTCGCACCCGTAGCCCTGATGCATAATCTCAAGCACAATAAAGTGCTGCACGAGAAGATCGCGATCCTAAGTGTCCGGACTGCGGAAACACCTCGTGTGGCCGATGCTGATCGGATTGAGATTGAGGAAATCATTCCCGATGTTCGCATCGTGATCGTCAATTATGGTTTCATGGAAAGCCCCAATATTCCCAAGGCGCTGACCATGTGCCGGAAGCAAGGGCTGAAGTTTGACATCATGTCGACCAGCTTCTTCCTGGGCCATCGCACAATTGTGGCGTCCAGCACGTCGGGCATGCCTCTGTGGCAGGATCATTTGTACATTTTCCTGTCCAAGAACGCGACGAATGCGACAGACTTTTTTCACATTCCTTCTGGGCGGGTCGTCGAACTGGGTACACAGGTCGTCGTCTAGAGCATCAGTAGCTGTTGAAGCCCTATTCAAAGGCTTGATATGGTGCTCTAGTCAGTCGGGTGTATCCGCTCGATTTTTCGCATTTTTTGCTGTGGACTGGGGATTTGTGCTTTGTGGCAGGCCTCACGCTCATGGCATTGATTTCAGCGTCTGTTGCGACAAAAGTTGATGCAGGGGCGCGAATCCCGATGCAATTTGACCAGAATGGTCAGCCGACTTGGACTGCGCCGAGAAGGTTCGCGCTATTGTTTGCTCCAGCCCTTGCCGCAGGTTTTGGACTACTCTTAACCTTCTTGGCCCATCGCGTTCCTACCGGACAATTGACCAAAGAGGCCGTTTCGCTGGGCACCGCCAGAGTCTTTATGGCCTTTACCTTTGTACTGGCGCATTTAGTCCACCTCGCCTTTGCGATCAAATGGCTCAACAAAAACAAGCAGCGCTGAGAAATATAGAGTGGCGACCGCTTGATCTAAAGGCTTGGATTGCCTAGCACGAACCCACGCTCTTCAGCCTTGGAACCCAAGCCCCATGACCACCCAACGCAAAGTCAACAAAGTCGTTCTCGCTTATTCCGGTGGGCTCGACACCTCGATCATTTTGAAATGGTTGCAAGAGACCTATGCCTGCGAAGTAGTGACCTTCACGGCTGACTTAGGTCAAGGTGAAGAATTAGGACCTGCTCGCGCCAAAGCTCTGGCCGCTGGGGTGAAGCCTGAGAACATCTTCATCGACGACCTGCGTGACGAATTTGTTCGCGACTATGTGTTCCCGATGTTCCGTGCCAATGCGCTTTACGAAGGGGTCTATCTCTTGGGCACCTCGATTGCTCGGCCATTGATTGCTAAGCGTCAAATCGAAATTGCTAATCTCGTCGGGGCTGATGCCGTTTGTCATGGCGCGACCGGCAAAGGCAATGACCAAGTGCGGTTTGAGGTCTCCTATTATGCCCTAAAGCCCGACGTCACGGTGATTGCGCCCTGGCGGGAGTGGAGCTTCCAAGGCCGACCAGACCTGATCGCTTACGCTAAGAAGCACGGGATTGAGATTGCGACCGGGAAAGAGCAGGATGCGCCTTTCTCTATCGACGCGAATTTGCTGCACACGTCCTCTGAAGGCCTCGTGCTGGAAGACCCTAATGAGCCTGTGCCCGATCTAGTATCCAAACGGTCCGACCGTCGCACCATCACGCCTGAAGAAGCGCCGGACAAAGCGACCTTGATTACGATTGGCTTTGAGCGCGGCGACCCAATCTCGATCAATGGGCAAGCCTATGGCCCTGCCGCACTCTTGAGCGAACTCAACCGCATTGGCGCCGAAAATGGCGTGGGCGGCTTGGATCTGGTGGAGAACCGCTTTGTCGGCATGAAGTCGCGCGGCTATTACGAGACCCCAGGCGGCACAATTTTGTGGCAAGCCCACCGTGCAATGGAGAGCATCACGCTCGACCGTGGGGCTATGCATCTCAAAGACGAATTGATGCCGCGCTATGCCACGCTCATCTATAACGGCATGTGGTTCACGCCAGAACGCAAAATGTTGCAGGCCGCCATCGATGCCAGCCAAGAAGATGTCTCCGGCGAAGTCACTTTGAAGGTTTACAAGGGTGGCGTCTATGTCCAGGGCCGTTCCAGCCCGCTCTCGCTCTACAACAAAGAACTCATCAGCTTTGATGCGGCGGGCGGCTATAATCAGAAGGATGCGGAAGGCTTCATCAAGCTGAACGCGCTTCGCCTTCGGATTGCTGCTTGGCGCGACCAGCGCGCTGGCAAGAACGACTAAGTTTATCTCCTGGACATTCGCTCAGCACGTCGTGCGATGCGGATGAGCAGTTGTTCGACCAAAGCGGTGTCAGGGGATCCTGCCCGCTTGACTTGGCCATCAGCTTCGAGGGTTGCGGTCAGAACATCTTCCAGGGCGTTGCGGCTCCACAGACTGACTTGACGAGCAACTTCAGCTTGGCGTTTCCAGAACACGCCCATTTTGGGGTGCTTCAGGATATCAGCGGCATTGCCGCCGCCCTCTACACCTGCTCGGACTTGCAGCAACAAGCGGACACGCCGACCTGTGCCATTGAGGATGGCAACCGGATTTGCCCCGCCACCAAACGCTTGCTCAAGGCGCTGGACCATTAAGTTTGGATGGCCAGAGAAGGCGGCATCAATGGCCTCATCCAAACCAGCCTCTCGGCCGCCAGAACCAACCGCCTCAACGCCAGCCAGATCGATAACGCCTTCAGGGCCTGCATATACAGCAAGCTTTTGTACTTCTGCTGCCACAGAGTCGGTATCTTGAGCGACAGCTTCAAGGATGGCGGACAAAGCGTCAGGCTCTATACTAGCCCCGGCGGCCTTGGCCTCGGCCCGAGCAACGCCCAACAATTCATCTCGCGTGGCTTCATAGAGCTGCAGCGACCAAGCGTGACCAGAGTCTTCAAAGGCTTTGCGGGTTTTTGAGCTGCGGCCAATATCGCCAACATCTAAGATCAACACGCCTTCGGGCTGAATGCCACCTTTTTCCGCCCGCTCTAACAAGCCCGCAAGCAACGAGGCGTCTTTTTCCCCGCCTACCCGCACATGGGCAATCGCCGCCCCGCCAAAGAGAGATGCACTGCTGATAGCTT
>JAJTGP010000037.1 GCA_021299265.1 Hyphomonadaceae bacterium | reverse complement strand
CAACCCAATCCTAAACCAGAATGATCAATGACCAACCGCCAATCCCCCCACGCCGCCAGCTATGTGACGAGCGCTGCGCGGGGGGATTAGCTGTCACCGCGTGTTACACCACCAAATGGGACGTGACCGGATTCTGCCGATACTAGTCGTTGGAGCAATCATGGGTCGTATTGCTGGAGTCATGATCCAACCACAGTATCAAACCCCATTTCTAACGCCACTGGATGGCGCAACTCTCATCGGGATGATAGTCGCTGCCGGGTTTGGTGCGGCTGCAAACGCAATTGGGTTGCGAACGAGCCATCACAAAATTGACACCACCGGCAACCAGCCCATCTAAGCCCCCATTACAAAGTGAGTTAAGTTATCTGGCCGTGCTTGTTTTGAAAATGCAGCGTGTCAGGTCCTAGTTCGATCATTGCCCATCTCCTTTGCTTTAATCGGATTGGGAAGCGTCAACGAAACATTTGCCCCGTGCCTTCACAATCCCCAACGAAATCGCGGTAAACGCTGCCTCCTTCGCGCAAGCAAATCCCGTGGATATAGGCCTCTCCGATCATGATTCCAACTCCGACAAGGGCAAGCGTATTGTGCGCCGTTATAGGGAGACGCCGTTCACCATGCTCGAATTGAACAAAGACCTCGCCAACCTCACTGACATAATTGACCCCCTCGCCAAGGTCGCGAGTTACCTGACCTAAGAAATTGATAGTTACGTGAGTTTCTTGTTCCTCAGCGTCGTCGGCATGGTGCGTTATGATGTGTGGGCCTAGCGTTCTCATGTTAGCCTCGATTCCAGTGGAGACCGAGCCTATATGAACATATCCCCGGGCCCCTTTACGTCGCCGGGTACCAGTCGAAAGGCCTTGCCATTATCTTCAAGGCTCCAACCTAGAAACAAGGCCTCGGTTAGCTTTATCGCCCGACCGACAAGCGCAAAGGTGTTTTCAGCTTCAATAAAAGTACGATGCTCGCCGTCCGGCAATTCCACAATGACTTCGCCGGACTCTTGAGTAATGGAAATTGTTTCAGAGATAACTGTTTCCTTGGGTCCCAGAAAATTGAAGCGAACAGGCGTTTCCTCGATTTCGCCATCGGGAAATTGATGCCGAATGATGTGCGGGCCTAAAGACAGCATTTTAACCTCCTCGGTAGTTATGACCACGATAGAGTGGTGTTCGTATAGCATGAATACCACCGCCAGCGCGACATTCAGAGTACCTTTGGACGGCTGTTTGATAGCATATCGCAAAAATTGCGCGCCCATCCCCAGGGTCGCGAGCATACTTTGCGGCATTACTGGAGCATGAACGAACATCGGAGTCGAATTTTATTTCGCATTGGCGGTCGACATTTCCTTGGCTTCGTTCCGAGATAGTCCTTGACGTTTTGCGCCTCGTAACCGCCCGGCCTCTGGGCGCTGGCAAAGAGCCAACCATCGGCTTTTGGTAGGGAATATGCAAAAAGGGGCGTCTGGGATTGGCCCGATACTTCTGCCGCATAGGTGCCTGCCGCGCTTTGTATCCCCACGGCTCCAGCTATCAGCGGCAGTGAAGTTCGCGACGCCGCGCGCGGTATATATCCCAACGTTTGTGGTGGTTTCGGTTTTGGTGGCGCAGGCGGCGGTGACGGCTTTCAGGCGGGGGCTCGGTAGCCGGACGCACCGCCGGTGCTTGTCCATTGACCGCCAGTTGGTGTGCCTTGCGGCGCACGGGGTTGGTTAGGGTCAAATTTGACCTCAGTTGCGCTTATGCGTTCTCTAAGCGCTATTTTAACGTCGGCGATGGCGCAGCGCGCGTCCCGCAAATCGTCGCGCACTTGCTTTAGTCTGTCGAAAATCATGGCTGCTAGCCTCTCAAGCCCAGTTTGGCGTTTGAGAGGCTAGATTAGCGATGAACTAAAGAGCTAAGGATAAGGCGAAACCTATCCACACTTTAAGGCAAGCCCCTCCTTCTAGGCGAGGCTTGCCGACATGACAGGCGGTCTAGGTTTCCCGTTGTGCGACAACAGGAATGCTACCTTACAAACTGCGCTTGATGATCTGCACGTCGAAGCACTCAATCAGATCGCCTTCGCGCAGGTCCTGATAGCCTTCAAATGCCATACCGCATTCTTGGCCAGCCAAAACTTCGCTGACTTCATCTTTAAAGCGCTTCAGAGTGGAGAGCTTGCCTTCATGGATGACGACATCATCGCGCAGGAGGCGAACACCGCAACCGCGTTTGATATTGCCTTCATTGATCTTACAGCCAGCAATTTTGCCAACCTTGGTGATGTTGAACACCTGCAGGATTTGAGCATAGCCCAAGAAGGTTTCTTTGCGTTCTGGCTCCAACATGCCGGAGAGAATGTCTTTCACATCATCCAAGAGATTATAGATGATGGAATAATAACGGATTTCAACGCCTTCATGCTCGGCCAAGTCGCGCACTTGCTTGGGTGCACGTGTGTTGAACGCGAGAATTGGTGCGCCGGAAGACTTCGCCAAAAGAACATCGCTTTCGGTGATCCCGCCAACAGCTTGGTGGATAACCTTGGCGCGCACTTCGTCGGTCGAGAGCTTCTCGAGCGCCGCGGTAATGGCTTCGGCAGACCCGCCCACATCGGCTTTGACGATGAGTGGGAATTCCTTGACTTCGGCATCCTTGATGCGAGCCAACATGGCTTCCAGACCCGAACGCGCGGTTTGACGTACGACGACCTTTTCCCGCTTCATGCGGATACGATAGTCCGTTACTTCGCGGGCACGGGCTTCATTTTCCACGACCACGACCACGTCACCAGGCTCTGGTGTGCCATCGAGACCCAGGATTTCAACCGGCTGTGAAGGCCCTGCGGATTGAACGGTTTGGCCGCGCTCGTCGCTGAGGGCGCGCACGCGACCCCATTGCGTTCCGGCAACAACCAGATCGCCACGCTTCAAAGTTCCGCGTTGCACCAGAACGGTAGCAACCGAACCACGACCCTTGTCGAGCTTGGCTTCGATAACCGTACCTTCTGCGGCGCGATCTGGGTTGGCTTTGAGGTCCAAAACTTCCGACTGCAGCAGAATGGTTTCAAGAAGCGTATCCAGATTGGTGCGCTCCTTGGCCGAAACCGGCACCCACAAAGTGTCGCCGCCCACCGCTTCGGTCAGAACTTCATATTGCAGAAGCTCGTTCAAGACCTTCTGCGGATTAGCTTCTGGCTTATCGATTTTGTTGACGGCCACGATGATCGGCACACCCGCGGCTTTCGCGTGGCTGATGGCTTCAACGGTTTGTGGCATCACGCCATCATCGGCCGCTACCACCAGAACCACCACATCGGTGATGCCGGCGCCGCGAGCGCGCATGCTGGAGAAGGCAGCGTGGCCTGGCGTATCCAAGAAGGTCACGCGCTCGCCATTAGCCAAACGGACCTGATAGGCCCCGATGTGCTGGGTAATGCCGCCCGCTTCGCCCTTAACCGTATCGGCAGAGCGGATCGCATCCAGAAGCGAGGTTTTACCATGGTCAACGTGACCCATGATGGTCACGACGGGTGGACGTGGCACTTGGTTGGCGTCGGTGTCTGCTTCGCCT
>JAJTGP010000038.1:2500-5244 GCA_021299265.1 Hyphomonadaceae bacterium | reverse complement strand
GGGGTTGGTGCGTGAGGCGGCCCCGGCTGCGGTGGCGTCGGAGCGTGGGACGAAGGCACCGGTGTTGCCGATGGGGCCCATGGGGTCGCCGCCTGGGCCGAAGGCTCCTTGGCAAGCGCTAGCGCCTGGGACGCCATAGATGTTGGACATCATTTCGACGACAGCGCGTTCGACGACCGAGCGGACGGCGAGTTGGACGGGCTCTTGGCTGCGGCCACCGACGCCGAGGTCGAGGGTGATGTTGTCGAGGAATTGGAAATAGCCCAGACCGACTTCACGGCCGATGATTTGCTTTTGGTACGAGATGACATCGACGACTTCGAGGGTCTTGGTGTCGATCAAGCGCAAGTCGAGACCGACATTCATAACATAGAGCTTGCCATTGACGATGCCCTTGCCATTGGTGGGGTCACGGTCGCCGATGAAGGTGTCGGTGCCGACCGAGCGGATGTTGTAGTTGAGTTCGGTGATGCCGCCGATGAGATAGAAGTCAGAGCCTGGGACTTGGCCGGCGAGGATACGGCGGAAGTCTTGGCCTTCTTCACCGATCAGACGGTTGTTGGCATATTTGAGTTCGAGCTCAGACACCGAGGTATCGAAGCGCTCCACCAGACGCGCGCCAGACTTGGCGAAGGCCGAGATGGCCATCAAGGAAGCGCCTTGAGTGACTTGGCGGCCGCCTTCAAAGTCAGACTTGCCGGTATAATCCAAGATGCGACCAACCGCGACGCGGGGGCCACGGATGTTCTGGGAGCGGGCATAATTGCCCAAGCAGACCAGAGCGGCGGAATAAGGGGTTGGGTTGGCGGTGACAGGCGCATTGCCGATGGGGCGGGCATAATTGCCAGCCGGTGTGGCGGTGGGCGAGATACAGCCGGTGAGGGCGAGGGTGCCTGCGAGCGCGAGGCTGGCCCATTTAGCGCGAGCAAAGAGATGAGAAGATTGGGTCATTAGAAATCGAGCCCCCCGTTGAGCGTCTGCTGGGCGTTGTTATTGGAAGGGACAGCCGATGCCGCAGCGGTCGTGGTGTTGCCCGTTGTCGTTGAAGCGGTTTGTCCGTTGATAATGACGGTTTGGTTGCCGTTATTGATCTGGGTGGAGTTGACGACCACGGTGTTGAAGCTGCCGGTGGTGTTGACGTTGAGCTGGTTGCCAATGGCGGCACCGGTGCCGGAGAAGCCCATGCCGGAAGAGCCGCTATTATAGAGGCCTAGGGGCAGAGACGATAAATCGTCGCCAACAACGATACGGCCATCGATGATGACGCGGTTGCCGTTGAGGTCGCGGGTGCTGGCATCATAGGGGCGGTTTTGGTCGCCGGGATTGGTGCCATAGGGACGGCTGAATTCATTGGCATAGCCGGCACGGCTTTGCGCATGGGCTGGCATGGCGGCGAGCATCGCAGCGACGCTCAAAGTTGCAGCCGACAATCCAAAAGCGGCACGGGCAAAGCGAGAGCGATCAAGCTTCACAGGGCTAGTTGGATGAGCTTCCTTCATTTTCTTCGCTCCTTCAGGACGAACACTGCAATCGGGTTTGCAATGGTCGTGCCAGCTCTGTTTGGTTATAACTTTTGGGTACAGCGTCATTCTCGTGTTTGGCGAACCAGTTCGCGCCCAGAGCATCTTTCCCTTTTGACGTGGAGCCCAAACCAATGTTTCAATTTGGGTCAGTCTTGGAGGGTAACTCTTGAAAACCAGCTTAGAATTCTTCTTTGATTGCTCTAGTCCTTGGACCTATTTGGCTTTTGTCAGACTTTTGGAGCGTGCGCCTCACCTACCCATTAACCTTATTTGGAAACCGATCTTAGTGGGTGGAGTTTTCAACAAGGTAAACGGCGATGTTTATTCTCAACGTGCCAACCCTAATCCCATCAAGGCTGCATATTATAAGAAGGACCTCGGAGATTGGGCGCGGCTTGCTGGCGTGAAATTGATTTCCCCCAGCGTTTTTCCAGTGCGCTCTGTCACAGCCATGCGAGGCTGCTTCTTCGCGCTCTCGCAAGACAAGTTAGTGCCTTACGCGAAAGCCCTGTTTGAAGCCTATTGGGAGCAGGACCAAGATATTGGGCAACATGAGGTAATCGCTGATTGTGCGTCAAAAGCAGGACTGGATGGCGCTGCATGCCTTGAGGCAGCAGCAAGCCCTGAAGCCAAAGCGGGCCTTTTGGCCAATACAGAAGAACTGATCGTACGTGGCGGTTTCGGCTCACCAACCTTTTTTGTTAATCATGATGATATGTTTTTCGGCAATGATAGGTTGGAATTGGTTGAAGCCGCGATTCGACGGTTTGTAAGTGAAGGATAAGAATGTGGCGCAAAGTTTGACTTTATACCGGGAAGGGGCTTCGTCTGGCGACCTACCTGGTGCGCCTTCCCCAAGCGAAGAGCCGACCTCCGCGCCCCAAAAATCACGCGAGCCGATTTTTAACCAGATCCCTGTCGGCGTTGCCGTGCTTATTGCGATTATCATAGCGGCTCATCTCGTATTCTCATTGCAAGGCCCCGCAGGGCAAGCCGAGACATTGGCAACTTTTGCCCTTAGTCCCGCACAGTTTGCGCGAGACCTCGCGGCCGGCGACTGGATTTCGGCCATGACAATGCTGTTCGGCTATCAATTCCTGCATGGCGGGACACTTCATATTGTTATGAACTTGGCGATGCTGTTGCAGGCGGGACCCATCGCTGAAGCAGGTCTGCGTCGCAATCAGTACAGCACGGTTCGATTTGTCATCTTCTTTCTCT
>JAJTGP010000095.1 GCA_021299265.1 Hyphomonadaceae bacterium | reverse complement strand
GCGCAAGGCCCGTCAGGTTTTCCGACAGCACCGGGTTGCGCTTGTGCGGCATGGCAGAAGAACCCTTTTGACCGGGCGAGAAAAATTCTTCGGCTTCCAGCACTTCGGTGCGCTGCATGTGACGGATTTCGGTGGCCAAGCGCTCGATGGAGGAAGCCACCACGGCGAGCGCGCAGAAGAAGGCGGCATGGCGGTCGCGCGGGATGACTTGGGTCGAAACAGGCTCAATCGCGAGGCACATCTTTGCCGCGACATGGGCTTCCACACGCGGGTCGATCTGGGCAAACGTGCCGACCGCGCCGGAGATGGCACAGGTGGCGATTTCAGCCTTGGCGGTAAGCAGGCGGGCCTTGGCGCGCTGAAACTCGGCATGGAAGCCAGCCAAGGTCACGCCAAACGTGGTGGGCTCTGCATGGATGCCGTGGCTGCGGCCGATGCGAACGCTGTGTTTATGCTCTTTCGCCCGGGTCTCAAGCGCCGCCAGCACCCGGTCAACGCCTGCAATCAACAAGTCACTCGCGCGGGCCAATTGCACCGCAAGGCAGGTGTCGAGCACGTCAGAGCTGGTCATGCCTTGGTGGACGAAGCGGGCATCAGGGCCCACGATCTCGGCCAAATGGGTTAGAAACGCGATGACATCATGCTTGGTCTCGGCCTCAATCGCATCAATGCGCGCCACATCAAACACGGCATCGCCCGCTTTGTCCCAGATGGTCTTTGCTGCTTCCTTGGGGATGACGCCAAGCTCTGCCAACGCATCGGCGGCATGGGCTTCAATCTCAAACCAGATTTTGAAGCGGGTTTGAGCGTCCCAGATAGCGATCATTTCGGGGCGGGCATAGCGGGGGATCATGGCTGGAGTCCAACTTGCAAGAAAAAGGCCGCCGAGGGTGCTCGGCGGCCCTGTTTCGTGGCTGTTGCCTCTGAGGTCAAGCGGCCTTTGCTTCTGCTGCCGTATCCGCAAGGTCCTTCACAATGGTTTTCCGGCTCATCCAGAAGAAGAAGATCACCAGGATACCCACAGACGACGTTGCCAAGAGCGACCATCTGATGCCTTCAGCTTGGGCTGCGGCGCACATAGCATCGCCTGCTGTTGCCGCCCCTTTGGCACAGAACACAGCATATTCAGCACTGGCACCCAAAGTGGCAAAGTGCTGGTTGGCAAATACGTCTGAGAAGAAGCCAATCGCGGTTGGTCCGGCACCAAGCCCGATCATATTGACGACAAACAACATAATCGCCACCGCCGTTGCCCGTGTGCGTGGTTGGACGAGGCTTTGGACAGCTGCATAAACCGGCCCATACCAAAGCGAGTTGAGCAAAGTTGGGATCGCCAAGAACACAATCGCCATGAGGGCAGTTTCAGCAAACATGGCCATCCAGAAGAAAGGGATGCCGATGACAAATGCAATCAAGGGCACCGTCATATAGGCGCGCGTGTCTTTCTTGGCGGCCCGGTCGGCCAGCATCCCACCGATTAAGGTGCCGACCACCCCTGACACCAAAGTCATGACAGCCATCGCAGCCCCCCGCTCGGCTAGGCCCATTTCATGGACACGGGTCAAGAAGGATGGCAGGAAGTACGCATGACCATAGCCGAGGAAGGAAATGGTCGTGGCGGCAAAGACGGAATACCAATAAGACTTCTTCTTGCTGAGTTCTTTCAGCGCATCGCCAAAGCTTGGCGCACTGCCTGCTTTAGGCTGGGTGACCAAGCCCAAATTGCGGGGCTCTTTCAGCGTAACCCAAGCAATAATGCCCAAAATCACACCAGGTAACCCGACCGCAAAAAAGGCTGCACGCCAGCCAAATTGTTGGGCAATTAAGGCCCCGACAATAAAACCTAGGGCCGAGCCGACAGGCACGCCTAGCGAGTAAAAAGCCAGAGCCGACGCCCGCTTTTCAGGGCCGACATAGTCCGAGATCAAGGAGTGGGCAGGGGGCGTGCAGCCCGCTTCACCAACACCCACCCCGATCCGAGCGAGCAATAATTGGCCAAAACTCTGAGCAGCTCCTGACAGAGCGGTAAAACCACTCCAGACAACCACGGCGACCGAAATGATCCGAACCCGGTTTCCCCGCTCCGCATAGCGGGCGATGGGAATGCCCAAGAAGGTGTAGAAGAAAGCGAAGGCGAGGCCGCCCAAAAGACCCAATTGGCTGTCTGTCAGGCCCAAATCTTTCTTGATCGGCTCTGCCAAGATCGCGACAATTTGGCGGTCTACAAAGTTGAGCGTGTAAATGATCAACAGCATCCACAGAGCATAGCGCACATAACTTGGGCTTAAGGCTTGCGGCTGCGCTGGTGTGCCAGAGCCGACTATCGTGTCTGAAGGTTTGTCCATCCGGTCGTTCCCTTTATAGGCAGGTCTATGCCTGCCTTTCTTATCGGCCTACCATCGGGCCGACGTGGAAAAAAGCAATGCCATGGCGCGATTTATTTGCATGGTCGAGAGTGTGCTCGATCAAGATGTCGTCACCTTGGCTGGCAGAAGCGCCCGCCCACCAAGCCAGAACAAAACCGCACTCATCAAGCCGAGGTGGCACGCGATGATCAAGCTCCAGCGCAGGCCTTCCTGCCGCGCAGCAACACACGCGGCTTCGCCAGCCGTAGCTGCCGCTTTGCCGCAAGCCGTGGCAAAGTCTGCGATCCCTAACGCGCTGCCGTCAAACATCAGATTGCGCAGCGTGTCCGACAGAACGCCCGCAAATAGGGGGCCGATGCCTAGGCCAACCAGATTGACAACAAACAAAGTGATGGCCACCGCCATCGCCCGTTGGTTCGGCGGTACAACTTTTTGAACAGTGGCAAAGGCCGGTCCATACCACAGGGAGTTCAAGACGCCGGGGATCCAGATCAACATCAAAGCCGTTTGCCACGAGGCCGACATATAGCCCGGCGTAAAGGTTACGCTGGCGATCGCCATGCCGATGGCTGGAACGTACAAGAAGGCTGCGGGGTTCTTGGCCCCGTATTTGTCGGCGAAATAGCCACCCAGCCATGTGCCAATCAGGCCCCCAACGCCCGAAGAAATGCCCAGCCAGACGCCGACTTCGCCCGCACTCATGCCATGGATGCGTTGAAAGAAAGCGGGCGTGAAGACGCCTTGGCCATAGCTAACAAAGGCCGCACTGGCCGAAGCAAGCGTCACAAACACATAGGCGGGTGATTTCAACAAGGCTTTCAAGGTCGACAGCACGCTGCCTTCGCCCGTCGTGGCGTGGGTCGGAAAGCCCAAGGTACGGCGAGGTTCCTTCAGCGTGTACCACACAACGAATGCGAGAGCGACGCCCGGCAGACCCGCAACCAAAAAGGCGGTTCGCCAGCCCCAAATGTCGGCAATCACGCCGCCAAGCACCGCACCCAGCAGACTACCTGCAGGGACGCCAAGACCATAGAAAGCAATCGCACGGGCACGGCGGTCAACCGGCACATAGTCAGAGATCAAGGAATGGGCGGCAGGCGTACAACCAGCTTCGCCAACCCCTACGCCAATGCGGCCCAACAGCATTTGGGTAAAGTTCTGGGCCATGCCGCATAAAGCGGTAAAGCCACTCCAGACAGCCAAAGAAATGGAGATGATCTTCACCCGGTCGCTGCGATCGGCCAAGCGGGCAATGGGAATACCCAACACCGTGTAAAAGAAGGCAAAGGCAAGCCCGGTCATGATGCCGATTTGCCAATCGTCTAGTACCAATTCTCGACGGATTTCCTCTGCCAGAATGCCAACAATGCTACGATCCAGAAAATTCAGGATGTAGATGATCAACAGCATCCAGAGGGCATAACGAACATAATTGGCCGACAAGGGCAGCGCAGCTTGTGTGGGCCCTTGTGGCGTTTGCTCGGCATCGGACGCGGCCCCCGGCCCGACTGCTGAAGAGTCCGTCATCATTTCCCCCAATTTCTTTTGTGCTGGATTGATTCAAGCACTTTGATTTAGGGTTCAGCTTAACCAAACTTGCCCGCTTGCAAACAACTGAAATGGGCAGAACACGGTTTTGTGTGTATTTCCACTGAATTTAGATTTAAATACCAGTTTTGGGGTAAAATGCAGAAATTAATTCTGAGAAATTTTGCTTGACCAAGGCGTGGCGCATGTTTATGCCTTTCGTAGAAGTTTGAGGAAACTCCATCATGCGCAACGTCGCACTTGTACTCGTTAGAATGCCGCGGCTTGGTGAGGGATAGCCCTCTCACCAAATCGCGGCGATGTAACACAAGGGGCTCAACTGGCCCCTTTTTTCATGCCCAAAAAACCGCCATAAGCACCAAAACTTGGAAGCCTTCCCCATGTACGACACAGAAATCGAGACCAGCACCATGACAAAGCCTGAGCCTATTGAGATGACAGGCGCCGAAATTCTGGTGCGGGCCATGCAAGAGCAGGGCGTGGAGACGATTTTTGGCTATCCCGGTGGGGCTGTCTTGCCGATCTATGATGCGCTCTATCAGCAAGAGCAGATTCACCATGTGCTGGTGCGTCATGAGCAGGGGGCAGGCCATGCGGCAGAGGGCTATGCGCGCTCCACAGGCAAATGCGGCGTACTTTTGGTGACGTCTGGGCCAGGGGCCACCAATGCAGTGACGGCTTTGGTCGATGCCTTGATGGATTCCATTCCTTTGGTGTGCATCACGGGGCAAGTGCCCTCGCATTTGATCGGCTCAGACGCGTTTCAAGAATGCGATACAACGGGGATCACACGCTCTGCCACCAAGCACAATTATCTGGTCAAGGACGTCAATGACCTAGAGCGCATCGTGCATGAGGCGTTTCAAGTGGCAACCACCGGCCGTCCTGGCCCTGTTCTGATCGATATTCCAAAAGACGTTCAGTTCAAGAAGACGATTTATCGCGGCAAGCCCAACGACTTGTCGCCCAATTATCGCCCGCCCACCAACCCAGACCTTTTGGCAATTGAAAAGGCGGTTGAGCTGATGGCCTCGGCGAAAAAACCCATCTTCTATACCGGCGGTGGCGTGATCAATGCAGGTCCTGAGGCCTCTAAGCTCTTGCGCCAATTGGCAGCGGCGACCGGCTTCCCCGTGACCTCAACCCTGATGGGCTTGGGCAGTTTCCCCGCCAGCGACCCGCAATGGCTGGGCATGTTGGGCATGCATGGTGCTTATGAAGCCAATATGGCCATGCATGATTGCGATGTGATGATCTGCTTGGGCGCGCGCTTTGATGACCGCGTGACGGGCCGCTTGGACGCCTTCTCCCCCAATTCTAAGAAGATCCATGTCGATATTGATCCCTCCAGCATCAATAAGAATGTGCGGGTGGATATTGGCATTGTGGCCGATGCCGGCAAAGCCATTGCCGCCCTCTTGGCTCAATGGCAGGCGCGGGTTGGCAAGCGTGCCGACATTGCCGCTTGGAATGCCCAGATTGATACGTGGCGCGCCCGCAAAGGCTTTGCCTATCGCCAAAGTGGCGAGGTGATTAAACCCCAATATGCGGTGGAGCGCCTCTATGAACTCACCAAGGACCGCAAGACCTTCATCACCACCGAAGTGGGCCAGCATCAGATGTGGGCGGCGCAATTCTATCGCTTTGAAGAGCCTAACCGTTGGATGACATCGGGTGGTCTCGGCACCATGGGCTATGGCCTGCCAGCCGCAATTGGTGTGCAAATGGCGCATAAGGACGGCTTGGTGATCGACATCGCAGGCGAAGCTAGCATCCAAATGTGCATCCAAGAAATGAGCTGTGCGGTGCAATATGGCTTGCCCGTCAAAATCTTCATCCTGAATAATGAGTGGATGGGCATGGTGCGCCAGTGGCAGCAATTGCTGCATGGCGAGCGCTATTCCCAAAGCTATTCCCACTCTCTGCCGGACTTTGTGAAGCTCGCTGAAGCCTTTGGGGCCAAGGGCATCCGCTGTGATGATCCGACTTTATTGGACGCAGCCATCCAAGACATGATCGACTATGATGGCCCGGTGATCTTTGATTGCCGCGTCACCAAAGACGAAAACTGCTTCCCCATGATCCCATCGGGTGCGGCGCATAATGAAATGCTCTTGGGCGACGATGGTCAGGACCTTGGCACTGCCATTGACGAGAAGGGGCGGCAGTTGGTGTGATGGGGGGTGGCCACCGTCGCACATATCTGTCTAGACGCGCTTTGGTGCAGACCCTGCTGCACGCAAAGCGCGGGACAAGTGTGAGTTCGTCTGCTTCCGGCCGTCAAGGCACGCTTCGCTCTCTGGCCTTGACTGCCGCAAGCAGACGCAGAACCCCCGTCCACATGGCCGCCAGTTCAATCGGGTCAAGGGTAGAAGCGGAGCGTCCCTTGACACGCTTGAACGGGTAACAAAACAATTGAAACAAGGTTTTGCGTGACCAAAATGGTCATCAAAACCGCTCCCAGACGAATCCCTTCGGCAGAAGCTACCGCCCCACAATCTCATTGCGCGCCGCTTGGGCAAGAAAGGCGCTGCGGGTTAGTTTGCGGGCAGAGGCGGCGGTGTCGACCGCGGCGAGGATGCCGGAATCGAGTGAGATGTTGATGCGGGTGGGCGTGTTGCTTGCGGCGATATGGGGCACCAAAATCAGGAAGGCACCATTTGCCAAATCCTCTTTCGCCAAATCTCGGATCGTCTCGATGCTGGATGGCTCGATGACGCGGTCATTTCCTTCGAAATAGAGCGACACGGCATCGGTGGCTTAGCGCACAACGCTTTCCAGATCATCTGCAGCGGAGAAGCAGCCCTTCAAATCTGGAAAAGAGACGCCAAAAGCGCTGTCCACGTCCTTGTGGACGACCCCGTGATAATACTGCATCGCGTTACCTTTCATAGCCACCCTGCCATCTTCGCAATGGACCGCGCCGTGCCGAGGGGCAGGTCCTTCTCGGGGTGGGGAATAATCACAACCCTGCCGTCCTTTGCGAGTTTGTGAGGTGACCCTTTGTTGCCAGCAAACATAGATCTATCGGACTAAAGCCGCTTGACGAGCTCCTTGCGGTCGCGTTCTATCTAACGAGTATGCTATCAAAATACAATTTTATCGAGAAGTGTGTAAGAAAAATGGGTAAGGTGAGCCGCCATTGATCCTGACGAAATTTCCATTTTGGGTGGCGGTACCCGTCTCAGCTTGGGTGATCTTTATTGTGTGGATGGGCGCTCTATTTCCCGTTCCACGCACCCCGGTTCCTGTCCATGGTGCTGGACGAGAGAGCTGGTATCCCGATGACGACGAACAAGACGGTGAGGGGACATAAGTCGTCAAGGCCAAGCGCCAGTTCAAAAAAGGCCATGACAGTCGATAAGTTTTACCTTAGTATTACCGCCTGATACAAAGGAAGCAGCCAATGAGCGATGGTCTCGTCTCCACCAAGGGCCAAGTGGTAATACCTAAGGCCTTACGGGATGTGTTTGGGATCAAGCCCGGCTCTAAAATTCGGTTTGCCAATGAGAATGGCCAATTGGTGGGCCATGTTTTGCCGGAAGAAGTGATTCCGTCGCTGGACGTTTTGATTGCCCAAGCCAGAATCTTATCCGCGCCCAAGATGGCGGACTTGGGCGACATGCAGGGCACCGAAACCATTGACGATGGCTGGGTGGGGCCCGCAAATGTGCTCGAAATGAACGCAGATGATCTGATTTCAGCCTGGAACGCCCACGTGCAAAGCGCGAAGCATGCTTGAACGCGGCGACATCGTTATGGTCGACCTCAAAGGCAGCCAAGGGCGAGAACAAGCGGGCTTTCGCCCGGCCCTCGTGCTGACGCCTAAGGCCTATCATGAGGTTAGCTCGACCGCGATTGTGGTGCCGATTACCTCAAACCCGAGCCCATGGCCTTTCAAATTGGCGTTGCCGGCTGGCGGACGGATTGAAGGGTATTTGCTGGTCGATCAGATTAAGTCGCTCGACCGCATTGCGCATGGGTTTCGCGTGCTGGACCATGTGTCTGCCTCGACCTTACGCGATGTGGGTATCTTGCTGGACCGTCTGCTGAAAGAGCCCACCTTGTTGGAAAATTGAACTTCATGACCGATCTTTCCAGCTTCGCCGCGGCTTGGATCGCCGATTGGAACGCCCATGATGTGGAGAAAATCCTCTCCCATTACGCCGAGGATGTGGTCTTTCATTCCCCGAAAATTGCACTCCGCACCAAGGGTGAAAAGACGTTTTTCACCAGTCGGGAAGAATTGCGGCCCTATTTCAGCTTTGCCTTTCACATCCGGCCGCATCTGCGCTTTACGCTGCTCAATTTCTGCCAAGATCGGCAAGGCTTAGCCTTGATCTATCAAGATGAAACAGGGGCGACGGCAACCGAACTGATGGATTTGAACCAACTAGGACAAGTGGTGTTTGCACGCGTCCTCTATGATCGCTAAAGCAATCATAACTCTGAAAGTTGAGACCCATTCATGACCCAACCCGGTTCCGCTTATTTCATTCCTGAAGGCGAAAGCCCGATCATTCGCACGACTTTGGCCGTGATTGTCACCAATGAACCGGGCGTTCTGGCCCGTGTGGTCGGCCTGTTTTCGGCGCGCGGCTATAATATCGAGAGCTTGACGGTGGCCGAGACCGATCATGAAGCCCATACGTCGCGCATCACCATTGTTACGTCGGGCACGCCCAGCGTCTTGACGCAGATTCGCGCTCAGCTTGGCCGCTTGGTGCCGGTGAAGCGTGTCATCGACTTTTATGGTGACAGTGACGCCGTCGCCCGTGAACTCGCGTTGATCAAAGTGGCGGGCACAGGCGATGTGCGTGTGGAAGCCATGCGCTTGGCGGACGCCTTTAAGTGCCGGATCATGGATGCTGGCTTAGACCATTTTACGTTTGAGTTGACTGGTTCTTCCAAAAAGCTTGATGATTTCATTGATTTGATGCGCCCGCTGGGGCTGGTTGAGGTCTCGCGCACCGGGGTTGCAACCATCCGGCGCGGCAAGGACGTGATTTAGCCGGTAGTGCAGGCGGCCGGTTACGGTTTGGCAATCGGCCTTGTTTTGGCCCAAAGTTCAGGTTTGGATGGGTGAATGAAAAGCTCTTTTCGCTATTTGATTATGCTCGCAATTGCCGCCGCTTTGGGCTTGACCATTTATTTGGTCGGCAAGGCGGAACCCGAACAAAAGGCCTTGTTTCTGGGCGTTGATGGTGATCCGCGCATGCGCTTGTGCGACAGTCCGGTGAATGGCGAATTGGCCGACCCCGCTGTCTTAAAGGCCATGGGCATTGATTCCCCCTTTGCGAAAGGGGTCGGCGATAAGGCGGCTTACCGCGTGTCGGTTCTGCGCCCTGCCGCCCAGGAAAGCATCAGTATTACTTTTTCCACACCCGAAGCTGAGCCCGGGCGTTACACCATGGTGCGGTGGGATGGAAAAACCATCACCCGCGCCAGTGGGAGTTTGGACGTGACCGATGCTGCAACCTTTGTCTATGCTTTTGAGGACGCCAAAATCTGGGGCGATCTCAAGCGCACCATCGAAACCCTTGCCCGCGCAGGCCAAGCTACTGCCGTGATTGAAGTGCGTGCGCCAAAGCGCGAGCGGTGCATTTCCACCCGCTATGACGACGAACGCGTGCGTCCACTTTTGGCAGTGTTTGCCAGGAAGCTTTCGTTTCAACCCGGTGCCTTGCCAGTTGAAGGCCTCGTTTCGCCGCAGGCAAGCTTTGTGCCGGTTGGACCCGGTAAATCAAACTAGGGGAGGGACTTCATGAGACGCATATCTGCTGCCCTGATCGGCTCCTTGGTGCTTGCTTGTGTCTTGCAGCCGGTAAGTGTGACGGCACAAGCCAGTAAGAAGCCCGCTACACAGGCAAAGGCTCCAGCCAAGTCAAAGCCTGCCCCAAAGGCAGAATGGCGCGCGCCCACGACGCCGCCAACCGAAACACCTGTGGCCGCGACCGCGGAAGCTTCGACAGAGACGGCGGCACCCCTTGCGCTGCCCGCATCAGAGGCTGGCACCCCCGATGGTCTGCGCGCGGCGCAAGCCGTCAGTAACGAACCACCAGCCCCGGCACCAAAAATAATCGATGAAAGCGAGGAATTGCTGGCGCTTGACCGCGCCTTTGCCGAAAACCTCGTCGCAAACGGCCCGCTGAAATCCTATGAGGCCTTGATGTCGAATGAAGGCATCTTGCACGATGCCTCTGGTTCGTCACCAGCCGGTGCAGCAGGCGCGCAGGCGCGCTTTGGGACGTTTCCAGCCGACGTCACCTTAGAGCGTAGCCCAGAGAGCGCCATGGCCGCTGGTGGGTCTGGCTCGTCTTGGGGGCGCTATGTGATCCGGCGCGGCGATAATCAGCTAAGCCTCGGCCGTTATGTCACGGTTTGGCGTCGCGAAGCAGGTGGCTGGTTGATTGTGACAGAGCTTGCGGCAGGGCGTGCGGGGCCCCAAGCTGCCGCCTCGGCAGGGCCCTTACCCCGCAAGCCACCCGGTGTTGCTCCCCGTCCACCTGCCACCACCCCTCGAAACTGAGGTCCTTGCTGAGATCGAGCGCCCTTAAGCTGATTGCTTCGATTGACCTGAACGCAAAAAAACGCTCTTAACCCGGGGCAAATTCAACTTAGCTCGCACAATTGTGCCGCTACAATTTCAATCTGGAGAGAAAAAATGCGCGTGTTCTATGACGCTGACTGTGACCTTGGCCTGATCAAGGACAAGATTGTCGCGGTGGTTGGCTATGGCAGCCAAGGCCACGCACATGCGTTGAACATGAAGGATTCCGGCGTGAAGAACGTCTGGGTTGCTTTGAAGGCGGGTTCGGCTTCGGCAGCTAAGGCAGAAGCCGCTGGCCTGAAGGTCGTCACCGTCGCAGAGGCCGCGCAAAAGGCTGACGCTTTGATGATCGTGACGCCCGACGAAATCCAGCCAGAGCTCTATGCTGCTGAAATCGCGCCTTACATCAAGCCAGGCCAAACCCTGATGTTTGCCCACGGCTTCTCGGTCCACTTCGGCCTGATCCAGCCGCCAAAGGGCGTGGACGTCGTGATGGTTGCACCAAAGGGCCCCGGTCACACGGTTCGCAGCGAATATCAAAAGGGCGGCGGCGTGCCTTGCCTCGTTGCCGTGCAGCACAATGAAAGCGGCAAAGCCCTCGATTTCGCTTTGGCCTATGCGTCGGCTGTCGGTGGTGGCCGCTCTGGCATCATTGAGACCAATTTCCGCGAAGAATGCGAAACCGATTTGTTCGGCGAGCAGGCCGTTCTGTGCGGCGGCTTGGTTGAACTGATCCGCGCGGGCTTTGAAACCTTGGTTGAAGCAGGCTATGCGCCCGAAATGGCGTATTTTGAGTGCTTGCACGAAGTGAAGTTGATCGTGGACCTGATCTATGAAGGCGGCATCGCCAACATGAATTACTCCATCTCCAACACCGCCGAATATGGCGAATATGTCACCGGGCCACGCATCATCACGCCAGAAACCAAGGCGGAAATGAAGCGCGTGCTGGAGCATATCCAAAACGGTGGTTTTGCGCGTGACTGGATGCTGGAAAACAAAGCCGGCGCGCCCTTCTTCAAGGCCACCCGTCGCTTGGGCGATGAGCATCAGATCGAAGCCGTGGGCGCACAATTGCGCGGCATGATGCCCTGGATCGGCAAGAACAAGATGGTCGACAAAGCGAAGAACTAACCAGATTGCCGATCCAAAATTTTTAAAGAACACGCCGGTCGCTAAAGCGACCGGTGGGATCGGCAAGAACAAGATGGTCGACAAAGCGAAGAACTAACCGGATTGCCGATCCAATCCTATTCTACTCAAAATGAAAGGCCCGAGATTTTTGTCTCGGGCCTTTTTGCTTGACTAGAAAATCGAATAGCCGCCGTCGATCACCAATGTATCTCCCGAATGATAGGCAGAAGCCTGGCTGGCGAGATATACGGCGATGCCCCCAAAATCGTCTGGCGTGCCCCAGCGGCGGGCAGGGACGCGGGGGATGACCTTCTCGGCAAAGGCAGGGGAGTTTTGCGCCATTTCTGTCATGTCGGTGGCAATCCAGCCCGGCAGGATGGCGTTGGCCCGCACGCCATAGCGCGCATGCTCGACCGCAATCGACTTAATCATAGAAATGACCCCGCCCTTGGTTGCGGCATAGGCCTCGTTGCGGGCTGCACCTTCAATCGCGGCCAGTGAAGCAACCCCCACCAGAGAGCCACCAGGGTCGCCAGCCTTGGCGCGCTCAACCATATGGCGGCACGCCTCGCGCAGCGTGAAAAACACGCCGTCGAGATTGACGGCCATGGTCTTCCGGTAGGTCTCGGTGCTCATGTCAACAAAGCTTGGCGCACCATAGCCGACGCCAGCATTGGCAAAAACGGTGTCTATGCGGCCCATTTGCGCGACTGTGTCGGCCATCGCGGCAACCACTTGTTCCTCATGCGCCACATCGACTTCCCACGCCTTGGCTTTGACGCCATAGGCTGAGAGTTTTTGGACGGCTTCTTGATTGGCGGCAGCCTTGCGCCCCCAAATCGCCACATCAGCACCGCATGCCGCCAAAGCTTCCGCCATGCCAAGGCCAATGCCGCGATTGCCGCCTGTAACCAAAGCGACATGTCCAGCTAAATTAAAGGGTTGATAGGCCATGGTGTTTCCCCGAGTCTTTTTGAGTTGATATCATCACCACACTAGCAAGCGCCCATCAGGGCGCAAGTGTTGAATGGTTTGTGCTTAAAGCGCGGACTCGCTATGAAATCGCGCTATGTCCTATTCAGATTCGTCGCCAAATCCTGTTGTTCGTTTGACCCGTGACGGATCTGCACGGATCAGTGTGGTTGTTCCTTGCTTTAATGAGGAAGCCGTCATTGGTCTTTCTCATGCCCGGCTGAAAGCAGTCCTTGAGTCATTGCTCACAACTGAACGCATGGATTATGAGATCATTTATGTCGATGATGGCAGCCGCGATCTGACAGCAACGAAATTGACCGATCTGGCGGCCCATGACGCCCATGTCCGAGTGGTGATGCTGTCGCGTAATTTTGGCCATCAGCCGGCGGTCACGGCTGGCCTAGACATCGCCAATGGCGATTGCGTCGTGATCATTGACGCCGACCTACAAGACCCGCCCGAATTGATTGCCGACATGGTGAAGCTGTGGCGTGAAGGCTTTGACGTGGTTTATGGCCAACGCACGGACCGCGAGGGCGAGAGCGCTTTTAAGCTGGCGACAGCTCGTGTTTTCTATCGTGGCCTAAACTCCTTATCCGACGTTGATATTCCTTTGGACGTTGGCGACTTCCGCCTGATTGATCGCCAAGTGGTCGATGCCATTGGCTCAATGAAGGAACGCGACCGCTTTCTGCGGGGCATGATCAGTTGGGTGGGCTTCCGCCAGATTGCATTGCCGTATCGCCGCGCAGCCCGCGCTGCGGGGGAGAGCAAATATCCCTTACGCAAGATGGTGTTGTTTGCGCTCGATGGCATGTTGTCCTTTTCCCTCGCCCCCTTGCGCTTTGTCATCACCTTAGGGCTGGCCATCTTCGTGTTGTCCAATGTCGGCATTGTCTACGCCATTTTGAACCGCTTGCTGACGGATCAATGGGTCAGCGGTTGGACCATGTTGTTCATCGGCGTGATGTTTATGGGTGGGATGCAATTGATGGTCTTGGGCATGATCGGCGAATATGTTGGCCGCATCTATATGGCCTCCAAAGAAAGGCCGCTTTACTTGGTCAAGCGCTTCATCGGTTTCCATGACAAAGGCTGAATTTCGCGCCAAGGCGGTTTTGGGGTTTCGCTATGCCGTTGCTGGCGGCCTGACCTCGCTTGTCTATATCATCGTCTATAATCTGATGGTTTATCTGGGCTTGGTCCGCTTTTTCTCGTCCAATTTGGCTTATGGCGCAGCCCTGTTGTTTCAATATTCCGCGCATGGGAAATTCACCTTTGGCCATCGTGAGACAAAGCCTGGTACGTTGTGGCGCTATTTGATTGCGGTGGGCGTTGGTTTCTTGATCGCGGCGCTTATCAGCCAAGCCAATACCAAGCTCTATGATTTGCCCGATCTCGTGGTGTCGGCGATTGTGATGGTGATTGTCGCTTGCACGAACTTCCTCTTCTTCAATTTCTGGGTCTATGCGGACCATAAGGATCGACCAGAAGCGACGGGGCCATGACGGACGCACGCGGCACCACGCTTCGTTACACACTCATCAGCCTCGCGATAATGGCGCTTGGCATCTGCTGCACCATTTTCATACCCGCAGGCCAAGATATTTTGTGGCGTCTCCATATTGCTGAGGGAATTCTAGACGGCAAAATCCTGTACCGCGACTTGATCGAGGTTAACCCGCCTTTGTGGTTCTGGACCGCATTGCCGACGGTCTGGCTGTCGAACCTCACCGGTATGTCTGAACATAACATATTGATTGGGTTTAGCTTTGCGGTCATCCTGCTGACCAGTGCCTTATTTTTGAGTTTAGCCAAAAAAACCTTAGAGCAGCCAGCGGCCTTGTGGCTGGGTGTGAGCTTTTTGGCGGCCCTGTGTTTAAGCAGCATTGGTGATTTAGGCCAAAGAGAACAATCGCTCTTGATGGCTTCTGGGCTGTGGCTGATCTTGCTTGTCGTGCGAATGGAGGGCCGCCAAGTCCCAATCTGGACAGCCATTTTAGTTGGCCTTTTGGCCGCCTATGGCTTTGCGCTGAAGCATTATTTTGTCCTCATCCCACTGGTTCTTGAAGGCTGGCTTCTGTGGCGGCAAAAGCGGGCTTGGCGTCCTTTTCGTCCAGAAACCTTGGTGTTGGGTCTCTGTGCGCTGGCCTATGCCGTGGCTGTTTGGCTTTATTCGCCCGACTTTTTGAACCGCATTTTGAATTTGGTGCAGACGGCCTATTTCGGCTTTGGACCTTGGAATGGCCTAAGCCCGGTTGAGCGCCAACTCCGCCTACTGACGCAATGCTTGTTTGTCGCCGTGCCTTTGGCCGCGATGATCCTGACGAAAGAACGTCGCCCAATGGCGGTCGGCTTGATGATCACCATTCTTGTCGCGACCTTCATTGTGCTGTTGCAACAGAAGGGCTGGCGCTATCATTTCATTGCCGTCTACGGCCTGTCGACCATGCTGGTCCTTATGATCTTGCAACGGGTGCGGGCAGAACGTCTGCAAGGATTTGCCGCGACCTTCGCTTTATTGGCCGTGCCGACTTTGGTATGGACGGCGATCGTGCAACCTGCGCTGGTAAAAATCAAAGCCGCTGATGGCATGGTTGAGCCAAAGTTAGAGCGACTTATCGCACAAGAACCGCTTAAGAGCCGCATCGTCATTCTCTCCACCGCGCCCGATAATGCCTTTTATCCCTTGGCGCATATGGGACGATCCTATTGGTCGCGTCACTATTCGATGTGGATGATGCCGGGGCTTTTGACGCCAACTGCAGATCAAAAGCGCGAGGCCATTCGCAAGACCGAATTAGCCCGAATCCGCGCTGAATTCGTCACCGATATTCAATGCGCCCAGCCGAATTTGATCGTCGGTGAGGTGGGTTATTTCCGCAATCCTGAGCCAAAGCTGTTTGATGCCATGGCCTATCTAAGCGAAGACGGCGAGTTTAAAGCTTGGCTTGCTACCCATTATGAGGCGCAAAAGTCGGTTGGTCCTTACCCGATTTGGCGTTGGAAGGGCCCGACGGTCGCGGCCAAGGCCTGCCGCTAAAGCTCAGGCTTGTTTGACGATGACCACCAGCGATACGCCCAAAGGCATGGGCAGGCGGCCGATCAGGTGACGTTCAAAAGCAAAAATGGCTTCCAACAGCTTGTTCAGCCAGCTTGACGGCATGCCTGTGTCAACTTCCTTGCTACCCGTCAGGTTTTTCATCCAGCGTACGCCGGCAATCATCGGCAACAACAAGGTGTTAAAATAGCTCATCAGCTCAATTTTAAGGCCCGCAGCTTCCATCGCGGCGCGCAGCGTCTGGGCAGTATAACGGCGCTTGTGGTGATGTTCTTCATCATGCGGGCTCCAGAGCGACGGCATGGCGGGCACAGTCAACAAAAAGCTAGCGCCGGGCTTTAGCTTTGTGGCCACAGCCTTCAGCGCTGCGACATCATCATCGACATGCTCCAACACATCCAACATGACGGCGAGGTCGAGGCTGTTTTCGGCCAAGGGCAAGCCATCTGGTAATCGGCCTTCCAGCACGGTCGCATCTGCCCGCGTGGCGGCATAGGCGCGGGCATCAGCATCGGGCTCAACAGCTGTCAATTGGCCAAAGCGTGCGAGGACAGGCAAGTTGGAACCCGTGCCACAGCCGATTTCCGCAATCGTTAGATTGGGCCGCGTGGCAATATGTTGCGTGATCATTTCAGCCACAATGCGCCGACGGGCGCGGTACCACCAATGATTTTCATCAATGGCTGCCATTTCAGTATAGGCGGAACGTTCCATGCACTCGGGCTCCTTGCCACCCAAATCAAGGATGGACTTAACCGCGCTCCCATAGCAAAGGGCGGGATGACAGTGGATTAACAAGGCAGCTCTAGCTGCAATTTTATGCATTATTGTGCTGAGCCTGCTGAAAATTGCTCAGAAAAAGGGCCGTTGAGGCCAAGTTGCGCAGTTCTGACTGTTCTAGCTTGGCTTAGGACCTGCTAAAGCGCGCACTTCCATCCAACAATTGTCCTAGATCAAACCCGGTTGCACCTTGGTCGCTCATGACACTTACTTCGTCCCTCTTGTCCGGCTCACGCTCGGCGACCTGGTCCAAGACCACCACGACGGCTCTCTTCAGCTTGGCTTTGGCCGTGATTTTGATTGTCGGCTTGTGGGCGATGCTGCAATTGACCCCGACCGGGGACATTGTCTGGCGTCTCTATGTCGCTGAACAAGTCGCGCATGGCAAAGTCATTTATCAAGATGTGATCGAGACCAATCCGCCGCTTTGGTTCTGGGCGGCTCTGCCGTGGCATTATGTCGGTCAGATCCTCGGCGTCGCACCCTATCAAGTCTTGGCAGTTGGCGTCACCGGTTTGGCCTTGGCGGCCTTATGGACCTTTAATAGCCTCGCGCGGGATTTGATCCCGCTTGGCCAGCGTCAAGTCGTCTTGCTGGCGATGGCCGTCTCCTATCTGATCTTGCCTTTGGGTGAGACGGGGCAGCGAGAGCATGCTTTCTTTGTCGCATCCGTCTTGTGGACGACGCTGGCAGTCGCCCGCATGGAAGGCAAGCCAATCTCGTCTGCGGCCCTTCTCATTACGCTCGCCTTCTCAGCATACGGGTTTGCGCTCAAGCATGTCTTTGTGCTGGTGCCGCTTTTGATCGAGGGATGTATGTTTGCGCGTTTACGCCGCGCCTATCGGCCGATCCGGTTTGAGACCTTAGGGCTGGCGGCAGCCGCGGTGCTTTACACCATCGCCCTAGTGCTGTTTGCGCAGGACTTCTTCTCGCGTATCGTGCCGATGGTGATGGTGGCCTATTCCAATTTCGGACCGGTGATGCAGCTGGCACCGAGCCGTCGACTGGGCTTCATCCTGAACGGCACCAGTTTCGCCATTGTGCCCTTTGTGATGGCACTCTTGGCATGGGATAAGCGCCCCCTCACACTTGGCCTTCTAGTGACACTTACGGCCATGCTCTTGGCGATTTGGCTGCAGATGAAGGGCTGGCGCTATCATATGTTGGCCGCCCAAGGCCTGTCCTTGATGCTCGTCGTCAGTATTGGCGCAAAAATGGTGGCAGAACGGCGCTGGATCGTCGCATTACTGGCGGCAGTTGGGTTTTCCATTCTGTCGCATCAAGCCATCTACAAGCCGATCAAGCGCGTCTTAATGACCAAGGGCCAGCCAGTTTTCCCGACCTTGCGCAAATTCGTGAAGAATGAGCCGCAAGATAGCCGGATTTCCATCCTGTCCATTTCGCCCGAGCATGCTTTCTATATCGTCCGCATTCTCAATCGGCCGATCATCTCCCGTCACTACGGCATGTGGATGCTGGTCGGATTGGAAGTCCCGCAAGTGGACCCCAAGAAAGAAGCCTTCCGCAAGATGGAGTTGGACCGCGTGCGCCGCGAATATGTCGCTGACTTGACTTGTCGTCCGCCAGATGTGGTGGTTGAGGAATATGGCCGTGTCTTTGCCAATCGCCTGGTCAGCTTCAACACCTTGACCTATCTGCGCGAAGACCCGGATTTCGACGCGTGGTTCGGCAAGCATTACCGCTTTGATAAGCCCTTGGGCTATCGCCAATTTGCATGGCGCTTAAAGGGCGAGCGGCCGCACGATCAACCGTGTGAACGCAATCCCTAACCCTTAGTTCCGCGCGGCCTGCCAAAGCTTGTAGCCTGCGTGAATGATACGGATCGTCTCATCCCACAAGCCATAAGTTTCGATGGTATCTAGGGCGACAAAGCGCGCTTCGCTGGCGTCATCGCCTGCGGCGACGGTACCGGAGAGATAATAGGCGACATAATCAATCAACACATAATGGCGGGTGACATTGCCGGTGGTTCGACTGGTGAATATCCCGTCCACCACATCGATCAGGCCGAGGATTTCGCCCGTAACGCCGGTTTCTTCCGCCAATTCGCGCAAGGCGGCATCCACCGCCTTTTCACCCCATTCCAACTTGCCACCGGGCATCGACCATTCGCCTTGTCGCGGGGGATTGCCACGACGGATCAGCAGGACTTGGCCGTCGTCATTGAAACAGACAATGCCAACCGCAGGGATGGGAACAGGTTTGGCTTCCAGGGTCATGGCTTTGTGCTAGCATAGAAGCCATGTGTGGACGATATGCCGTAACATTGCCGCCTGATGCGATGGCGACCCTGTTTGGGTCGGCTGATCGACCGAATCTGGCACCGCGCTGGAATGTCGCCCCAACCCAGCTTGCACCCATGGTGGCCATTGGTCAGGCCGGCGACACCCGTATCTTACAAGCGCGCTGGGGCTTGCGTCCGGCCTGGATGGCAAAAGACCCACCAACAGGGCCGTTGTTCAATGCCCGTGGCGAGACAGTGGCCGATAAACCGAGCTTCCGCACCGCCTTTGCTCGCAAGCGCTGCCTGATCCCCGCCGATGGCTTTTATGAGTGGAAGCGCGATGGCAAGCAGCGCACGCCTTACTTCATCGCCCGGCCAGACGGTCAGCCTGTTGCCTTTGCTGGCCTGTGGGAGGCTGCCAAGGACGAAGACGGCGGCCTTCTCCTCTCCATGAGCATTGTCACCACCGCGGCCCGCGAAAGCTTTAGAGAGCTGCATGACCGCTTCCCCGTGGTGATCGAACCCGATCACTGGCGCATGTGGCTAACTGCCAGCACCCCGCCCGACACGCTCAAACACCTGCTCGTGCCGCCACCCGATGGCGTGATGGTGCCGCGCCAAGTCAGCGACCGGGTCAATAAGGTCAGTCATGATGATGCGGAGTGCCTGAAACCGATTGACTGAAACTTTTGGTTAGCGGGCAAGATTTTGGGGAAGACAAGCCTGCAAAATTAGCGTTAGACTTTGACCTAGAAGTTTGGAATCGGACCGGATTTGCCTGCCCATCCAACCCTGCGTGCGACGCTTTAGAGACGAGGGCATTGTGATGAGTGTTGAGGTTCAACCGCTTACCGGGCCATCGGGTATGGGCGACCGCCCCAAGATTACAAAGGATGTCTGGTTCCTTCTGTTTGTCGTCGGCACAGCTTTCATGGCCAGTCGGTATGACTTCCAACTCTCGACCTTGGCCTTGCCGCAATTCCAACAAGCCTTCGGCTATGATGATCAGACGTCGGTCTTGATCGGCACGATTGCCAAAGTCGGCGCGATTCCGGCGGTGATGTTGACCTTGATGGCAGACCGGATTGGCCGCAAGCCACTCTTCCTGCTGGCGATCTTGGGCTTCTCCGCGTCTGCGCTTTTGACGGCAATGGCGCAGAACCCCCTGATGTTGGCCTCTGGCCTCTTCTTCACGCGCTTGTTCACCATGGTGGATGAGTTATTGGCCGTGGTGCTGCTGGCGGAGGCGGCACCACCCCAAGCCCGGGCTTGGATGTTGGGGCTGTTGTCTCTGCTTGGCGCGTCTGGCGACGGTATTGCCTTGGCGGCCTATGGCACTTTTGCCGATCAGCCTGATGCGTGGCGCTGGATGTATGCAGCAGGGGCCGTGCCTGCGATTCTGTCCATCATCTGGCGGCTTGCCCTTCCTGAGAGCGCGGCCTTTGTCGCCGCCAAGCAAGCCAATCAAGCCGATCAATTCGCGCTGATCCGCGACAATCGTCGACCCGTGATCCTGATTGGGATTGCCTATTTTCTGTTTTGGCTGCCGATCTCGCCGGCTCTGTCCTATAATTCGCAATATCTGCAATCCGTCGCGAAGTGGGAGCCGAGCCAAGTAGCTCTGGTTTCGTTTGCGGCGGGGATGGTCGGACTTGTCGGGACGTTTCTGGGCGGACGGTTAGCGGATCGCTTCGGGCGCAAGCCTGTGGCTTTGGTTGCCACGCTGATCTGCGTTTTTGGTCTTTCAGGCGTCTATCTCAATAGCCAATTCGGATTTGTAGGAGCCGCACTCAGCGTTGGTTATATGGCGTGGTTTGCGGCCTCGGTGGCCTTGCGCGCGACCATGACCGAACTCATTCCCACCAAGGCGCGGGCGACTGTTGCCGGAACATCTGAGATCGGGGCCAGCAGTGGCGCGATTTTGGGCGGCAGCTTGGTTGCTTTCCTCATCCCGGTCTTGGGTGGCCTCGGCCACGCCTTGTTGGCGATGATGCCGCTGGTGGTTTTGGCCCTCGTCGCTATTGCCTTTTTGCCCGAAACCAAGGGCCGGGTGCTGGGCGAAGGCGAAGAAGTGGGCGATACGAAAGCTTAGCGGTCGAGGAAGTCTTTCGCCAAATCCACCGTGCTATGCTGGCCAACTGCGGTGCCGCACGTGCTGGACCAGGCTTGCCAGGCGGCCCGTCCTTGGTCGCGTAAGCCCGTCAAAAAGTCCCAGTCGGTGTTGAACTTGCTGGCCGCACCCAAGCCTTTGAGCGCATCGTCTGCCTTATTCGCATGGACCTTCACGTCGCGATAGCGGTCCTTCAACTTATCGCCCATCTCTTCATCCTCCAGCAAGCGCTGGACAAAGGCGATGGCGCGCAGTTCGGCAATCAGGCTGGCGTTAAAAGTGATCTCATTCAGGCGGTCCATAATGGCCGCACTGGTCTTTGGCACGGTGTCGAGCGTCTGCGGGTTCAGCGCGCAGAGCAACACGTCATCAGGCAGGCCTGCCTCATAGAAGAGCGGCCATAGCGCAGGATTGGCCATATAGCCGCCGTCCCAATAGGATTCGCCATCCACTTCCACCGCTTGGAACAGATATGGTAGGCAGGCCGAGGCCAAGGTCACATCAGCGCTAACCTCGTGCGTGCGAAACACTTTTGCCCGCCCGCTCGTCACATTGGTGGCGGCGATAAACAGCT
>JAJTGP010000307.1 GCA_021299265.1 Hyphomonadaceae bacterium | reverse complement strand
GAAGATTTGGGTGAGTTCCGCGCCCATTATGCGGGCTTCTTTGATCCCGGCTTTGGCGCGAAAGATCATGGCAGCGCGGGTGCGCGCGGCGTGTTGGAAGTGCGCGGGCGGGACGTGCCCTTTGTGTTGGAGCATAATCAGCCCGTGGCCCGCTTGATTTATGAGCCTTTGTCTTCCGCCCCAGAGGCCTTTTATGGCGATGTGGGCAGTCATTATCAGGGCCAGAGCCTGAAATTGTCGAAACTGTTTGAACCATGGTCCTGACATGTTGATCACCTCCATCTCTCCTATTGACGGCCAGAAGCTGGGCGAAGTGCCGGCCGCCTCAGCAGACGATTGCCGCGAAGCTTGTGAGACTGCACATGCCGCTTTTGTCGCCTGGCGGGCCATTCCCGCGCCTCGGCGGGGGGAGTTAGTTCGGCTGTGGGGGCAGGAATTGCGCGCGCGCAAGCAAGAACTTGCCGATATGGTGACGCTGGAAGCGGGCAAGACCCGCTCTGAAGCCTTGGGCGAAGTGCAAGAAATGATCGACATGGCCGATTATGCGGTTGGCCTGTCGCGACAATTGGCCGGCCTGACCTTAGCGTCCGAGCGGCCGGGCCATCATTTGCTCGAGCGCTGGAAGCCCTTAGGCCCGGTGCTGGTCATCAGCGCCTTTAACTTCCCCGTGGCGGTATTTGCGTGGAATGCCATGCTGGCGCTGGTATGTGGTGATCCCGTTATTTGGAAGCCGTCTGAAAAGACGCCACTCTGTGCCCAGATCACTTGCGCCATCATCAACCGCGCGGTCGCCAAATTTGGCGCTGAGGCCCCGGCTGGCTTGATCCAAGTGCTGCAGGGAGATGCCAGCATCGGGGCAGAGCTGGTAGCCCATCCGCTGATCCGTCTGGTTTCGGCCACGGGCTCTACCCGCATGGGGCGGGAAGTGGCCAAGGCTTGTGCGACCCATCTCAAGCGCAGCTTATTGGAGCTGGGCGGCAATGGCGCGATGATTGTGCGGCCCAGTGCTGATTTAGACCTAGCCGTGCGCGCCATTGTGTTTTCTGCGGTCGGTACCGCAGGTCAACGCTGCACCACCTTGCGCCGCTTGATCGTGCATCCCGATGTGAAAGCCGACCTTATCGCGCGTTTGGTGCGGGCCTATGCGAGCCTGTCGATTGGTGATCCGCGTAAGGCCGAAACCCTGATCGGCCCTCTGATTGATGCTGCCGCCGTCGCCGCCATGCTGCAGGCCCTAGAGACAGCCCAAGCCGAAGGCGGGCGCGTGCTGGTGGGTGGTCAGGCCTTGCACGGCAATTACGTCCAGCCCGCACTCGTCGACATGCCGACCCAGACCGTCATCATGCAAACAGAAACCTTCGCCCCCATTCTCTATGTGGTGGAAGCTGAAAGCTTGGCAGAGGCCATCACCATCCAGAATGACGTGCCCCAAGGCCTTTCCTCGTCCATCTTCACGACCGACTTGCGGGAGGCGGAAACCTTCTTGTCGCATGCAGGCTCGGATTGCGGGATTGCCAACGTCAATATCGGGACCTCGGGTGCCGAAATTGGCGGCGCTTTTGGCGGAGAAAAAGAAACCGGCGGGGGCCGTGAAGCGGGCTCTGATGCTTGGAAAGCCTATATGATCCGCCAGACCCAAACGATCAATTACTCCACCACCTTACCCTTAGCACAAGGCGTTGTCTTTGATCTGTAAGCAAGGGATGCAGAGGACTGCGATGGGCAGTATAGGCAGGCCATGACCCAATATTCCGCCACGACTCGCGGTGTCCGCATTCAGGTGACGCCGGTTTTCCTCGACGATCAATCCGATCCTGAGGAGAATGATTTCATGTGGGCCTATACGGTCGAGATCGCCAATCTGTCAGAGCAAACCGTGCAACTGACGGCGCGTTCGTGGAAGATTGTCGACCACCATGGCGTCACCCAAGTCGTGCAAGGTCCGGGCGTTGTCGGCGAACAGCCGATCCTGCGCGAAGGCGATAGCTTCACCTACACCTCAGGCTGCCCCCTTTCGACGCCCTCTGGCTTGATGATGGGCAGCTATCTGATGCAGACCGACGACGGCGAAACCTTTGAAGCCCAAGTCCCCGCCTTTTCGCTCGACAGCCCGTTTGAAATCCGTAGTGTGAATTAAACGGGTGGGGGCCTCAAAGAAAAGTGACGTGAGGTCCAAATGAGTAAGCCCCTTTTTGCGTTGCAGCTTGGCCTGGGATGCTTCCTTGCATTTGGCATTATTTCCCCATTAGCCGCCCAGAAGACCCCGCTAAAATCCCACCCAATCTTGGCCCATCGAGGCGTACACCAGACCTATGCTCGTGAGGGGCTTGAGCGCGACACCTGTACTGCAAGCCGAATTAATCCGCCCACGCACGCATTCATGGAAAATACCATCCCATCGCTTCTGGCCACGGTAGCGCTTGGCGCAGACGTGATCGAGGTGGATGTGCATCCCACCACCGATGGTGATTTTGCTGTGTTTCATGACTGGACCTTGGACTGTCGCACCAACGGCAGCGGCGTCACGCGGACCCATACGATGGCCTATCTACGTGGCTTAGATGTCGGTTATGGCTACACAGCCGATCAAGGCGCGAGCTTTCCTTTGCGGGGCAAGGGGCTGGGCCTGATGGTCAATTTGGAGGAAGTGCTGAAAGCGCTGCCCAGCACGCAAGTCCTGATCAATATCAAGAGCCGAGACCCAGAGGAAGGTCGCAAGCTGGCCGTTTATTTGGCTAGGCTGGGGGTCCGCCCGGATCGTGTGATGGTCTATGGCCACGAAGCGCCAATTGCGTCTTACTTGCGTGCGGCAGGGCCATCATTTCGGGGCTTCTCTAAGAAACAAGTGGCGGATTGCTTGAAGTCCTATGTGGTTTGGGGCTGGTCGGGTTTTGTGCCTAAAGCCTGCAAGCGCAGCGTCATCTTGGTGCCGCACAGCCATACCGGCCTCATCTGGGGGTGGCGGTCTCGTTTTGCGAAGCGCATGGCAAAGGCGGGCAGCCAGGTCTATCTGGTCGGGCCGGTGCCTAAGAATTCTCAATCCTCTTTGGCCGGTTTGAATGATCCAGCCCTCCTAAAGGGCCTGCCAGAGGGTGTTGGAGTTTGGACGGATGCCGTCGAGATTATTGCCCCAGCGCTGGCTGGGAAATAGTGCAGACCGACGACGGCGAAACCTTCGAAGCCCAAGGCCCAGCTTTCTCCTTCGACAGCCCGTTTGAAATCCGTAGTGTGAATTAGGGGGGCGTAATAGCCCCTTGTGTGTTTGGGATGTGATAGAGAGGTCGAGTGAAGGCTAGTCGCGCAACCAGCCTTCACCGCGACCTTGAGACCGTGTGTCCCCTTTGGCGTAAACCGTGGGAGAGCTTGGTCCTGGTCGTGATTTTCAATCCCG
>JAJTGP010000197.1 GCA_021299265.1 Hyphomonadaceae bacterium | reverse complement strand
CTCTCCCGCTTTTGCCATTAAGTCACGGCCATGGATTCACTTGCTTATAAGATTGAGACACGCAGCGCTTGGGCAAAAGCTCAGAGCGCGGGCGTCTATACGGGCTCTGCGCTCGATGTAGCCGATGGCTTCATCCACCTCTCTGCGCGCAACCAAGTCCGTGCGACCTTGACGATGTGGTTCAAAGATCAGCTCGATCTGATCTTGGCGACTATAGACCTCACACAATTGGGCGACACTGTGGTGTGGGAGGCTTCGCGCGGCGGGGCCTTGTTCCCGCACATTTACGGCTCCATTCCGATCTCGGCCGTGCATGAAGTCATCGACTTGCCCTTGCTGGCCGACGGCAGCCACGACTTGCCTGTGAGCTTTCCATGATCGACCTTTATGCCAAGGCCACGGAAGCTTTACGCGCCCTGCCAGCCGAGACCGCCCATCAAGCCACCATTGCCGGGCTGAAGACAGGGTTTGGCCCAAAGGCCAAGCCAGACCGTCCGGAAGATAGCGTGCCGCTGGCAGGCCTTACCTTACCCAATCGGATCGGCCTCGCCGCGGGATTTGATAAGAATGCCGAAGTACCCGACGCCATGTTGGCGGCAGGCTTTGGCTTTGTAGAATGCGGGACCGTCACGCCGCGTCCGCAGGCGGGAAATCCCAAGCCGCGCCTGTTCCGCTTGGTCGAAGATCAAGCCGTGATCAATCGCATGGGCTTTAATAATGAAGGCCTGATGCATTTTGTGAACCGCTTGCGCGCCCGCGCGCATCGGCCGGGTGTAGTTGGCGCAAATATCGGGGCCAATAAGGACAGCGAAGACCGGATCGCGGATTATTGCGAAGGCTTGCGGCGCGTTTGGCTACATGCCTCTTATATCACGATCAATATCTCCTCACCCAACACACCGGGCCTGCGCGCGCTGCAGACCCGCGCGGCGCTGGAAGATCTTTTGGGTCAAGTCATGGTGCTGGCCGAGGCGCAAACCCGCGCCCATGGCCGCCGCCCCGTGTTTTTGAAGGTCGCCCCCGACTTGGACGAAGATGAAGTGCGCGCCATTGCTGAGACTGTGGTGGCGCAAAAGATCGATGCACTGATTGTCTCCAACACCACGGTCGACCGCCCCGATCACCTCCAAGCCAAGCACAAGGGCGAACAAGGTGGCCTCTCGGGCAGGCCTGTATTTGAGAAATCCACCCGCTTGCTGAGAGAATTTAAAGGCGCTTTGGGCGATGCGATGCCCTTGATCGGGGTCGGAGGCGTCGCCTCTGCTGCCGATGCACAAGCCAAGTTTGAAGCCGGCGCTGATGCCATCCAGCTTTATACCGCTCTGGTCTTTGAAGGGCCGGGCCTTGTTCAGAAAATCAAGGACGGACTGAGGACAGGCTGAGCCCATGCGCCTCCTGCCCATCGTCCACCACCCTGACTATACCGCCGATACGCCGGACGGCCATCGCTTCCCAATGCAAAAGTTCGCCCAACTGGCCGACATTTTGCGCCAAGACGGTCTCGCCCCGCATGGCTTTGTGACCCCTGAACCAATTGCACGGGCAGACCTGATCCGCGCCCATACGCCTGCCTATGTCGATGGGGTGTTGGGCCGAACTTTGGATGCAGCGGCGGTACGGCGGATCGGCTTTAGCCTGACAGAGCGCGTCCTCCTACGCGCACAATTGGCCACGGCAGGCACGCTTTTGGCGGCGCGTCTGGCGTTGCAAGAGGGCCTCGCCTGCAACAGCGCTGGCGGCAGCCACCACGCTAGGGCCGATCAAGGCGCAGGCTTTTGCGTTTTCAATGACGTGGCGGTTGCCGCCTCTGTCCTATTGGCCGAAGGGGCTGTGAAGCAGATTCTGGTGGTTGATTTAGACGTCCATCATGGCGATGGCACGGCCCTAATCTTTGGTGATGAGCCGCGCGTCTTCACCTTTTCCATGCATTGCGACGACAATTGGCCACTGGAAAAGCCACCTTCCGATTTGGATGTCGCTTTGCCAAAAGGGACGGGCGATGCAGGCTATCTCGCTTCATTGGATGATTTTTTGCCTGCATTATTGGATCAGGTTCGCCCGGGTCTGGTGTTCTATATTGCTGGCGTTGACCCGCATCAGGACGATCGTTTGGGTAAACTCGCCTTAACTGATCAAGGCCTCATGACGCGCGAGCGACGCGTGATCGAAGCCGTGCGTGGGCGGTCTATTCCTTTGGTGACAGTCCTAGGTGGCGGCTATGGCCACGACGTCCATGTGGTCGCTCAAAGGCATAGCTTCGTGTTTCACGCGGCGGCGGACTTTTTGGTGGGGTGAGTCAACGCGCTCCCCTCTCCCAGAGGGAGAGGGGCTGTTCGGTGGCCTAAACCTTACTCAGCGGCGACCGCGCCATAGCCCATGACGGCTTTGACTTCGAGGAATTCCTCGAGGCCGAAGTCGCCCCATTCGCGGCCATTGCCCGACTGCTTATAGCCGCCAAATGGTGCGACCGTATCGGTGCTGGCGCCGTTGATGTGGATCATGCCGGCGCGGATTTGCTTGGCGACCGAGCGGGCATGGTCAAGGTTTTCGGACTGGACATAGCCCGACAGGCCATAAACCGTGTCATTCGCCATTGCGACGGCGTCTGCTTCGGAATCGTAAGGGATCATCGTCAGCACGGGGCCAAAGATTTCTTCGCGTGCGATCGTGGTGTCATTGGTATCGCTGACGAACACGGTTGGACGCACGAAATAGCCTTTGTTGAAGCCTTCAGGGCGACCCATGCCGCCAGCCACCAGAGTGGCTTCTTTCATGCCGATTTCGATCAAGGATTGGACCTTCTCGAACTGCCGACCATTGGCCAATGGGCCCATGGCAAAGCGCTTGTCGCCAGCAGGGTCTGCAACCACAACCGATTCTGCGGTCGCTTTGGCTACAGCGGTTGCTTCGCCGAGCTTTGCGCGCGGCACGAACATGCGGGTCGGCGCGTTGCACG
>JAJTGP010000146.1 GCA_021299265.1 Hyphomonadaceae bacterium | reverse complement strand
GGCCAAATTGGCGTGCGTGACCGTCACCGCTTTGGGCGAACCGGTTGAGCCGGAGGTCAGAAGATATTTGCACGCATCACGCGGGTCGATGGTCGCAAGGTCCGGCGCGTCCTGCGGGTCGCCGAAAAGCTGGTCGAGCGAGATTTCCCCCGAGGTGCCAAACCCGTCACCCGGCGAAATGACCGGCACGCCAATTTCTTCTGCCCATAGCGCAGGTTTGGCAAAGGCTAGGCCTTCCATAAAGACCGCCGAAGCACCCAAAGTCTTAAGAGCCTCATGCAAGCGGCGCGGGTCGCGCGCTTTGGTCGAATAGGCTGGGGTAATTGCCGCGACGGCCAGCCCAGCTAAGGGAGCAGCATAGGTCAAAAGCGCATGGCTGATCGAATTGGACGAGGCGATGGCAATAATGCTGCCGCGCGCAAAGCGGCCATAGAGCCCTGCAGCAAGGGATTGCACCAATGTCCAGCCATCCTCATAGCTGAGGTGCCGCCAAGCCCCCGCCTCAAAGCCTGCAAGCCAAAGCCTGCGCGGCGCTTCATCAGCCCAATGCGCCAAGGGTGCCACAACATTGGCAAAAGCGGGGCGCAAGGGGTGGGGGTTAGTCAGCAAGATGGTGCCGTCGGCTTGACGGGTCAGATCAATCTTGACGGGGGAGATATAAGGGGCAACACGCATGAGCCACAAATAGCCGAGCCCGTTTCACTTTGCACCTAGCTCTTACTCTAATGGCTGTTGCCACGCCGGATTCGAATTCTTGGCGCCGCCTCGTTCAAGGGCTCAACCCGGTAGCGCTTGCCCTTGCGCTCTGGTGCCACCCAGCCTCCAGGCGGTTCCAATCGCGGGTTCCCTTCTGTCTTCTCTGCAAACTGGCGGACGGGCGGTTGTGGGGTGACCACCATGAAACCGCGCGTGCTTGGACTTTTCTCAAAGCGCTTGTCGAAGAAATGTTTTGGCGCTCCACCAGTTGGGGGCGGGATCAGTTCTTGCTCAATAGCAATTTTTTCCCGAGGGGCCGAAACAAGCTCTTGGTCCTTGCTCTCGGTTTGAGCCGAGGATCCAAAGCCAGCCGCTAACAATGCAAAGACCCACATGCCGCAAATCCCCAATGCGCTTTTACAATTGGGGATAGCTTGCAGGCTGTATTGGGAATGTCGAGTGAAACTCTTGTAACGTTGGCCCGTTTCTACTGCCAAATGATCACAAGGTTGCCTTAGGCCACCTTGCGGACAAAGACGGACCCAGCCGAATAGCCTGCGCCAAACGAACAGATGAGGCCCGTGTCACCTGCGCCCAGATCATCGCTATTTTTATGGAAGGCAATGATGGAGCCCGCAGAGGAGGTGTTGGCATAAGTGTCCAGCACGGTTGGGCTTTCATCTTCGCTGGCTTCATGGCCCAAAACCTTGCCCGCAATCAGGCGGTTCATATTGGCATTGGCCTGATGCAACCACATGCGGCGTAGGCCTGAAGCTTCAAGGCCCAAGGTTTCCATATGTTCGATGATCATGGCCGCGACCATGGGCACCACCTCTTTGAACACCTTCCGGCCTTCTTGGACAAACAGCTTATCCTTGGCGCCAATGCCTTCAGGCGCGGTGTGGTTCAAAAAGCCAAAATTGTTGCGAATATTGTTGGAGAATTGGGTTTTAAGTTTCGTGCCCAAAATCTCCCAATGCGGCTTGTCGCCAACGACATCGGCGGCCTCAATCAGGATGGCCGTACCAACATCGCCAAAGATGAAGTGGCTGTCGCGATCTTTGAAGTTCAAATGGCCCGAACAAATCTCTGGATTGACCACCAATACGCTGCGCGCATGGCCAGCGCGGACAAAGTCTGCCGCCGTCTGAATGCCAAAGGTGGCCGACGAACAAGCCACATTCATGTCAAAGGCGAAGCCTTCGGGGTTACAGCCAAGCGCTGCTTGAATTTCAATCGCCATGGCGGGATAGGCGCGCTGCATATTGGACGCCGCACAGATAACCGCGTCTACCTGCATCGGGTCGCGGCCTGCGCGCTCAAGGGCTTGGCGGGCAGCCCGTACGGCGAGCTCAGCGAGAATCGACAATTCGTCATTCGGCCGCTCTGGAATGCGCGGGGCCATAATGGTGGGGTCCAAAATGCCATCCTTATTGACGACAAAGCGGGCCTTAATGCCAGAGGCTTTCTCAATGAACTCGACCGAGGACGGCGTCAAAGCGGCCACTTCTCCGGCTTCAATCGCCGCTGCATGTTCGCCATTATAGAGCTCGACATAGCGATTAAAGCTATCGACCAATTCCTCATTGGTGATGGAATTTGGTGGCGTATAAAGGCCAGTCGCGGAGATAACAGGTTTGATTGCAGAGCTCACAGGCAGTCTTTCCATAGCTGTTAAAGTCGTGTGGGGCGCACTTCGGGGCACCGCGCAAGGGTGTAGGCATAAACCGTGTCACCTAACCCGTCGAGGCCCTCACGACAGAACCCGTCTCTAGCAGTCTTTAGGCGGACTCTTGAGACAATCTATTGTGAAGCTGTGCTAGGCGGTCAAAAATCGTGAGCCAATAGGGGTAAGTTATGCAGATTTATGGCGATGATCGCTCGGGCAATTGTTTGAAAGTACGCTGGACGGCGGAGCATTTGAACTTACCCTATGTCTGGCACGAGGTGTTGGCCCTGACAGGCCAGACGGCAAGCCCGGAATTTCGCGCCCTCAATCCCTTTGGCCAAGTGCCCGTTGTCCGTTTCGATGATGGCCGAACGCTGGCCCAATCCAACGCCATCATCCTCTATCTCGCAGAAGGGTCGTCCCTGATTCCGGCAGATGCGTTTGACCGCGCGAAAATGTTCGAATGGCTGTTCTGGGAGCAATATAGCCATGAGGTGGTCATCGCCGTGCGGCGCGCGAAAGTGCATTTACTCGGCCAAACTGATGCCGAGATTGACCCAAGCCTTCTGCCCCGTGGGCAAGTCATTCTCGCCCGCATGGATGAGCACTTGAGCGAACGGGATTGGTTTGTCGGCACCGCCTTTACTTTGGCCGATATGGCGCTGTTGCCCTACACCCGCTTTGCCGATCAGGGCGGGTTTGAACTGCATCGCTATCCCGCCATTCAGGCTTGGATCAAGCGATGTGAAGGTGTTTTGGGTTTGCCCGCGCTCTAGCACTTGCCGTTGCGAAAACTTGTCAGCGCGGCATTGTCCCGCTAACCCAATTCCAACACCGCCTGCGCTGCCTACAGCGTAACTCATTTCAGGGACAGACCCATGCAAGATATTCTTCAAGCGCTTGAAGCCAAACGTGCCAAAGCTCGTGCCGGGGGCGGCCAAAAACGAGTGGATGCGCAGCATGCTAAAGGCAAGCTGACCGCGCGGGAGCGGATTGAAATCTTGCTCGACGAAGGCAGCTTTGAAGAGTTCGACATGTTCGTGGAGCATCGCTGTACCGAATTCGGGATGGATGCCCAGAAGTTTCCAGGCGATGGCGTCATCACCGGCCAAGGCACGATCAATGGCCGTCTGATCTATCTGTTCTCGAAAGACTTCACTGTCTTTGGCGGCTCCTTGTCGCTGACCCATGCGGCCAAGATCGTCAAAGTTCAGCAAATGGCGGCCCGTAATGGCGCACCTGTCATCGGCCTGTTTGATGCCGGTGGGGCACGCATTCAGGAAGGCGTTGATTCTCTGGCGGGCTATGCCGACATCTTCATGGAAAATGTGATGTCATCCGGTGTGATCCCGCAGATCAGCGTCATCATGGGCCCATGTGCGGGTGGCGACGTCTATTCGCCCGCATTGACCGACTTCATCTTCATGGTGAAGGACACCAGCTATATGTTTGTGACCGGCCCCGATGTGGTCAAAACCGTCACCAATGAAGTTGTCACGGCCGAAGAATTGGGCGGGGCGAGCGTGCATGGCGCTAAGTCTGGCGTAATTGACGGCAGCTTTGACAATGATTTCGATACCTTGTTCCAGATGCGCCGCTTGGTCGACTATCTGCCTTTGTCAAACCGCGAAAAGCCACCCACGCGGCCAACGCATGACGATCCAGAGCGGGTGGAAATGAGCTTGGATAGCTTGGTTCCAGCCAATCCCAACAAGCCCTATGACATGAAGGAATTGATCGAAAAGGTCGTTGATGACGGCGATTATTTCGAGATCGCCAAGGACTTTGGTAAGAATATCATCACCGCCTTTGCCCGCATCGAAGGATCTACCGTTGGCGTCGTGGCTAACCAGCCGATGAGCTTAGCCGGGGTTTTGGATATCGACTCCAGCCGCAAGGCTGCGCGATTTGTGCGCTTCTGCGATTGCTTCAACATCCCCATCGTGACCTTTGTCGACGTGCCGGGCTTTATGCCGGGCACCAAGCAGGAATATGGCGGCTTGATCAAACATGGCGCGAAGCTGTTGTTTGCCTTTGCTGAAGCCACGGTGCCGAAAGTCACCGTCATCACCCGCAAGGCCTATGGCGGCGCCTATGACGTCATGAGTTCCAAGCATTTGCGCGGCGACGTCAACTATGCGTGGCCGACCGCTGAGATTGCGGTCATGGGGGCCAAAGGGGCGGTGGAGATTATCTTCCGTGCCGATATGGGCGACCCTGAAGCCATTGCGGCCCGTACGGCAGAATATCAAGACCGCTTCGCCAATCCGTTTGTAGCGGCTCAGCGCGGCTATATTGATGACGTCATCATGCCCCACTCTACCCGCCGCCGCGTCGCCAAAGCGCTACGCGCCCT
>JAJTGP010000259.1 GCA_021299265.1 Hyphomonadaceae bacterium | reverse complement strand
TGAAGCTTCGCCCATCAATCCATCTGATCTGGGCCTATTGCTTGGCCCTGCAGACATGGCGACCTTGGAGGCTAGCGGCACGCCCGAGCGACCTGTCTTGACAGCAACCATCCCACCTGCCCGCATGGGCATGATGAAGCCGCGCTTGGACGCGTCCATGGCAGTCGGCAATGAAGGCGCAGGCACGGTCGTCCGCGCCGGGGCCAATGTTGCTGGCATGCTGGGCAAGAAAGTCGGCATGTTTGGCGGCTCGATGTATGCCACCTACCGGAAGCTTTTGGCCCGTGATTGCTCGCCCCTGCCAGAAGGCGCAACCTCTGCCGATGGCGCTTCGATGTTTGTGAACCCGCTGACAGCGCTTGCCATGGTTGAGACGATGAAACGTGAAGGCCATGTTGCCCTCGTGCACACCGCCGCTGCCTCTAATCTTGGCCAAATGCTCAACAAAATCTGCCTCGCCGATGATGTGCCCTTGGTCAATATCGTCCGCAGTGCCGAACAAGCCCAAATTCTCAAAGATATTGGCGCAAAATATGTGGTGGATTCCACGTCAGAAACCTTCCAAGCCGATCTGACTGACGCCGTCACCGAAACCAAAGCCACCATCGCCTTTGATGCCATTGGCGGAGGGCGTTTGGCTAATTCGATCCTGCACGCCATGGAAGCCGCAGCCAATCGCAATGCGAAGGAATATAGCCGTTATGGCTCTTCCACCTTCAAGCAAGTCTATATTTATGGCGGACTTGATTTGCGCTCCACCGAATTGGATCGTGGCTTTGGCCTGTCGTGGAGTGTGAGTGGCTTCTTATTGACGCCCTTCCTGCAAAAAATCGGTCTAGAAGCCGCCCTTGGCTTGCGCCAACGTGTGGCACGCGAACTGACCACCACCTTCGCCAGCCACTACACCTCAACCCTGTCCTTGGCCGAGGCACTACATCCCGATCATGCGCGCGCTTATGCCCGCAAAGCGACGGGCGAAAAGTATCTGATCAATCCTAGTCTTTAGGCTTTTGGCGGGGCAGTGCTGGCGCGTTCAACCAGCGAGCCCTTCACCAAATAGGGCACATCGCGTTTGGCTGTCGCCTGATGGATCAAGAGCTCAACAGCCTTGGAGAAGGTTGCGGCAATGGGTTGATCAACGGCCGTCAATTGCGGGTTAGTGAAGCGCACGACAGGCGTGTTATCAAAGCTGATGATCGAAAGATCACTTGGCACGGCCACATTGCGCTCATTGGCGATATCCAAAGTCGCCAAGGCCATTTGGTCATTGCTGGCGATGATGGCGGTGGGTGCGGGTGTCTGGTCGAGAAGTGCGGCTGCCGCTTCCCTCCCATTCTCATAACTAAAGTCACCTTGAACGCATAAGCCCTCGTCCGACAGCCCAGCCTGCGCCATAGCTTGACGCCAGCCATCCACGCGCCAGTGCGACAGATTATAGTCCGGCGCACCCGCAATAAAGCCAATCCGCTCATGACCGAGGTCAATTAAATGTTGGGTAGCTTGCACCGCGGAACCTGCATCATCCATATGGACGGCAAAGCCACTACCGGGCGTTAGAGAGCCAATGCGGGCAAATGGAATATTACGTTGCTCTAGCAAGTTGGTGATAAGCGGGTTTTCAGAGTGCGGGGGCGTCAGGATGATGCCATCGGGCTGCAAGGCCGCGATAGTGCCGCTCAATTCGCGCTCAACATGGTCGTTATGCGTGTCAACCAGCTCAAAAATCATCCGATAGCCATGCTCGGCACAGGTCAACATGCCACCCAAAAGCATTTGGTCTACCCAATCGGCACCCCGGCGGGCGTGCCATTCCGCAATCGTCCGCTCTCGGTCGTTGATGGCCAGAATGAGGTAGGAGCGCGAACCACTCATGCGTTGGGCAGCGATAGAGGGTACATAATGCAGCTTCTCAATCGAGGCTTGCACCCGTGCCTTCATTTCAGGCCGCACATTGGGCTCATTATTAATGACACGGCTGACGGTCTGCAGGGAGACACCCGCATCGGCTGCGACATGGGAGATGGTGACCGATTGATTGCGGCGCCCCATGACCTACCCCTTCAACACCTGGCGAAAAGCATAGCTGTCGCGCATCGCGGCTTCAAAGAGCGGTAGAAAAGTTTCGGCACGCATGAAAACAGCTTTCATTGGAACCGTCATGATCTTGATATCCCGACGTAAATTCCGGGTACGAGACTTAAACGTTTAACTCTGAACAATCAAAGGATATAACAATTATACACAGAAATTTGATTGTTCTTTCGACGATTGGACTGAAGTTGCTTGCGCAAGAAGTAACAGTCAATCGATTGCATGCCAATGGCATACACGAAGGTCTGACAGCGCGCAAAAAGCGAGCCTTGGACGTTAATCCAAGGCTCGCCCTCACCAGATAGATTAGAACTCTACCCGTGCCATCAAGGTGAAGCGCCGGTCGTTGCGGAAGGCCGAACGCGTCACTCGGGTGCCTTTGAAGTCGATCACCTGACTGGTCTGGGTGACTTCGTCGAGCAAGTTGACCCCTTGAACGCCGAACTTAACCCGTGGGCTCCACGTATAGAAGATCGACCCGTCGAGTTGACCTGTCTCCTCGCCATAAATCGGCGAGAATGGGAAGATCACGTCGCGCGGTGTTTGCAGGAATTCTGACCGCCAATTATAGGCCAGACGCATCGCAATCGGGCCTTTTTCATAGAAGCCGACCGCGTTGATCGTGTGCTCCGAAACACCGGCTAAAGGCGTGCTGCCCGCAAATGGGCTCTGCTCTGCGCCGAGGTTCGAGTTGCTGAAGTCACCTGCATCCACATAGGTATAGGTGAATTGGGCACCCAAGCCGCTCAACAGGCCCGGCAAGAAGTCATAGGTCTGCTGATAGGAAAGCTCGACGCCCTTCAAGGTGCCGCCATCGCTATTAACCGGACCATTGACCAGAATATCGCCGTTGACACCTTTTGGACTGGTGAAGCGGCGGACCGAGGCCCCGCCATTCACAATGCCTTGGATGTCCTTCATGAAGGCCGAAACCGATACATAACCCACTTTGGCAAAATACCATTCGTAGGACAGGTCGTAGTTCCAGGATTCAACTGGACGCAAGAGACGGTTGCCCGTGCCAATCTGGAAGAGTGGCCCTGTTGCCAAGGTACCGCCAGCTTTCAAATTGGCCGTGTTGTCGGAAATACCACCACCGGTTGCGAAGGCGTTTAGATCTGGGCGTGAAATCCCCTTCGACGCGGCAAACCGGACCAGCATGCCATTGCCAAAGTCTGCCTTGACATTGAAGCTTGGCAAGACATGGTCGAACTTAATGTCGGCGCTATCGTCCAGCTTTTCACCGGTAAAGAAGGCCCCAAACTCTGCCAAGCGTGTGGATGACAGACCGCAATAGCCCGGTGCCACCTGACCTGCCTGAACGCGGCTACAGGCATTTTGCAATTCAACAACACTTACGATCCCGTCGCCATTGCCGCCAATATTGACGCCATTGACGATGTTGACGTTGTCGAAGAATTCGCCGGTCGGCAATTGGATCGAACCCGCGCTTTGCACGGTGGTCTGCACATAGCGCAGGCCGACATTACCCGTGACTTTAAAGTCGCTGGAATATTCCTTGCCAAAATCCACGCGGGCAAAGGCAGCCGAGGTCAATTCTTCAACGTCCGAGATTTCGCCCGGTGTCCAAGGACCACCCGCAACATTGTTCGAACGTGCCGAGATTGGGAACCAAGCGTTCGGGGTCAGCGTGTAGGCGGTGATTGCGCTCGCCTGCTTGCGGATTTCGCCGCTCAGATAGTCGCGAACCGTGTTGTCGCCACCGAAGAAGAAGGCAGAGCCATCACCCAGAGGCACTGGCACATTGCCACGCTGGAAGTTGTTACCGAATGGATTGCGGATGGCGGACGACCCGGGGAAGTCCTTGGCATAAGCGCCACCGCAGCCGAAGGCTTGGAAGTCACCGCAGTTCCAATTGCCACCGCGACCGGTCCAAGGTGCACCCAAATTGCCCCAGTTGGAGAAGTTAGCATTGCGGGTGATGCGCGAGCGATCACTCCAACGCGCACCAAAGCGCACGCCTTTGAAGAAGCCATCTTCCTTCAAGTCATATTCGCCGTCGAGACGAACGCTCGTCATCTCGCCTTCGTTATAAACTTGGTTGTCCAACAAGAACCAATAGAAGGTCTTGGAAGGGTCGGTGAAATAGCTGGCAGGTGAGTTTGCCGAACCTGGCTGCAGGAACTGCACCAGCGGCGTGTCACCCGTATTGTCGATATAAACATCGCTATAGGTCTGCATCGCCGAGATGAAGCCATTCTCGGTCCGGTCCGACGCGATGTGCTGGGCTTCGAAGTTAAAGCGCATGCGATCGGTTGGGTTGAACTTCAAGGTGAAGGACACATCTTCCGTCGAAGCCTGATCCTCGCGTTGGAAGCGCAAGAGTTCGGTTGGGATACCGCGACCGCCCGTAAATGGCTGCAGCTGAGTCAAAGTACCCTTGGCGAACTGGTTGCCTGCAAAGGTCGCTGTCGTGCCAGGTGCCACAACGGGGAACAACGCGTCGTCATTGACCAAAGCCAAGGCCGAGAATTCTTCCAAAGTTGCTTCGGTGGTTGCCTTCAAATATTCAAGCGTAACCAGCCAGCGCTTGTCATTGCTTTCCCACTGGCCCACGATCGACATTGCATCGCGGTCACGCGTCAGGTCGGTGGTGCGCACGCCCGCGCCCTTGGGCACGAAGACGGCATTGGTTGGAGGGAAGTTGGACGCGTTGAACGCTTGGCCGCCACTAAAGCCGCCCGAACCCACCGCACGTACACGAATACAAGCCGAAGTCAGTGAAGCATCGCGGTAGCATGGGTCAGTGATTTGCGACGCGTCTGTCTTTGTCACCAATTCCGACTGGGCATAAGCCAACTGCACACCAAAGGTGCCGACTTCGGTTTCATAAGTGTTTGAACCCAAGAAGGAGAAGCCGGGCGACCACTTCTGCGCCATGTCACCATAATTGCTTTCAACTGTACCAGCGAAGCGTGGACCCTTTTTGTCGAGCGGCTTGCGGGTAACGAGATTGACGGTGCCGGAGATGCCGCCGTCAATCATATCTGCCGTGGCATTCTTAAACACTTCAACGCGGCCCAAAAGCTCTGGCGAAACGTCATTGAAGGAAAGTTCGCGGCCACCGTTGGCGGAGAAGATATCGCGGCCATTCAATTCAGAGCGCACAAAAGGCAAGCCGCGAATGATGACGCCCGAACCTTCAACCGAGAAACGGTCTGGGTCGTTGCGCTGTTCAAAGCGGGAAATGTTGATGCCAGGAATGCGCTGCAGCGCCTCTGCCACCGAACGGTCTGGCAAAGCACCAATGTCTTCCGCGGTCACGACATCGACGAAGGTGTCGAGGTTGCGCTTGATCGATTGTGCATTTTGTAGCGAACGGCGGAAGCCGGTTACCACGATGACTTCGGCAGGAGCCTCTGCTTCTTGGGTTGCAGGGGTTGTTGTTTCTGCGGGCTTTGCCGGCTCTGCGGCCGTCTGCGCGAAAGCAGGCTGCGAAACCAGCGCCAAAAGGGCGAGACTGGATGCGGTGGTCAAAGCGGTGAAGCGCCGTGACCGAGACGTGGCTGTGCCTGCGTTGAGTTGATAGGCCAAATTTTCCTCCCCTGACTCCCTTCTTTTTTGAAGGAAGCTAATCATATTGTGTGAGCCATAACCGGAATTGAGAGCGTTCACAAGAAAAAATGAACGTTCACATTTGCGTCATTCGTGCTAGATGGCAAGAAAATACAGTTAAAGTGAATCAGGGGGTGACGAAAAATGGCAATTGAAACGATCGTAATCGTAGGTGGTGGCACAGCAGGCTGGATGGCAGCCGCCGCTTTGTCGCGTTTGCGTGCGGGTAAGCCAGTCAATGTCATCGTCATCGAATCAGAACAAATCGGCACAGTTGGCGTCGGCGAAGCCACCATTCCGCCCTTCCTCGACTTCAATCGCCTGCTGGAAATTGATGAGCGCGAGATGCTGTCTGCCGTGCAGGGCAGCTTCAAGCTCGGCATTCAATTCGTCAATTGGGGCAAGATTGGCGACAGCTATATCCACCCCTTTGGCAATTATGGCTATCAAGTCGATGGCATCTCGTTCCATCATATTTGGCACAAATACAAAGTGGCCGGCGACAAAAGGCCAATCCAAATTTTCAACATCGAAACCATGGCCGCCCATTATGGCCGCTTTGCCCGTACAGAAGACTATCAGCGCGACGACCTGCCCCCGATCAATTACGCCTATCACCTCGATGCTGGCCGCTATGCCAAATATTTGCGCGCCTATGCTGAGAAGCGCGGTGCGATCAGGATCGAAGGCAAGGTCAATGATGTTGCTTTGGATGGTGAGACGGGCTTTGTTACCTCCGTCACGATGGACAATGGCGTCGTCATCGAAGGCGACCTTTTCGTCGACTGCTCCGGCTTCCGGGGCCTGTTGATCGAGCAAACGTTGAAGACCGGCTATGATGATTGGTCGAACTTCTTGCCGTGCAACCGCGCAGTCGCTTTGCCCTGTAAGCGCGATGATGGCAGCCCACCCCCGCCCTATACACGCGCGACGGCTCACCGCGCCGGCTGGCAATGGCAAGTGCCGCTGCAGCACCGCAATGGCAATGGCCACGTCTATTGCAGCGAGTTCATGAGCGATGATGAAGCGCTCGACATTCTCGTCAATAATATCGCGGGTAAACCCCAAGCAGAGCCCAATTTCCTGCGCTTTGTCACCGGGCGGCGGAAGAAGTTCTGGAACAAAAATGTGGTGGCCTTGGGTCTGGCCGCAGGCTTTATGGAGCCGTTGGAATCAACCTCCATCCATTTGATCAATACCGGCATCAACAAGCTCATCGCGCTTCTGTCGCTCGATGGGGTCACCCAAGCACAGGAAGATGCGTTTAACCGCCTGACCGGCAAGGAATATGCCCGCATCCGCGACTTTTTGATCCTGCATTATAATGCCACAACGCGCGACGACAGCCCGTTCTGGAATTATTGCCGCAACATGGCTGTGCCCGAAAGCCTGACCGAAAAGACCGACCTCTTCCGCCTCAATGGCCAGATTTTCCGCGAGGATGATGAGCTTTTCACCGAAACCAGCTGGGCGGCGGTGATGATGGGCCAAGGCATTACGATGCAGGGCCATAATGCCATGGCCGATGCGCTGATGGAGCCTAAGACCGGCGATGAATTACGCGGGATCGAACAATCCATCCAATTCGTCGTGCAACACATGCCCACCCATAGCGACTATCTAAAGCGCTACTGCCCGGCACCGATGTAGGGATGAGAACTCCCCTCTCCCGGTAAGAGAGGGGAACGCCAATGCCCCTTCAGCCCACCGCCTCCATCAGAACCGGCAAGCCGTCTCGCCCCCATCATCGACCAAAGTGACCGCAGAGATCGACATCTCAAAGTTGCCGCTTGATTGGATCGACAAGGGCATGCCGACTGGGGTGCCCTTTTTGAAGCAGGATAGGGGCAAGAAGGCTGTCATCCAGCCCTTTTGCTCGGCGAGAGCCAAGGAGGCCGTGATGTCGATTTCATCGCGGCAGTTTGCACCACAGCTCATGGACAATTTAACCGGACCGGTTGGACGCGTGCCAATCTGATAGTCGATGCGAATGGCGCGCCCTTCGGCCATGGCCGCGGGGTTGAGCGCGGCGGAAGCTTCAAAGCCGAAAGAGCCGCCTGCTTTCCACGAAATGGTGCGGGCATCTTCTTGGGCGTTGCGGTCCATCGCCACGACGGACACGGTGCCATCCGCGCTTTTGCCTTTGGCACCGGCCAAGGTCAGACGTTGACCCTTGCCATCGGCCGCAACCAGCGTGAAGGGGGCAACGCTTTGGCCGCGAGCAAAGACTGCCACGTCATTTTCAGCATTGGGTTGGCTCAGCGCACACTTCTCGTCCACCTTCGTCCAAGCCGCATGCTCACCATAGGCCATACCATAGCCATAGCCGAACAATGGCTTGTAATTGGCTTCACCGGGATTGAGCGCATAAGCGTCGCACGCCTGTGGCCACGAGAAGGACAATTTGCCCTTAAAGTCCTTTTGCACTTGGCCGTCTTTGGTCTTCAACAACACATCGGCCACGCCGCCGCCTTCGCTGCCTGGCAGCCAAGCCGCGACAAAGGCGTTGGAGGCATTAAGCTCCTTATTCACCCACAAGGGACGGCCTGTCAGGAATACCGCCACCACAGGAATCTGTTGGGCCTGAAACTTCTTCAGCAAGGCCAACGGCTTGGCATCGCCATAGGACAGGTTTTTGATGTCGCCCATAAACTCGGCATAAGGCTTCTCGCCAAATACCACGATGGCAACATCGGGCTTTTGAGCGTAGCTGCCATCGACCGACAGAATGGCTTTACCACCTGCGGCTTCGGCCTGCTTCGCAATGCCGGCAAAGATGGATTCAGCACCTGGGAAGTCGGCATTGGTCAGATCGCCACCGCCTTGCCAGGAAATCGTCCAGCCACCCGATTGCTTGGCGATGCTATCGGCACCCTCACCTGCCACCAGAACGGTTTTGCTGGGATTGATCGGCAAAACACCGTCATTCTTCAATAAAACTAGCGATTCTTGCACAGCTTTGCGGGCGACTGCCCGATGTTCTGGTGAGCCCAGCAGCGCATAGTTTCCGCCCAATTTGCGGGCCGAAGGGGCAGGCAAATCAAACAGGCCATAGCGGATTTTCACGCGCAAGATCCGGCGCACCGCGTCATCCAAACGCTCTTGCGAGATTTTGCCACTGTCGACGGCGGCCTTGGTATTGGTCAAAAGCTCTTTCCAATCCTCGGGCACCATGAAGATGTCGAGGCCTGCATTGATCGATTCTGGGCAGTCCTTATTGGTACAGCCCGGAATACGCCCATGGCCGTTCCAGTCGCCGACCACCAGGCCGTCAAAAGCCATTTCATTCTTCAACAGCTCGGTCAGATACGACTTATTGCCGTGCATCTTCTGACCATTGATGCTGCTGAACGAGGCCATGACCGTTTGCGCGCCCGACTTCAGAGCCGCGCGGTAAGGAAAGGCATGGAGTTCAACCAAATCGGCCTCATTTCCGACGGTATCACCCGTATCAATGCCCGCCGTGCCGCCATCGCCAAAGAAGTGCTTGGCCGTGGCAATAACATGTTCTTGGCTCAAGAAGTCTGGCCCCATGCCTTGCAGGCCCTCAACCATGGCCGCGCCCAATTCAGACACGAGGCCCTTATCTTCCCCATAGCCTTCATAGGTACGGCCCCAGCGGTCATCGCGAACAACCGCCAAAGTGGGCGCAAATGTCCAATCAATGCCGGTGACTTTGATTTCCGCTGCCGTGATGCGACCAATCTCGCGGATCAAAGCGGGGTCGCGCGTCGCGCCCAAGCCAATATTGTGCGGGAATAGGGTTGCCCCCACCACATTGCTGTGGCCGTGGACGGCATCGGTTGCCCACAACACCGGAATAACCGGGCTGCCATCGGCATGGGGGGTGCGCGAGGCTTCCCAAAATGCGTCGGCCAGCTTCAACCAGTCCTCCGGCTTTGAGCGCTCATTGCCATACGGGCCGGAATTGCCGCCGTTCAAAATGGTACCAAAGCGATATTTGGCCACATCTTCTGGCGTAATGGTCGAGATGTCGGGCATGATGAGTTGAGCAACCTTTTGCTCCACACTCATTTTACTCATGATCTCGGTGATCTGGGTTTCGACCTTGTCGTCCTTCTTTGGTCCCGACGCGCAGCCAGTCAGCCCTAAGGATAGGGCCAGAATGGGGGCGGCACAGGCGCGGAATGACTTTTGAACCAATGGCTTCATCAGGGAACGCATCATCGTCTTCGCTTTCGCTTATTGTGCTGCTGCAGTGTTTTGACGGTGGACAAACAGGCCGAAGAACACCAGCCAAGCATACCCCAAGATCGGCACAATCAAGGCCACCGAGAGGCCGACATGGTCTGCGGTGAAGCCTGTAATGAGCGGCAGAATTGCCCCCCCAACAATGCCCATGCACAAAAGTGCTGCAGCCTTTGGCGTATCGTCATCATTCAGGCCAATCACGGTCTGCGAGAAAATGGTTGGGAACATGATGGAGTTGAACAAGCCAATCGAGAGAATGGCGATCGCGGCAATTTGGCCCGTCAAGACCATGGCCAAAGCAGCCAAAGCGATGGCGACCACGGCAAACACAGCCAGCACTTTTCCGGCTGGGAAGCGGCTCAAAATGTAAGAGCCAGCAAAGCGACCGATCATGGCACCGCCCCAATATAGGGCGACCAATTTACCTGCTTGGGCTTCGGTGGAACCCAAAATGCTGGCTTGGCTTAGATAATTGACGAGGACCGAGCCGATCGCGACTTCTGCGCCGACATAGGTGAAAATGGCGATGACGCCAAACAGGATTTTCTTATTCGCCAACAGATGAAAGCCGAGGCCAGTCGGCGTTTCGGTCTTTGCCATCGGCGGCAATAGATCGCGCTTCATATAGAAGACGATCATTATCAACACCAACACCGTCGCAATGCCCAAATAGGGGGTTTGCAGGGCGGCAGCTTCTGCTTCGCGAAGCGCGGCCAGCGCGTCTGGTGTCAGGGTCGAGATGTCCTTTGGAATGTCAGGTCCACCTTCCAAGATCAGCTTGGCACCGACGAAAGGGCCGATGAAGGTGCCAAAGCTATTGAAAGCTTGGGCAAGCGTCAGGCGGGCAGAGCTGGTTTCAGCGGCACCAGCGATCGAGATCACGGCATTGGCGGCAACTTGCAGGATGGTGATACCCGCAGCCAGCACGAACAAAGCGAACAAAAAGCCCGAATAAATACCCACATGGGTGGCCAGCACGAACAGGACACAGCCACCGATCATCACGGCAAGGCCTGCGATAATCCCGCGCATATAGCCGACTTTAGCGACCAAATTGCCCGCAGGGATAGAGAAAACGAAATAGCCCAAGAAGAAGGCCGACTGGGTCAGCATGGCCTCTGCATAGCTGAGATTATAGAGCCCACGGAATTTGGGGATCAGAATATCGATCAGAACGGTCGCGAAACCCCAAATGAAGAACAAAGCAAGCGACATGAAAAACAAGGTTCGGTCGTTCACATTGCCCTGCTGCGGCTGTATCGTCACTGCACTTGGTCCGGCCATTTTAAGGTTTCCTATCCTCAGTTTTTCGTTGCTTTTCGTTTCTTATTTGGTCTCTCACTCAGGTGTAACACCCTCACTCCCCGCACGAAGCGGTATCATGTGAGCGTTCACATTTATAGACCCTAACCCAATCAATTTCCATTGTCTTGGGAAAATTCTTCGGCGAAACACCGCGCAGATTGCGGTCTTCGGCTAAGTTTCCACCGATGGCGAGGTTCAAAATCAGGTAAAATTTCTGATCAAAGGGGGCTGAAGGTCGGCTCGGGCTCTGATCAACATGCCAAGTCGCAGGCGTTTGCGTGGCATAGGGCACCCCGTCGATGGACCAGACCATTTTGCCAGCATCCCAATCCAGCGTGTAGGTGTGAAAGTCATCGAGGCGGCCGACCAATGGCGTGGTTTTGGAAAGAAACGTATTTTTTGGCCAAGCCCCGCCATAATGCAAGGTGCCCAGGATGGTGTTTTCCACCCCGCCAGGACAATTGGCGCAAGGCTCACCCAAATT
>JAJTGP010000280.1 GCA_021299265.1 Hyphomonadaceae bacterium | reverse complement strand
GGGATTATGAGGGCGCGAATGGTCCTGAAGATTGGGGCAAGATGGCTGAGGCCAATAAGGCTTGCGCTTCTGGTCAAGAACAATCCCCCATCGATCTCACCGGCGGGGTTGATGCGGAGGTTTCCAACATCGCCCTGCATTGGAAACCCGCTGAATGGAACGTGCTCAATAACGGCCATACCATCCAAGTGGAAGGCAAAGACGGCGGCTATGCGACCATTGATGGCGAGCGCTTTGACCTCATTCAATTCCACTTCCATACGCCTTCAGAGCATACGATTGACGGGCGCAATTATCCGATGGAAGTCCACTTCGTGCATAAGAATGCCGAGGGCAGGCTGGCGGTCATAGGCGTCATGATGATGCCAGGTGGCGAGAATTCCTTATTCTCCACCATCATGGAAAAGGCCCCGAAAGAAGAGGGCTCAGCCAGCGTCGGTATGATCGAACAACGCGGGATGATCGCCCCTATTGATGGCGTTTATCGTTATCAAGGCTCGCTGACGACACCACCTTGTTCTGAAACGGTTTTGTGGACAGTTCTGTCGACGCCAATCCTGGTCTCGCAAAAGGATGTGGAAGCCTTCCAAGCGCTTTTCCCGATGAATGCAAGACCGATCCAGCCAGTCAATCGCCGCTACGTGCTGCGGGATTAGGGTAGGAGCCGCTTAGCCGCCGCACGGGGAACAGGCATTTTCACTTTTGGCCGATTTTTGTGGAACCAATGTTTCACCAAACCCCGTCTAAACACTGCCCACCGCTATACCCAACCTTCCCAAACTCACAAAAGAGTATACCATTCGCTTCTAAAGGCTATGACTAGGTCTATGCCGCAGAGAGGATTGGTAAAGATGGTGCAAAGGACAAGCGCTTTCGTTTTCGTGGCAGGCTTGCTGGCTTTGGCGATCAGTATACTAACCAGCCTTGTACCCAGCACAGCAACGGCACAAACCGCGCCTAATCCCGGCTATCTGGTTGTTGTCGGCAAGACGACAGATCGCGCTAAGATCGCAAGCTATGCCGCAGAATTGCCAGCGATTTATGCAAGTCTAGATGGCTATTATCTCGCCATCGGCGCACCCGGACGCGGTGTCACTTGGTTAGAGGGACCTTGGACAGATCGCTCGGTGATCTTTGCCAAATTTCCGACGCGCGCCGGGGCGGATGCCTTTTGGTGGGGCGATGCCTATCGGGCTGCCATTCGTAAGCGCGACAATGCCGGTGTGTTCAGCGTGGTGGCGATTGAAGGTGCAGGCCCCACACCGTTTGAAGGGGCAGGGTCAGGCTTTTTGATCGTGATGACGGGGAGCTCCGGAAAAGGGCCTGCCGACCCAGATGCATCTGCGCGTGCGGCAGCGAGCCTGATCGACGGGGTCAAAAGCTCTGGCGGGCAATTGGTCAATGCGCCCAGCATTGGGCAATTTACGCCGATGGAAGGCGATACTGTTTTTGACCGCTTCGTCGTGGCCGCTTGGCCCAGCCTCGCGGCGCGCGACGCCTATCTAGCAAGTGTTGATGCAGCAGAAGCCAAACGCCTTCGCGCTTTGGCTGGGATAAGTGCTGTGGCGGCGGTCAATGGCGTCCCACGCTCCCAAGCCCCAACAGCCGTAAACCCAAATCAGACCGCCGTCGCGCCCAAATAAGGCGAATCATTCGGGGCAAAGCAAGGTCACTTTTCGGCATTTTTGGCTGCAATTTTTGGGTTCTTTTCGTCACCCAATTAACCACGGGAAGGGGACAAAACGTGCTAAGAAGCGACCTGACAACCCCCCTATGCGGAATTGCAACGCTGGCGTAAGCGCCTAAAACCCTTGACTTAATTATTCTCTTTTTCCCCAATTTCACGAAAGTTGCAGGGTACGACTGCGTTGCTGCGTTTGCGAAATGGGGTTCGGCGGGCTAAAAGGCACTCATGAAGTCGGGACAGACCGGCCTCTCTAGGACCTTCGTGCGTGATGCAGCGACCGTCCTAGGGACTGTGTGTTTGATCGTATGCCTCAGCACGATCGCTCATGCAGAACCTGTGGTGGAAGATGCCCAGGTTGATGCCGACATAACCACGACCCAATCCCAGGGTACTCCGCAATCGAAGCGCAACACGGCCGAGCTCGACCGTGCGCGTCAGATACGGTGTCTGGCTGAGGCAGTATATTATGAAGCGAAGGGTGAGCCCCGTCGCGGCCAAGAAGCAGTAGCTGAAGTGGTTGCAACGCGGGTGGCTTCAAAGGCATATCCAAAGAGTTTCTGTGGCGTTGTCTATCAGCGTTCCGGACGGAGTTGCCAATTTTCTTGGGCATGCAGCGCTAGGCGTGCCCCAAGCGGTTTACAATGGCAACGTGCCAATGAGATCGCAGAACGTGTCGTTGATGGGTGGAGACCCGGTGTAGCACCCGGTGCGACCCACTTTCACGCGACGTTTGTTGACCCCAGCTGGTCGCGCGTCTATCGCCGCGTCACAAGCATCGGGGGCCATGTCTTCTACCGCCCGAACGTGCGGTAAAATCAAACGAAGTCCATTTTGACTTCCAACCTATCAGATGCCCTCGCTGTCTCCGGCGAGGGCATTTTGCTTGTCGATTAGCTGTTCAGGACGGTCTTGCGCATTTGCTTGGCGAGATACTTAGGCAAAAAGCGGCTAAAGAAATGTGCACGATCTGCCGCTTTGCCAACTTTGACGATGACATCTTCCCCATGCACCGCATCCCATGTGCGCGCAGCGGCCATTTCAACCGGGTAGATCTCGATCCCATTCATGGCTGGCCGCTCTTTCGAGTTTGACCCTGCCTTTTCCACCATATCGAGGATGGGGGTATCGACAAACCAAGGGCACAAGGCGATCACACGGATATTCTTGCGCGAGAATTCAACGTCGAGCGCCTCACTCAAACCGCGCACGGCAAACTTGGTCGCCGAATAGACGGCAAGGCGAGGGGAGCCGACGAGTCCAGCTGTGGAAGCGGTATTTATGACGCGCGCACCGGGCGTAGTTTCGAGAAGTGGTAGAGCGGCATAAATGCCATTCATCACCCCTTTGAGATTCACATCCACCACAAGGTCGGCATCGTCCTGAGTAACTTCTTCATACCAGCCATGCTTGCCGATCCCGGCATTATTGAACAGCACATGCATCCGCCCGCCGGTGGCATCGCCAAACTGGCTTACCGCATTGCTCCACCCATGGCGGTCGCGCACGTCGAAGACGCCCGTGCAATAGGAATCAACCGGCATATCCGCCGCCGTTTCGGCAATGCCCGCAGCATTGACGTCATAAAGCCCGCAATACCAGCCGCGCTGGGCAAAATGATGGGCGGTGGCCCGGCCGATACCCGATCCTGCCCCGGTGATAAAAATTGTCTTCCGGCCGCGTGCTTCACTCATTTTCATTCCCCGCTAGATGGTCTGGTACGCCAATGGGCGGCGCAGCTCGATGGGACCTGCAGAAACCCTACCGAACGGCACAAATGCACTGCGGTCAAGTGTGCTGGATTGCATCTGGCGCGCTATATGAAGGCGCAAGACAGGAGAGACGTCATGGAAGATCGCGACATGTGGATCAAGCAATTGCGCTATCGCGCTTGGCGGCGCGGCTTTCGCGAGCATGATTTCTTGATGGGCACCTTTGCCGACCAGCATTTGGCGACGGGCAGCGAGGCAGACCTAGGCTTATTCGAAGCGCTGCTCGATCAAGCCGATTGGGACGTCTATTATTGGATCGTCGGCCAAGTGCCGGTTCCAGAAAAGTTTCAAGGCCCTGTGATGGAAAAGCTGCAAGCGATGAGCTTCACCGTTGAAACCATTCGTCGGACACGTTGACGGGCGAGTCGGAGTTGCGCCCTTACGAATGACACAAACTTCTGTATATTCGCCGTCATGACAACTGACCTTGATCATTATCCCAGTGCGTGGGCCCGTCGGGCGGATTTAATCGTCCATATCGCAGGCCTAACTTTGGCGTTGTTTGGCGGTGGTTTGGCTTTGGGCCTTGCCGTTAGCAACGGGATGCTGGGCAAGGTCGCGGCGGTTTCCATCTATGCCTTGGGCTTGATCGCCATGCTGGCTTTCTCGCTGGCCTATAATTTTGCCAAACCCAACTGGCAGCCCTTTTTGCGCCGCTTAGACCATGCCGGCATCTTTTTGATGATTGCCGCCAGCTATACGCCTTTCACCACGCAAGCTCTAACTGGGGCTTGGTCCATCGGCATGACGACGGCCGTGTGGGCTTTGGCGGCTCTTGGCATGGCGGGCAAGATGTTTTTGCCCGGCCTTGGCAAAGCCATTTGGGTTGTCCTCTATCTGGCTCTCGGCTGGATGGTCGTCATTGCCATTAAGCCGATGATTGAAGAAGTTCCTGCTGTGGCCATGTGGCTGTTGGCGGCGGGTGGTGTGGTCTATTCGGTTGGTACGATCTTCTACGCGGCAAAGGGACTTAAGTTCCGTCGCGCGATTTGGCATGGCCATGTCGTGGCCGCAGCAGGCCTGCATTATGCGGCGATCTTGGTCGGTGTGGTGCTTGTTGGGGCCAATTAAACTGCCCGTTTAGCTCAAACGAGACGTCCCTCCCTGAAAAAATGTTTCTCAGGGGTAAGAACATTTTTGATCTCCCCTTGAAACCCGTTTCTCCCCTGCATTTAGATGGCCGCGCTCATAGAGAGCCCTGATGCACAGGTTGATTGGAGAAACGACATGAAAATGATCACGCGTTTGGCTGCGGGGGCAGCTTTGGCCATAGCTATGACTATGGGTGCAGCGGCACCCGCTATGGCGCAAGAGTCGAGCTATAAGCCGGGCTCAGTGTTTGAACTTAGCTATATCAAGGTGATGCCCGGCGAATTTGAAAATTACATGGACTATCTTTCGGACCGCTGGAAAAAATCCAATGAATTTTTGAAGAAAGAGGGCGTCGTTCTCAGTTATCGTGTTTTGGCAATCAATAATGCCCGCGAGGGTGAACCAAGTTTGGTTTTGCTAATTGAATACAAGGACTATGCAACCAACGCGCAAAAAGACGCAGTCGGCAAGAAACTGAACGAGTTTATGGCCCAGACCGATCGAAGCTCTCAGGCCGCTTCTGCCGCGCGCCGCAAAATGCGGGAGCAAAGGGGCTCGATGGAGCTACAAGAGCTCATTTTGAAATAATTCTGGCAAAATCTCTGGAACAAAGGGCTGTGGACGGACCTCGTCCGCAGCCCGATTTGTTTGGTCCGCCCGCTTGACGCCCTCTGCCAAGCGCCGCACAAGTTTCGCCCATAACAGGGAGAGAACACCATGGCGAAAATCGGCTATCTCAGCATCGGAACCAATGATTTTGATAAAGCGACAGGCTTTTACACCAAGCTTCTGGGCGAAATTGGTGGCAAGCCTTTGATGCCAACCTCTGCTGGCTTGATCTACCGTTTGCCCGAAGGGGCGATGCTGATGGTCACCAAGCCCCATGACGGTGCAGCAGCTACTTTTGGCAATGGCACGATGATCGCCATCCAAGTGGATCAGAAAGAGCAAGTCGCAGCTATCCACGCCAAAGCGCTGGAATTGGGTGGTACGTGCGAAGGCCAGCCAGGCCCGCGCGGCGCTTTTGGCGATTTTGCCTATTTCCGCGATTTGGATGGCAATAAACTGGCGGTCTATTACTCCACCCAAATGTAGAGACTGAATCGGCGTCTACTGAAGTCCTGCCCTCGCCAAGGGGGCAGGGCGTCGCTATATCGCGTGACCATCCTCCGCAAAGCACAGCGACCCATGCCGATCTCTCTTGTCGAAACCCTCGCCAACGCCGTTGGCCCGTTGCGCGTGTCAGGTGCCGTTGAAGGCTATGACGCGGGGCTGATTGCGCGTGCCGCTTTGCTGCGGGGCGGGGTGACGTTGCATGTAGCGCGTGATGATGCCCAAGCGTCGAGCTTTCTGGCGGCGGTTCGCTTTTATGCGCCTGGCCTGCCTGTTCTGCGGCTGCCGGCTTGGGACTGTTTGCCCTATGACCGGGTAGGCCCAGCGCCTGAAATCAGCGCAACGCGGCTATCCACGCTCACCCAATTGATCCGGCGAAAAGAGGGCGATGCGCCGGTACTGGTATTGACGACGGGCGCTTCCCTTCTCCAACGCGTCGCGCCTCGCGACAGGTTGCGCGCGGCATCTTTCTCCGCCCGGCCCGGCCAGATCCTCGATGTCAGCGTCATTCAGGCCTATTTCGCCGCCAATGGCTATGTGCGGACAGCGACCGTGCGGGAGCGCGGTGACTTTGCCATTCGCGGCGGGGTGATTGATCTATTCCCGCCAGAATTGCCAGAGCCTGTGCGCCTCGACCTGTTTGGCGATACGCTGGAAAGCATCCGCAGCTTTGACCCCGAGACCCAGCGCTCAACCCATCAATTGCAAGGCGTGGTGTTAGCGCCCGTCTCAGAAGCTATTTTAGACGATGTCGCGGCCAGCCGCTTCCGTCTGGGCTATTTGGAATTATTTGGTGCCGCCCAAGGCGACCCGCTCTATGAAGCGGTCACCAAACGTATGCGCCGCAATGGCATGGAACATTGGTTGCCGCTGTTCCATGAGCATATGGAAACGGTATTTGATTATGTGGGCCGGGATGCCCTGATTAGTCTTGATCCCCATGCCATGGATGCCGCGACCGAACGTGCGGCCCAAGTGACGGATTATTACGAGGCGCGCCGCATCCCGCAGCCCAAAGGCTCTGCCCCTTATAACCCGCTACCACCTGAACGGCTCTATGCCACGGTGGGTGAACTCGAAGGCTTGCTTGCCAGCCGCGATGTGCGTCGTCTCAGCGCCTATCAAGAGGCCGAAGGCGGTCAAGCGCTGATCGAGAGCGGTGCAAAAGCGGGTCGTAACTTCGCTGCCGAACGCGCCACCGAAGGCGTCAATGTATGGGATGCGGCGCGCAAGCATGTCGAAGCTTTGGCGGCCCAAGGTGTGAAGCCGATTGTGGCCGCTTGGACGGAAGGCTCTGCCGAGCGCTTGGGCCATGTCTTGCAAGAACATGGCATGGCGGCCCTGTTCCCGCTGCCCAATGCGGATGCGATTGCCTTGATGCCCAAGGGCGCGATTGGTCTTGCGGTTCTGCCGTTAGAGCGCGGCTTTGTCGCTGAAGACTATGCCATTCTGTCGGAACAAGACATTCTGGGTGAGCGCTTGGGCCGCGCGCGCAAGCGTCGCAAGGCTGCCAGTATCATTCTGGAGGCGGGCAGCCTGTCGGCGGGTGACCTTGTGGTGCACATTGATCACGGCATTGGTCGCTATGAGGGCCTGCGCACGTTGGACGTGCAGGGCGCACCCCATGATTGCCTTGAGCTGATCTATGCCGGTGGCGACAAGCTGTTCCTGCCCGTTGAGAATATCGAGCTCGTCTCGCGCTATGGCTCTGAAGATGCGACCGCCCTGTTGGACAAATTGGGCGGTGTGGCGTGGCAGGGCCGCAAGGCCAAAGCCAAGCAGCGCCTGAAGGATATGGCCGAAGCGCTGATCAAGATCGCCGCAGCGCGCGCGGCCAAAGTGTCAGAGCCGATTGTGGCAGGCTCTGGCGATTATGACGAATTCTGCGCCCGCTTCCCGTGGGATGAGACCGACGACCAATTGTCGGCCATTGAAGACATCTTCAATGATCTGGCCGCTGGCCATCCCATGGACCGTCTGATCTGTGGCGACGTGGGCTTTGGTAAAACCGAAGTGGCCCTGCGCGCGGCCTTTGTTGTCGCCATGACCGGCCGGCAAGTGGCGGTCGTGTGCCCCACGACACTCTTGTCGCGCCAGCACTTTAAGACCTTTAGCGAGCGCTTCCGCGGCTGGCCGATCCGGGTGCGCCAATTGTCGCGCATGGTGGGGTCTAAGGAAACGGCAGAGACCAAGCGCGACCTCGCCGATGGCAAGATCGATATTGTGGTCGGCACCCATGCCATCTTTGCCAAGGACCTGACGATCCGCGATCTGGGTCTGGTGATCGTCGATGAAGAGCAGCATTTCGGCGTGAAGCACAAAGAGCGCCTGAAAGAATTGCGCACCGACACCCATGTGCTGACCCTGTCGGCAACGCCCATCCCGCGCACCTTGCAATTGTCGCTGGCCGGTATCCGCGAAATGTCGATCATTGCTACTCCACCGGTCGACCGCTTGGCCGTGCGCACCTATGTGACGCCTTGGGATCCGATCACGATCCGTGAAGCCTTGCTGCGTGAGAAATATCGCGGCGGCCAAGCCTTCTTTGTGGCCCCGCGTGTGG
>JAJTGP010000292.1 GCA_021299265.1 Hyphomonadaceae bacterium | reverse complement strand
TCTGGCGGCTTTGGACCCCACCGGTGCAGGCGGAGCCATTATCGCCAGCCTACAAGCCGAAATTGCGCGCCTGAAAATCATGGCGCAAACGCTGCAAAGCCAAGCGGCACAAGCCCCCTCGCCCGGCGTGACCTTTGCAGCCATCAATCTGGTGGAAGCAGCCAGCCGACCCGGCCCCTTCTGGCCGGAGTTTGAGACGGTCCGCGCCGCGCTGCCGGGCGTGGCCGAAGTCACGGCCTTGGAAGACTTTGCCCGCAAAGGCGTGCCAACCCGCACGCTGCTGCAGGAGCGGTTCGCCGCCCTTGAGCCCGCCATTGTTGCCAGCGACCGCGCTGCTCAGAAAGAAAGCGGCTTTTGGGGATGGATCAAGGGCTTTTTCGCCGATCTGGTTCGGGTTGAGAAGGTGGCGGACGTGAACGGGACCAGCGCGCAATCGAGCTTGTTGCGCGCCAAGGTCAAACTGGATCAGGGTGATTTGGCCGCTGCTGTGGAAGAAGTGAAAGCCATCAGCCCCGCCCCTACTGTGGTGGCCGAATGGATCGAAGGCGCGCAAAACCGTCTGACCCTTGAAAGCCGATTGGCCGCAGTTCGCGGGGCCGTTGAGCGCGGCACACGGACACCGCCGCCACAAATGCCCACCCTAGCACCGTCCGCCGTCGTAACGGCCCCGGTTGGCATCATTCCTGCAGCACCGGGCCCTGTTGGTGCTCCAATGGCACCTGCCGCCCCACAGAAGCAAGGAAACCTGCCATGAAACTGATCCGACTGATCGTCCTGATCATTTTGGGACTAGCCATGCTGGCAGGCTTTGTCTTTTTGGCCATTCAACCCGGTGAGATCGTCTATAATGATGGCCTGAAGAAGGTCAGTGTCGGACCGGGCGTTGCCGCCGCGATTCTAATGGGCATCACCATTTTGATGACCGCGAGCTGGGGCTTTATTGGCTGGCTCTGGAGCTTGCCCAGCCGTATGAAGCGCGCCCAACAAGAAAATGCCCGCAAAAAGTGCTTAGACACGTTGGGCCTCTCCATGGCGGCCTTTGAAGCGGGCGAAATTTCTGAGGCCCGGCGTCAGGCGCAAAAAGCACTGGGCTTTGCCCCCGATGCGGCAAGCGCAAAGTTCTTGGCTGCCAAGTCTGCCGTTGTCGCGGGCGACGGGGCAGCGGGCGAGCGCCTCTATGGCGAACTAACCGATGTGGCGGGCTATGGCGTTGCAGCCCGCCGTGGCTTGGCCGAACTGGCCTTAAACCGGGGCAATATGGCCGCGGCGATTTCGCATGCCGAAGCCGCCCTACAAAGCTCAAAGAAGGCGCCTTGGCCTGCAGAATTCCTATTTAACCGTCGTGTCTTGGCTGCCGATTGGGATGGTGCTTTGGCGGCCCTTGATGACGCGGAGAAGCGTGGCCTTGTCGGCCAAAAGACTGCCACGCGCCGACGCGCCGTTGTGCTGGCGGCGGCTGCCCACCGCGCTGAGCGCATGATGGAACCAGCCCAAGCCCTAGAGCTTGCCCAGCGCGCCAGCAAATTCGCCGCAGGCTTTGCCCCGGCCGCCGTGATGGCCGCCCGTCTGCAAGCCATTATTGGCAAGCAGTGGCAGGCAGCCGGTACGTTGGAATCCGCTTGGGAAGCAGCGCCACACCCCGCTTTGGCGATCGCCTATAAGGATTTGAAGAGCGAAGAGACCCCGCAAACCCAAGCGCGCTGGCTCGATGGCCTTGTCCGCCTCAACCCCAACCACCGCGAAAGCCGCATTCTGGCGGTTGAACAGGCTTTGCTGAACCAAGATGCGGTGACAGCCATTCAAGGTTTGGAGCCCTTGCTGGCCGAGCGGCCTACTTCGCGAATTCTCGCTCTGCGTGCGGCAGCCGCAAAAGCTTCTGGCGATGAAGCAGGCGCGCGCGAATGGCTGGGCAAAGGGGCCAATGCGCCGCGCGAACCCGATTGGTCGGACCTTGACCCAGATGGTAGCGCCTTTGCCTATGAGGATGCCGATTGGGCGCGCTTGATTGAATCCTATGGTGAGCGCGGCCTTCTGATCCATCCACGCCTTGAACGATCCGACACCGAGCGTTTGGTTGCTCCAGAGCTCGCGGCTTTGACAGAGCGCACTTTGGCCACCAGCACCGCTAGTGGCGACGCTGAACCCGTGGTGCCTGATGATCCAGGTATTGGCGCATTTGACGGCCTGGGCGCAGACGAGGATGGGGCCTCGGCTTCGACCAAGAAGTCGTGGTTGAAATTCTAGTCTGAATTAAACCGCGACGGCTGCCTTGATGTGGGGATGGGCTTGATAGCCCTCTAGCTTGAAATCGCTATAGTTAAAGCCAAAGAGGTCTTGGACCTCTGGGTTCAATTCTAGGCGCGGCAAAGCCAAAGGCTCGCGCGAGATCTGTAAGCGCGCTTGGTCGAGATGGTTCAAATACAAATGCGCGTCGCCCAATGTGTGCACAAAGGTGCCAGGCTTGAGGCCCGTGACTTGCGCCATCATCAAGGTCAACAAAGCGTAAGAGGCAATATTGAACGGCACCCCAAGGAATACATCGGCCGAGCGCTGATACAATTGGCAACTTAGTTTGCCATCGGTTGAGACGTGGAACTGGAACAAGCAGTGGCAGGGTGGCAGCGCCATATCGTCGACATCGGCTGGATTCCAAGCCGAAATCACATGACGGCGGGACCACGGGTTGGACTTCAGATTGGCGACCAATTGGCTGATCTGATCGATAGAGCGGCCATCAGGCGCCGCCCAAGACCGCCATTGCTTTCCGTAAACCGGGCCAAGCTCGCCTTCGGCATCGGCCCATTCATCCCAAATGGAGCAGCCATTTTCTTTCAACCAAGCGATATTGGTTTCGCCGCGCAAGAACCACAACAGTTCGATGATGATCGAACGCGTGTGCAACTTCTTGGTTGTCAAAAGCGGGAAGCCATCGGCCAAGTCAAAGCGCATCTGCCGACCAAAAACACCCAAAGTGCCCGTGCCCGTGCGATCTTCGCGCTTTTGCCCATTCTCTAGGATATCGGCCAGCAGAGCCTGATAGACGCGGTCTGCATGGGTGGCGGAGACAGTTTCTGTCGTAGGGGAAAAATGTCCGTCAGCCATGAAGTCTTCGTCCTGTCTTAGGTGTGCGCTACCTTAACACCACGATTCGGCCAGACCAATGGATAAGTGATCGACTGCTGCAGGCACTCAGCGCAGAGGACTTACAAGTTTTGCCTTTGCATCGCGCCTGAGATGGTCCACAAACTTGGGAAAACAGATTATGAGGGAGACGACCATGGCGCGCATTTCAGACTTACAAAAACCGCTCAATTCCGGCTTTGGGATGCGGTCCTCCGCGATGGACGTAATCCAAGGCATTGATCTGACGGGCAAGACCGCTGTGGTGACCGGCGGCTATTCCGGCCTTGGCCTTGAAACCGTGCGGGCTTTGGCCAGCGCTGGAGCACGCGTCATCGTCGCAGCCCGGCGCCCCGATACGGCCGCGACCGAGCTTGCAGGCGTGGCGGGCAAGATTGAGATTGCTGCCCTAGACCTTGGCGACCCCGCCAGCATTGACGCCTTTGGCGCAAGCCTCAGCGGCCCTGTCCATATCCACATCAATAATGCCGCCATCATGGCCAATCCTCTGACTCGCGACAGCCGTGGCTATGAGAGCCAGTTTGCCACCAATCATTTGGGTCACTTCCAATTGGTTGGCCGCTTGTGGGACAATTTGGTTGCAGCCAAGGGCGCACGGGTCGTCTCTGTCTCTTCGATTGGCCACCGGATCGGTGCACCAGACCTGAATGACCCGAATTTCGAGACCACACCCTATGACAAATGGGTGTCCTATGGCCGCGCCAAAAGCGCCAATAGCTTGTTTGCGGTTGAGTTGGATGCGCGCGGCAAGGCCCATGACATCCGCGCCTTCTCGCTGCATCCCGGCGGCATCATGACAAACCTACAGCGCCATTTGCCGCAGGAAGAAATGATTGCCATGGGCTGGATGGATAAGGAGGGCAATCTGAACCCTCTGTTCAAAACGCCAGAGCAAGGTGCCGCCACCAGTGTGTGGTGCGCGACTTCGCCTCAACTTGAGGGCATGGGCGGGGTCTATTGCGAGGATTGCGATATCGCTGTGCGCCATGTTGCCGGCGGAAAAGCCCATGGTGAAGTGCGCGACCATGCCGTGGACCAAGATGCGGCCCGCGACCTTTGGGCCCTGTCAGAAAAATTAACAGGCGTTTCATACGGTTAAATCCAAAAATCAACAAAATCATGATGATTACCTAAAATAATGCTAGACAAGATCAAAACAAGAACATAGGCTCTTCTCATTCGCAGCACAGCAGAAGGCAGGGCGTGTGATGAGATTAGATAAGTCTATGAAATTGATCAGTTTGTTTGGCGTCGTTGTGGCAATTACGGCCGCTGCCCCCAGCTTTGAGCGCGGGGAAGCGGGCAAGGTCAGCAAAGTGCTAGACGGGGATAGTTTTGTCCTCGACTCTGGGCTGGAGGTGCGTCTCGCCGAGGTGGAGGCACCGCGGGTTCGCCCTGGAGACATCTGGGGACCGCGGGCCACACAGGATTTGGAACGTCTGATTTTAGGCAAGAAGGTTGAGCTGCGCTATGATGGTCTGCGGCGGGACCGTCGTGGGCGGGCGATCGCCCATGTATTTGTGCCGCAAGGCTTGGGCAAAGAAGCCATCTGGGTCCAATCGGCCTTGCTGAAGAATGGTCTGGCGCGGGTTCACACCTATGCGGATAACCGCCGTGCAATTGGCGACCTTTGGCAGGCAGAACGCGAGGCGCGGCGGGCTGGGCGCGGCGTGTGGACATCTGGTGCCTATCAAGTCCGCTTTGCTACCCCCGAAGCTCTGCAAGGTGGCATCAACAGCTTTCAACTGATGGAAGGCAAGGTGGAAAAGGCCAGCCAGCGCGGCAAAGTCATCTTCTTGAACTTCGGGACGGACGAGAAGACAGACGTGACGGCTATCGTGCCTGAAACGGCTTTCCCACGCTGGCGCGGGGGCGCGCAGGACTTGCTGGCCCTACAGGGCCGCACCATCCGCGTGCGCGGCTATGTGCGCAGTTCCAATGGCCCCAGCGTCTGGGTCGACCATCCAGAGCAGATTGAGTTCATCATGGCCCCCGCCGCACCACGCCAACAGGCAAGCCTAAAGCCGTGAGGGGTTAGTCCGGTTCACCAGATAAGTAAGGCAGGGGCGGCTGGCCGTAGTCTCCCAAGATGCCCCCTCAAACCGGGGAAACAGGCGCGCCACCCTTGCGGGCCTTAATCAAGCGACCAGACATGCCGGTCACTTCGCCCATAGCTTTCAGCGGCGACAGGTTTGGTTCGGCAGGCTGGCCGCGACCGAGGCGGTAGAATTGGCTGTAATACCAATAGATGCCGGCAAAGCCTTGGATGGTGCGGATCAATTTGATCGGGGATTTGGGACCGAAGAAGCCTGGCCGCTCTTGCAGCTGTTGTTCCCACGCGGGCAAGTGATCTTGCGTGCCATCAAGAAGCGCATTGGCGGCTTTGAGGTCGATGGTCAAAGGACGGGCGATGCCAATCACGTCCACGCCTTCATCCAAGGCTGCCTGCATGCCGGCAAGGGTGCGCAGGCCACCGGTGAGCATAATGGGCATGGTGACTTCGCGGCGTAGGGTGCGGGCAAAATCGATGAAATAGGCTTCGCGCGCTAAGGTCGAGGCGCTTTTGGTCGGGCGTGGGGCGGATGGGTCAAGACCCTCCATCCCCATCATCTCTGGCGCTTCATAATTGCCGCCTGAGACTTCGAGCAGGTCTACACCCAGCTTTTGCAGCCACTTGGCCACTTGCACGGAATCTTCCGACGTCAAGCCGCCCTTTTGGAAATCTGACGAGTT
>JAJTGP010000061.1 GCA_021299265.1 Hyphomonadaceae bacterium | reverse complement strand
ACGATGCGCCAATGGGTTCAGGGCTGTGAGAGATTGACAGGGTTTGGCTGCCCTGCCCGTCCAAATTGGCCCGGAACCGGCAATAATGGGCGGCATCGACGATCAGCTCTAATCCAAGCGCCTCATAAAAGGCCTTTGACCTTGGAATATCGCTGACGAGCAGGGTAATATGGGACAGGAACATATTTATTCAGTAGCATGCTGGTCTAAAGCTGCCACCCACTGTTGAGTTCTTTTCATCTTTCCCCTATAGCCCCGCCTTCATGAAATCTCATGCGCCGCCTGCATCATGTAGGCGGCGCAGTTTTTACACACCAACGAACGGAGACCGGGGATGACCGGCATCGTGATCAATGTTGAAGTGCGGGATCGCACTGGTACCGGTGGCGCTCGCCAGACCCGCCGTGAAGGCTTCGTGCCCGGCATCCTTTATGGCGGCAACAAAGAGCCTGTGGCGATTGCCGCTTCTAGCAAGGAATTGCTGAAGGCGATCCGCTCTGGCAAATTCTTGGCCCACATGGTTGATTTGCACCACAGCGGCGAAAGCCAGCCTGTGATCCCTCGCGACGTGCAATGGGACCCCATTACCGACATGCCTGTCCACTTTGACCTGTATCGAGTTGAAGAGGGTTCGGTGATCTCGGTTGATGTGCCTGTGCACTTCTTGAACCAAGACACCTGCCCCGGCATCAAAAAGGGCGGCACGCTGAACGTCGTTCGTCATACCGTGGCTCTGGATGTGCCTGCTGGCAAAATCCCAGAAGAATTGGTCATTGACTTGGCTGGCCGCGATATTGGCGACGTGATCCACATCTCGGCAGTTCGTATGCCAGACGGCGCACGCCCAACCATCCGCGACCGCGACTTCACCGTTGCGACCATCATTGGCCGCGGTGGCAAGCAAGAAGACGCAACCGAAGAAGCATAAGCCTTTTTGGATGCATGTGATAAAAGCCCCGGCATCGTCCGGGGCTTTTTTATTGTGATCATGGGGTGATCAGATGTTTCTATTGGTTGGGCTCGGCAATCCCGGTGCCAAATATGCCAAGAACCGGCACAATATCGGCTTCATGGCCGTGGATGAGATTGCGCGCCAGTATAATTTCGGGGCCGAGCGCAGCCGTCTACAGGGCCTTGCGCGCGAAGGCGTGATCGAGACCGAGGCCGGTCCGCAAAAGATCATTCTGGTAAAGCCTCAGACCTTTATGAATGAAAGCGGCCGGTGCGTCGGTGGCTTTATGACCTTCCACAAAATCCCCATCGCCAAAGTCATTGTCTATTATGACGAGGTAGAGCTCACGCCCGGCCGATGTCGGGTGAAGGTTGGCGGCGGCACGGCGGGCCATAATGGCCTGCGCTCCATCGTCTCCCAGTCTGGCGCGGGCTTTAAGCGCGTGCGGCTTGGCGTTGGCCATCCGGGACGCGAAAAGATGTTGAGCCATGTGTTGGATGATTTCTCCAGCTCAGAGTTCACATGGGTGGATACGTTATGCGACGCGGTTGCCCGCACGACCCCTCTGATCTTGGAGGATAAGCACGACGCTTTCCAGACCAAGGTCTCAACCCTTGCCCCTCCCCCGCCTGTGCCAGCTTGGCTGCGCGGTGGTTCGGGTGACGCGAGCTAGGCAAGAGCTTTTCTACATCCCAGACATCTTGCGAGATAAAACTTAGTGGGTATGAGTTTCATATGCCAACTTGAGGATGTATCGCATCATGCCTATTTTGATCTTGTCTCTCATCATTCAGGTGACTTTGATCATACATGTCATCCGAACAGGACGACCCACCTGGTGGATATTCTTGATTCTCTTTGCGCCGGGTATTGGCTCGACCATCTATGTCTTGCTTGAAATCTTGCCCAATACCGGCATTTTTTCAACTGTACGCAAGGCTGAGCAAAAGGTGATCAAGGCCTTGGACCCGACGCGGGAATTACGGGCCGCTCAAGAAGCCTTTGACCTGACTCCAACCGTCGGCAATCGTCTTCGTCTAGCCCATGCCAGCGTGGAGATGGGGGATTTTGCCAATGCCGAAATGCTCTATCGGGACTGCCTAGAAGGTCAATTTGTCGACGACCCCACCGCCCTTCTGGGCCATGCGCGCACGTTGGTCGAACTTGGTCGTCACAAGGAAGCGATTGAACGTATCAACCAATTGCGTGTTTTTGGTCGCGAGGGTCCTGCTGAGGCCCTCGTCTTCGCGCGTGCTGCGGAAGCTTTGGGGCAAAATGAGGATGCAGAGGAAGCCTATGCCTTTGCCGCACCACGTATCCCGACCCTAGAAGCCCAAGCCCGCTATATCCGCTTTCTGCGTCTTGTTGGTAAAGACGTCGACGCCACGCGCGAGTTGCAAGAGTTCGACGTGCGCCTGTCTCGCGTTCCTCGCCATTTTCAGGCAGACGCGCGCAAGTGGCGGACGTTCGCAATTGCTTAAGCCCTGCCATTGATGGGTGCTTTTGAACGGCAAACTGTCTAAGACACGGCACGCTTTTCTCGCGCGGTTCTAGCGCGCGCCATCCTAGTTACGAAAGACCGCCATCATGGGATTCAAATGTGGCATCGTGGGCCTGCCCAATGTTGGCAAGTCCACTCTGTTTAATGCTCTCACCAAGACGGCAGCCGCACAGGCCGCTAATTATCCGTTTTGCACGATTGAACCCAATGTGGGCGAAGTGGCCGTGCCGGAGCCGCGCTTGAACGCCCTAGCGGCCATTGCAAGCTCTAAGGAAATCATCCCAGCGCGCATGAATTTCGTCGATATCGCGGGTCTCGTGCGCGGCGCCTCTAAGGGCGAAGGCTTGGGCAACCAGTTTCTCGCCAACATCCGCGAGTGTGATGCCATCACCTATGTCACCCGCTGTTTTGTCGATGACGATATCACCCATGTCGAAGGCCGCATCGACCCCCTCGCCGATCTTGAAACGGTCGAGACCGAGTTGATGTTGGCGGATTTGGAAAGCTTGGAAAAGCGCATGCCCAATCTCGAGAAAAAAGCTAAGCAGAGCGACAAGGATGCGAAGCTGACGCTGGAATTATGCATTGAAGCCAAGAAACTCTTGGATGAAGGCAATCCGGCGCGCTTGTTCGTACCCGCCAAGGAAGACCAAAAAGCTTACGACATGTTGCAGCTTCTGACCGCGAAGCCCGTCCTCTATGTTTGCAATGTGGACGAAGGCTCAGCTGCGACAGGCAATGAATATTCAGCTAAAGTTGAAGCCTATGCCCAAGCCCATAAAGCCACTGCGGTGGTCATTTGCGCGCAGATGGAAGCCGAGCTTGCAGCCCTCGACGATGAAGAGGCCGCAGAATATCTCGAAGCCGCAGGCTTGGACGAGCCGGGCCTCAATAAATTGATCCGCTCGGGCTATGGCCTCTTAGGCCTGCAAACCTATTTCACGGTTGGCCCCAAAGAAGCACGCGCTTGGACTATCCATCGCGGCTGGACGGCACCCAAGTCTGCTGGCGTCATTCATGGCGACTTTGAAAAAGGCTTTATCCGCGCCGAAACCATCGCTTATGACGATTACGTCGCCTTCAAGGGCGAAAGCGGCGCGAAAGAAGCGGGCAAAATGCGCCTCGAAGGCAAGGAATATGTCGTGAAAGACGGAGATGTGATGCATTTCCGCTTTACGTCCTAAAGCAGGCGCTAGCGGGCGCGGTCTGTCGCAATAGCTGCCACCAATACATCGCGCCAAACTTTGTAGCCTGCCTCAGATGGGTGCAGTCCGTCATAGAACAGGGCACTGTTTTGAGCCCCCTCGGCCGTGAGGAAGTGCGGATAGAGGTCCACGAACGTTAGATAGGTTTTCTGCGCATCCTGTTCGGCAAAGGCCTTGAGTGCGCGATTGACGGGGATGACCACATCCTTGGTACGCGACACTTCTTGGGTTGGCATGAGGGATTGCAGGATGATGCGGGCCTTGGGTTGGCGCGCATGGACACCGGCGACCAGCGCTTTGACCCCAGCGATGATACTGGCGTCGGCTGGGGTTTCACTCGCCCATGAATTATTGATCCCGGCCAGAATGACCACATAGTCCGGCTTCAAACTCTGATGATCCAATTGGCCGAGGCCACCTTGGCGCTTGGGCTGGATCCGGTAGAGCATATGCTCAATCCGGTCGCCGGAAATGCCTAGATTAATGGCTTTAAGGCTAGGGTCGCTTCCAGCAAAAGTCGCATCCCAAACGCTCCGGCCATTCTTGATGCCAGGAAACCACAAATTCTCGCCCATGAGGAAAAAGTCAGTGATGGAATCGCCCAAAAACACAAGGCGATACTGAGACAAGCCTTGCTTGTCAGCCAATTGGCTTTCCATCGTGGCCAAGCGGCTCTGCCAATATTCTACACGGGCTTCAGGTTTGGTGGCCTTAAACTGCGCTTGGGCCAGTTGTGGGGAGGCCAGCAACAGCACCGGCAGACACACTAGCCCGAACAAACGAAAAAAGCTGGAAGTGCCGGTAGCGCGCAGATTGCCTGTCAAGATTGTTTCCTCTCGATCGGGCTTAGCCGCGATAAATATTGTGCTCACCACCCACTAAACTGGAGAGTAATTGTAGCTCCACTTCGCGACGGCGATAGTCCACCACCAATGTCTCGACTTGGCTCAATATGTCCATGCCAACCAACATGGCAGGCGTGCTCTCAAGGCCCCAGAGCTTAAACACAGGCGCATCGGCTGCGACCACCGTTAATCGGCGGATATTGAGGCCAATGAGATTGAACTCCGGCAGATTGGCCCACACCCCGTTGAGTTGTTGGTTCGTGACGCCCAAGATGATTGGGGCTTCTTCAGGCCGAGTTCTGCGTCTTGCCCGAGCGCTGAGCGCATTCAGCATGGCCATATTGATGATGGTGGTATCCCCGCCTGTGTCCAAGATACATTTCGAGCGAAGGCCCCCTACGCGCCCCTCTGCCTCAATCAACAGGCCATGTCGCAGCTTGACGCCCACTGAAATTGGCAATTTGCGAAGACGTCTTGAACTTGCGGGCTCTAGATCGACCGTCTTGCGGCTGAAATTGAACCGCACGCGGCGATTAGCAAACATATCCATCCCAAGAATGCCATCGAGGTTGTCCAAGGCGGGCGCATCGATAATTGCGACCGTTAGATTATTGGAGACGCTTCGCCCGGTTTCAATCTGGCCGACCTTGGCAAAATGGGCCTGACTAGAGCCCGTCACACCGTGCACCGTCCGCATCGGCAATTCGGGTAGTTCCAAAGCCCTGGCGACTCGCGGGCTCAAAACAGAGGTATTTGACCCCGTATCGACCACAAATTTGAAAGGGCCCTTGCCGTTTAACTTCACTTCGGCGGTTGGGCGACCATAAAGATCGATCCAAGTCTGTAGTGTGACGATCGGCGTCTGGCCGGTCACCGTGACGGTTTCGGTTGCAGCAGGCGTTGCCTTTTGTGCCCAAGCCGGACCTGCCAGACCAAAACCAAGAAGACTGGTGACTAAGTCGCGACGCTGAAGTGCCATGCCTTACCCCTTTGGTTCGTCCTAGACGAGACAACCAAGATCATGGACCAGTTTGGCAAAAAAGGAAGCCTGAATTTCCTTGCCTCTGGCAAGTCCTAGCTGATAGCCCGCCGACCAAATCCGCCTTTAGCCGGCAGAGTTTGACCAAATGATGGCCCTGTTGTTGCGGCGGGTCCCGGTTCAATCCGCAAAAGAAAAACGGGCTTGGTGTCGATGACACCGCGATCGCGAAGCCGTATCCGCACATAATCATGATCGGGCACATAAAGCGGCATATCATCGAACACCGGTGGTCCATGAAGGATCAAGAAATCCGTTACAGCCAAGACGCGCTTTTCCACTTCCGGCTGAGGCAGGATGGAAGCAACGGTCTCCAGCTCTCGACCGAAAAAGGGCGCAAGGCCAGTCGAGTGAAAAATCAAACTTGGCACGCCTTGTGGACTTAAAGGCCCTTCAACCCGACGCCAAGTTAGCCAGTGACTGACTTTAACTTCGGGTATGGTCAGCCGCAACGCCGCGCGCTGGAATGCTTGCGGCTCGATACTGACACGGCCTGTCTTCCAGATAATCTCTTCCACTGGCACAACGGAGATTAGAGCAGCGGCAACCATGCTCACCGCCGCAGCGGCAGCTAGGGCTTCAGCCGGATGGAATGCGTCTTGCTCTGAGTACACCACGACATGGGAATGAATTTTGGGATGATCTCCCCGTGAGCCAAACCAAGCCGGGCAAGCCCCGTCTATGTCTTCTAGGGTGTCAAACCTTGGAGGGCCGGGATAGAGGTGCACCGAAATTACATTTGGGCCAACAGCCAAAAAGCAAGGACCCCCTTCCCCGCCAGCCGCGAAGCCACCCGCCCGCACCACGCCCAGCTTGGACGTCAACGATGGGAACAGGCCCGTCAACCTTGACAAGATTTGGTCATGGGTAAAGTCAACGCTATGAGTCAGAGGCAATAAAGCGACAAACGGTTCACGCATTTTGATGGCTCCCACGTGCAAAGCGAACTCACATAAGTCCTCCCGAAGTGGGTTGGATGATGACTTAAGCCCCAGTCGTCACCCCAACCAGCGCAAACTATGGCGGCAGCCGCTTACAAAGGTCCTAAAGGCGGCAGTAAAATGCCATGTAAACCGCCAGAAACTGGGCGCAATCGCAGCCTCGATGGATCAAAACAGCGCTTCTCGCAAAAGTGTGATGTCGGCCAGCTTTTGATCAAAGCCTGACCAGTCGTCCTGTTCGGCAATCCTTGCCCAAAGGGCTTCTACTTCTTCAATCACCAGACTGGCGGGCTCTGCCGCTTGGAAGTAAGCATGGCGCAGGCGTTCAGGGCGCTCAGGGGCGAAATGCTCCAGCCATTTGAACCAAGCTTGGAAATCCTCGCCCTGATAATATGCGGCGCGCGGGCCAGCCAAAGCGCGTGCCTCACTGGCAAGGCCACCAAACCAATCGTGGAAGAAGCCGTCCCACGACACGCCTGATCGCGCCATAAAGGCAAACATGGCATCCAGCATGATGCGGTTGTTTTCCACCCCCATTTCAAACTGAAGGCCAAGTCGACGCAGAAGCGCGCTCTGTTGGGCTTGGGCAAAGGCGGGTGGATAGGCGCGAACGGCCTCGGTCAGGCTCTCCAGCTCGCCAATCGGCGTTAAGGCCCCGGCTAATTGTTTGAGGTTCCACAGGCCTGCTTCTGGCTGGCGGCCATAGGCATAAAGGCCATTTTGGTCAAAATAGGCCGCCGTGAAGTTTCCGTCTGCCACTGGCAAAAACCGCCACGGGCCATAATCAAAGCTCTCGCCGGTCACATTCATATTGTCGGTGTTGAGAACCCCATGCACAAAGCCTGCAGCCATCCAACCAGCGACCATGTCTGCCGTGGCAAGAGCCACGTCGCGTACGAGGCCTGCCGCGCGTTCTGGGCCGTCTAGCGCCTGTAAGTGGGGATAATAGACCGCCGCACAATGATCGACCAAGGCGGCCAAGCGCTCGGGCGCATCGAGAAAGGCATGGCGCTGAAAGGTGCCAAAGCGGACATGGCTATGTTGCAGTCGGACCAAAACGGCCGAGCGCGTAGGCGAAGGCTCGTCAGAGCGGATCAGATTCTCGCCCGTTTCAATCAGGCTTAGGGCCTTGGATGTCGTGACGCCTTGGGCTTCCAGCATGCGGGCGGCCAATATTTCACGCACGCCCCCTTTCAAGGTGAGACGGCCATCGCCTTGTCGGGACCACGGCGTCTGACCCGAGCCCTTGGTGCCAAGGTCAAGTAAGCGCCCCTCTTGATCGCGAAGCTGACCAAACAGAAAGCCCCGCCCATCGCCTAATTGCGGATTGTAGGTGCGAAATTGATGGCCGTGATAGCGCATGGCGATGGGCGGCTGGGCCATATTGGGCAAAGTCTCAAAGCGGCCAAAATGGGCAATCCATTCGTCGTCGCTTAAGGTCTCAAGGCCGACACTTGCCGCTGCGCGCTGATCGCGCCAGACAAGGCGGTGCATCGGAAAATCCGCCGCCTCAACGATATCCCCAAACTCCGGCCCCAGGCCGAAAAACTGTGGGTCGGGATGATAGGCGCTGGAGACCGGCATCAGGTGGCAGGCCCCGCCACACCCGCCTCGGCAAAGGTCGTCATACCGGCATGGCAAGCGACCGCTGACTTGATGATTTGCACGGCAAGGGCAGCCCCCGTCCCCTCACCCAATCGCATACCCAGATCCAAGATCGGCTGCTTGCCCAAACGGGCCAATAGCGCACGATGGCCGGGTTCTGCCGAGACATGGCCGACAATACAATGATCCAGCGCCTCAGGGTTCATGCGGTGCAAAACCGCAGCGGCAGCGGCGACCATAAAGCCATCCAGCACCACGGGGACGCGTTGCAAGCGGGCCGCCAGAATTGCGCCAGCAATTGCGGCAAATTCGCGCCCGCCGACACGGGCCAAAACTTTCAGCGGATCGTCTCGATCCTCGCCCAAGCGCGCCACGGCAGCTTCTACGACTTCGCGCTTTGCGGCCAAGGCCTTACCTTCAACGCCCGTGCCGGGGCCCGTCCATTCGGAAGCCTCGCCGCCAAACAGCGCCAAGGCCAAGGCGGCTGCAACTGTCGTGTTGCCAATGCCAACTTCACCCAGAACCAAAAGGTCCGTCCCTTCGGCCAAGACTTCCATCCCATAAGCCATGGTCGCCACGCATTCTTGCTCCGTAAGGGCATCGGCCTCGACAATATCAGGTGTCGGTTTGCCGACCGCCAAGTCATAGACTTTGAGGCCAGCGCCTGCTTGCTGCGCCAAGACAGAGATCGCAGCCCCACCGGCGGCCATTGCGTCAATCATTTGCCGTGTGACTTCTTGCGGATAAGCAGAGACCCCGCGTGCGGCGACACCATGGTCGCCTGCAAACACGGCTATGATGGGTCTTGTCACCTGCGGCGGGCTTTTCCCCGTCCAAGCCGACAGCCAATTGCTGATATCTTCGAGGCGCCCCAAAGCACCTGGCGGCTTGATTAATTGGCTCTCCCGCCAAGCCGTCCGGGCGCTGGCCTCCTCATCCCGACTGGGTAGGTCCTGCAACAAGGCACGGATATCATCAAAGGGCTGTTTGGGGGGCTCGCAAGCATCATGAGGCATGGGTGTGATCTAGCGCGCAATCTGGTGGCAATAAAGGCCAAAGCGTGCGGGAAAAGACAGCCCGCGGCGTCTGCAGTCAGTGCGACTTCGGCGCCACAGTGTGACAGGTTCGCTCAGCCATTAAGTAATATCATCTCGAATTTTCAATCTGTTCGTCTAAAACGACAAAAAGACGTTCCCGCAAGATAAGCCAAAGTTGAGTCGCGCCATGCGCATTATTGATGACGCCAGAATTTGTTTGATATT
>JAJTGP010000304.1 GCA_021299265.1 Hyphomonadaceae bacterium | reverse complement strand
CACCGCGATGTTCCCGCACCATCCTAACTGCGCGCTCACGCACTTCTGGTGAAAATGTCTGTCTTGTCCGTTTCTTATCCATGGCTCTACCCTTCTCAGGTTTTAGAGCCTCCGGCAAATCCAGTGCGGTTCAGATACCCCACAAGTGGGGAAGCGGGAGGCTCAACTGCTCCCGATGCTGCTTCCCCATTTATGGGGAAGCTCCGGCGAAGCCGGTGAAGGGGTATTTCAGCACATTTAATAGCAGTTCAGCCCCCCCTCAATCCACCAACCCACTCTCCAAAATTCGGGCGCGGATAAAATCATAAACAAGTTCGGGGGATGCGGCGCGTAACGCCCCCGCGCGCCATAAGTCGAATAAGCCGTGCGCCAAACCCCAGGCGGAGAAGACACGATTGCGCACGGCCACTTCCCCTGCCCCGTCGTCAAAAGCTTGTGTTGCCAAGCCAATCACACGGCGGACCTGCGGGCCAGGCACAGGCTCGGCCAACAGCGCGGTTGAGCGCAGCGAGAACATCAAGCGGTAGAGACTAGGCTCATCAAAGGCAAAGCGTAGAAAGCCGTCGATGACCGACAAGGCGGTAAGATCGGCTCCAACAGGAATCCTCCCGGCTAAGAGGGCAAACCCTTCACCCGCGACAGCACGCTTTAGCGCATCCTTGTCAGCAAAATAGCGGTAGAGGGCCCGGTGGCTGACTCCGATCTCGGCTGCCAATTCGCGCACCGTTGGCAATTCCTCCTCGCCCTTGCGCAGGCGCGCAACTGCGGCCGCCAGCGCCGCCTCTTTCAAGGAGCCATGATGATAGGGCTGGTCTGAGTCGGACTTTGGCATGATCAAACCATCTTTAAGCCAGCCCGCGCACCTGACAACCGCCTTGACAGCCGATGTAGCTCAAATGTATCCACTGGATACATCAAGGAGAAGAAGCTATGTATGACATGATCAAAACTCACCTCGGCAGCGCTGTGCCCTTTGCCACGACAACGGGGGTTACGATACTCGACCTTGGGGCGGGTGAGGCTACAGCCAGCCTTGAGCAACGCCCCGAAGTCAATAATCACATCGCCAGCATGCACGCGGGGGCCTTGTTCACTTTGGGCGAAGCCGCATCGGGTGCTGCCATGAGTGGCGCTTTTGTCGAACAGCTGCTGCAAGTGCGCCCCATCGCGACCGATGCGTCGATTGAATATGTGAAGATCGCCAAGGGCACGATCACGGCAAAAGCAAAAGCCAGCGAACCCGCCGCCGACCTTCTGGCGCGCTTGGCCTCGGACGGCAAAGTCCGCTTTCAAGTCGATGTGACGTTGAACAATGAGAGCGATCAAGAAGTTGCCCATATGAAAGTAGGTTGGCTGGTCTCGGCGCGCTAAACACGAGAACTTGGGCCAATCCTACCCGCCACCGCGCTGGGGGTGGATAGATTGGGGGGCTAAAGGGTGCTTCAGCCACCCAATTTGTCATCCCGGACGGCGAAGCCGAGTCCCTGACCTCCTACCGCAAAGTCCCCTGAGGTCCCCGCTCGAAGCTCACGCTTCGGCGGGGATGACATCGTGGGGGTACCCCTTCAGTCCCTTCGGGACACATCATCGGAAAATGACTGAAGTGCAAGTCCACAAAAAATCCCGGCTGGACGAACCAACCGGGATCTTTTGATCTTCAAAGAAGAAGTCAGCTTAAGCGGCGCGGGTTGCCAAGGTGCCGGTCAATTTCTTGATGGCCTCTTCGCGGTTGACGCTTTCGATCGCCGCCACTTCACGGGCCATGCGGTCGAGGGCAGATTCATACAATTGCCGCTCAGAATAGGATTGCTCTGGCTGGTCGGTTGCACGATGAAGATCGCGAACCACTTCGGCGATTGAAATCAGGTCACCCGAATTGATCTTCGCTTCATATTCTTGGGCACGACGGCTCCACATCGCGCGTTTGATGCGCGCACGGCCGGTCAAGGTCTTTAAAGCGTCGTCCATAATGGCAGGGCCAGACAAAGCTCGCAGGCCACCGGTTTTCACTTTCGATGTTGGAACGCGCAGAGTCATTTTGTCTTGATCAAACGCAATGACGAAAACTTCCAGGCTCATGCCTGCTACCGTTTGGGATTCGATCCCCGTGATCCGGCCAACGCCATGCGCTGGATAAACCACATAGTCACCAATTTGGAATGTTATCTTCTTAACGTCGCTCATCGCGAACTCACCCTCGCACCATGCCAGCCCGCCAGAGACAAAAAGCTACTTGCACCGCCACGCGCTTTCCTAAAAAAGATCGTTACGATGTTGTGTCTGTTTGCTTCGTAAGGCTGGGGTCCACCAGAGAATGCTGTGCAGGACTGCACCAGCCCCGTTTATATATCATAAATGTTTCAGAAAGTGAAGCGCACAGGATGCGACAGCCTCGGACGTTACCTCTGGGCTAACTTGCTACGGTCGTCTGCGCGCCGCCAATCAGGCCCTGACGTTCCGACGGGGTCAACAGACGCCACTTGCCCTCGGGCAAGTCACCCAGCGTCAAGGTGCCGATCCGGATCCGACAGAGATCGACCACATAGAGGCCCACCGCCTCGCACATCCGCCGGATTTGCCGGTTACGGCCCTCAGTCAGAATGAAGCGCAAACGGTAGCGTCCAATCACTTCAACCACGGCAGGCTTAAGCTGACGACCGTCGAGCACCAGCCCATAGCGCAGCTTTTCCAAAGCCCAGTCTGTGATGATGCCTTCAATGGCGACGAGATATTCCTTCTCGAGACCAGATTGAGGGCCGATCAAAGCTTTGGCCAATACACCATCTTCAGAGAGCACCAGTAGGCCGCGCGAATCCATGTCCAAGCGGCCGACAGGTGCCAAGCTCATCTCATCATCGGGAATGATCTCGGACGTGCCGACCAGATTTTCTGCCGTGAGCAAGCGTATGGCCGGAACTTGCCCGGGCTCAGGATGGGCCGAGACGATACCTGGCGGCTTGTTGATGACGATGGAGAAGCGATTGTCGAGTTGGGACTTGCCGGCTTCAGCAATCGTCAAAGTTTGGCCGGGCTGGATCTTGCGGCCCATATCAGCGACGGTTTCGCCATCGATGGAGACAAGGCCCGCGTCAATCAAAGCTTCGGCTTCGCGCCGCGAGCACACGCCCGTTTGGCCCATCCATTTATTGACGCGCATCGGCTCTGCGCCGTCATAGGTTTTGGACCAACTCATCAGACGAACTCCAAAGGCCTCGCGACCTTCTCTTGGGCGAAAACTTAGGCCCGCCGCTTAATTGCCTTCGCCGGGATTGGGCGAGAAGTATTTCTCAAACTTGCCGTCTTCTTTAGCAAAGTCATCGCGGTCCGCTGGCGGCTCGCCCTTCACAGTGATGTTGGGCCAAATCTTGGCATAGTCCGAATTGACCTTCAGCCACTTGCCGTCTGGCTCATCTTCCGTGTCAGGCTTGATCGCATCCACAGGGCACTCAGGCTCACACACCCCGCAATCGATGCATTCGTCGGGGTGGATCACCAAGAAGTTCTCGCCTTCGTAGAAGCAATCTACGGGGCACACTTCGATACAATCCATATATTTGCACTTCACGCAGGCGTCAGTCACGATGTAGGTCATGGTCCTAGCGGTGGCTCCTCAACAGTTTTCGGCGCCGATGTGACCGCGCTGACCCGAAAGGTCAACCTCGTCCCGGCTGATTGCGGTATTATAGAGCAGAACGGCTTCCGATGCAGGCCCTCGCCTCACACCTAGAGCGAGAATTTCTACATGGAAGGGGTGACCTGCAATGGCGAAAGCCAAAACATCCCCTGGCGCGATCGTATAGCCGGGCTTGTCAATCTTGCGGACGGCCAAACCGCCCCGTGCGAGGCGCACCCCTTTGCGAGAGACGAATTCCGTCGCCAAGCTGCGGGTCTTAAAAAAGCGGGCGCGCCACAGCCAAACGTCTAGCCGGGCGCGATCGGCCTCCTCCCTCATTCAGATTGCGGCTCCGCGACAGGCGCGGGCTGACCACCACCACCGCCTTTTTGCGGCTTCTTGCCCTTATGCTTTTTAGACGACTGTCCGCCCTTGGCTGGCTTGGCGGGTTCTGCCGTCAACTTCAACGCAGCCAAGACGGCAAATGGGTTGTTGGGATCAACCGTGCCACCACCGGAATTCGGACGCGGTGGAGCAGCCGCAAAGCTGCGACCTTCCCCATTGCGATGCGGCGGACGGCCCCCATCCGGCCGCTTAAATCCACCTTCGCGTGGCGGGCGATTGCCATCGCGACGCTCACCTTGCGCGGGACGTTGACCCTCAGGACGGGGTGGACGCGGTTCACGGGGTGCGGACTCGGTCGCAGCTTGCCCTTGTGGGCGCGGGTTGGGCGCGCGATTGGGAGTGCCGCGCTTGAACGAACGCTGATCGGTGCGCGGCGGCTTGGCCCGTTTCCGCCGCCACAAAGTGACTGTCTCCGTCGCTGCGACTTCAGCGGCTTCTGCGACTTCCACGACTGCAGACGCTTCAGCAACTTCTGGCGTTGCTTCAACAACAGCCTCCACGTCTGTGTCAGGCTCTGCAACGGGCGCCGGTTCGACATCGGGCGTGCCGCCTTCATTGACTTCAGCCTCACTGGCCGCCTCGGTAACGGGGTCAGCGGCAATAGGCTCAACTGGCTTCACAGGCCGGGTGGTTTCAAACTTCTCCCAGCCCAAAGCTTCCACGACAGCTTCGGCATCTTCGTTGGAGGCCCCCAGCAACGACACGATCACCGATGGGAATACACAAGGCCCTTTAGCGGCCTCAGCCGCTTCAAACAAAGCGTCGGCAATCCGGTCGACAATATCCAGCCGCACAGCACGTTGGCCAAAGGCGCGGAACCCAGCCGCTGCCAAGGGCTTGGCCTCCACAGGGCTGGTCAAGGTAAAGCTCGTCACCCCCAATGGCGGCAAGAAAGGTGCGCTGACGGCGGGGTCGCCACCAGCAGCGAAGAAAGCAAACAAAGCATGCAAGCGTGCAGGCCTAGGCTTCAACAGGGCTGGCGCATAAATATTGGCACGGCCAAAGCGCAGGCCGACAGCCCGTAGGGCCTTGCGATCATCTTGCGACAATTGCTTGATATCGGCATCAAGTTCTGCGCGGTCCATCACACCGCCGGCTTCCGCGACCCGATAAGCGACACCCCGGGCCAAGCCCTTCAAGCTCTCGCCTTCGGCCGCTTCGGCCAAAGCCTTCAGTGGCACCAAGTCCCGCGCCACAATTTCGAGCAACCAATTGTCGAGCCGCTCTTGGGCGCGCTTCATCACATCTTCTGGGGCCAATTCGCCGCCAATCATCACGGCCTTTGGCTTCAACAAGGGCTGGCGGCCCATCAGCTTGGCAATCTCATCGCCGCGCCAAATAATCACGCCCAGATCTGACAGCACAAAGTCATTGATGCCACCTGTCGCGATTGCTTCGAGACGACGTGTGAGTTCAGGCCGCAAGGCTTGGAACGCGGCATTCTTTACCGCGCGCTCCTCAAGACCTGAGGCTTGCGGATCTGCCTGAAAGCGCAAACCGACGAGGCGGCCAATGGCATGGCCTTCCACTGTCACTTCGCCGGTTTCATTTACGTCAACTTCCATGGCATTTTCCCGTTTGAGGCCCTTCAACAGGGCGGAGGTACGCTTATCAATGAAGCGCTGCATCAAGCGCTCGTGGAGTGTATCAGATAGTCGGTCTTCTATCACCCGAGTCTGGCCTTGCCAGTGTCTATTTTCATCAACCCAGTCAGATCGGTTCGCGACATAGGTCCAAGTACGGATTGCTGCCAATCTTTGTTGCAATTGTTCAATATCACCGTCGGTTCTGTCGAGCTCATTTACCCTACGCGCGAACCAGTCGGATGGGATCAATCCTTTAGGCTTAAGAAGGTGTTCGGCCAATCCCTCAATCAGATGAACATGTTCATCTTGGGGCGCTTTGCGAAAATCGGGTAGCTGACACGCGTCCCAGAGGCGGCGTACCCCCACAGAAGAGCGCGTAAGAGGTTGGACCCACGCCAGAATCGCCAAGCGGCGAAACGCCTCTTCATCAATCGCGCCGCGCGACCGCTTAAGCGAAGGATGTGGCGATGGGGCTTCGAGTGAGGCAATCAAAGCTTGGCATGAGCGATAGTCGAGGTCAGACGTCCGCCATTCCAAGGCATCGACCGGCTCAAACTGATGACCCTCCACCCGTTCAATCGTCTCGGCATCGAGGTCTGGGCAATCAGCGGTTTCACCAAACGTGCCATCGGTGCGAAAGCGGCCCGCGCGGCCGGCAATTTGAGCGATCTCATCGGCACGCAACGGCCTGTGCCTGCGTCCATCAAATTTCGACAGACTGGCAAACGCCACATGGTCGACATCCATATTGAGGCCCATGCCAATCGCATCGGTGGCAACGAGAAAATCGACTTCTCCAGATTGATAGAGCGCGACTTGCGCATTGCGGGTGCGCGGGCTCAACGCCCCCATCACAACCGCCGCGCCGCCCTTATGACGGCGGATCAGTTCGGCGATGGCATAAACTTCTTCCTGACTGAAGGCGACAATGGCACTGCGCCGGGCCAATTTGGTGATCTTTTTCACGCCCGTATAGCTCAAGGTCGACAAGCGCTCGCGCCGCTCAATCTCAATGCCCGGGATCATGGCGCGGATCATGGGCCGCATGGTGTCCGAGCCTAGGAACATCGTCTCGGCTTGGCCGCGCGCACGCAATAAGCGGTCAGTGAAGATATGCCCGCGATCGGGATCGGCACAGAGTTGGATTTCGTCAATGGCAATAAAGGAAAAGGGCCGGTCAAGCGGCATGGCTTCGACGGTGGCGACAAAATAGCGCGCAGAGGCTGGAACAATCCGCTCCTCCCCCGTCACCAACGCGACGTGGCCGACGCCCTTTTGCTTAACGATGCGATCATAGACTTCGCGCGCCAAAAGACGCAGCGGCAGACCGATCATGCCCGTGGGATGGCCCAGCATACGCTCCACCGCCAAATGGGTCTTGCCCGTATTGGTCGGGCCCAAAACGGCCCACACCCGGCTATCGCGATCAATCAGTCCAACCATGGGGTCAGACCTAGAGTTTTATTGTGTCAGGGGAAACCCTCAACTGCGGTTCTAGGCACCCACACCAATAGCCCCGCGTGGAAAACCACCGGGGGTACAACAGAAGAGGTACCGGGGCGCAGGGTTTGCGCCAAATGAGGTGGGCCAGATTAACGGACTGGCCCGGAATTACGACGCTGACCGTGCGCCCCGGCTAGATAAGTCTGTACGCCCAAGAGTGGGTAACGAGCCCACCGCAGGTGGTTTGGTATCCTCCGCCTCGTACGTAAAGGCCCCAGATCATGCCCT
>JAJTGP010000295.1 GCA_021299265.1 Hyphomonadaceae bacterium | reverse complement strand
TCCAGCGCTAAGGCCCGAGTTGGGCGTTCATTCTTCCACCAGTCGCCATTAAATTCGCGCGTGGTCTGCACAGGGTAGGGGATCAGAACCACATCGGGAATAGCCCGGCGCATTTCAAACAAGCTGCGTGGCATGTGATAGGCATCGGTAATTACGACCAAAGTCTTGATCTGATGGACCTGCACCCAGATGGCGGCCTCCTCAGCATTGCCAATCGTGTCTGTCGCCCGGCGGCCCATATCAATGCAGCAGGCATAGGTCTCTTCCGCACCGCCCGCCACGGCACGCACTTCCTTGGCGGTCGTGATGCGGTTGACGCCAGAGATCAGCAAGCGCGGCACGGCCTTGCTTTCAACAAGTTTGACGCCAGCGATCAGCCGCTGATCAGAGCCACCGGTTAGCGCTGCTGCCCCATCGGCGCGGATCGGCGCCTTTGGCGGTTTGAGCGAGACGACATGATCACCAAAGCGGATGAAGCCAATCATAAGGCTCAAGCCGCCCAGCAGGCTCATAACAAAGATCAGGCGGGAAATAAGGGTCGACGAACGCACAACCGTGCCCGATGGGCGATGTAGCCCCCGTTCACGTGTCTGTCGCCGGAGCCATGCCATCTCACACCAAATCCCTCAAAGTTGCACGTGCCGCAAGATCCGCTGCAACTGCACTGGCGCAAGCGGTCACTAAGGGTGCGACCAACAGGATCCACAAGTCCGTCCAATTCAACAAGGGTGCCCCACTGGTAAAGTCAGAGGCCCCAAATGCGAAGACGGTGGTTCCGATCAAAGCGATCACTCCGGCTGCATTGGCACCTAATAGGCCTGCAACAAACCCCAGCCGCAAAAAGCGGATTTGAACCTCACGGGCTACAAAGGAATCCTTTGCGCCCACCAGATGGAGGATGTTGACCGCTTCGCGTCGGGTCTCAAGTGCGGCGCGCGCGGCAAAGGCAATCGTCGCAATCGCTGCCACGACCAATGCGACCAAAGCCAGAATGGCGACAATCCGGACAACACTAGAGGTTCGGAGCACTTCACCTGTAAAGCGGCTGTGGTCATCCACCACGAGCGTGAAGCCTGCCGCCTTCAAGGCTTTTTCAATATCGGTTTTCACATTGGTTTGCCCAGCCGTCACGCCAACTTCGATCAGGCGTGGGACAGGAAGCGCGTCCAAAGTGGCACCCATATCGGTGCCATAATTGCGTAACAGTTCTTTAGCGCGATCACGGCTCATGGCTTCACTGCGCGTCACACCTGGAACCCGGCCAACAATCACGGCGGCGCGGGCCAAATCTTCGTCCGTGCGGGGGCTTTGCACCACAACGCTCATCGCGCTTTTAAGGTCGCTGGTCCAAGTATTGGCAGCCCGGAAGCCAGCCGACGCCCCAAGGCCCGCCAAGCAACCCAGCGCACACATAATCGACACCACAATCGTCAAAGGCCGCACTTGGCGCGAATCGGCAGGTAATAAAGCGCGATCTGACTCGCGAATGACCTGTCTCCACAGCGACTTTAATTTATCAATCATCGCTTTGCCTTTGGCGGTGAGTCGAGATGGGGCGCTTGGGTCAATTCGCCAGCCTCCAGCCGGAGAACAGGGGCCCCCGACCGACGGACCAAGTCAAGATCGTGCGTCGCAATCACCACGGTCGCGCCCAATTTATGAAGTTCGATGAACAAACGGATGATCCGGGCGCCCATATCGGGGTCAACGTTGCCGGTCGGCTCGTCGGCGATCAAGAGAGAGGGCTTGCCTACCACTGCCCGGGCAATCGCCACCCGCTGTTGTTCCCCGCCCGACAAGGTCTCTGGCAAGGCATCAATCCGTCCGCCAAGGCCGACCCAGCGCAACAGGTCATCCACATCCTCCGCATAATCGGCCATGGGCACGTCGCGAACGCGAAACGGCATGGCCACATTATCAAACACCGACAAATGCGGCAGCAAGCGGAAGTCTTGGAACACCACGCCAATTTTCCGCCGCAACATCGGCAGATCGTCGCGACTGGCACTACCGACGTCTACACCAAACAAATTGGCGCGCCCTTGGCTGGGTCGCAGGGCCAGATACATGAGTTTCAACAGGGTCGATTTGCCCGCCCCCGATGGGCCCGTCAAAAAGTAGAAACCACCGCTCTCCAGCTCAAACGACACATTACGCAAGGCTTGGGTGCCGGAGCCATAGGTGACGCCAACTTTATCAAAGCGGACGATCGGTCCGCCCTCTCGATAGGCAGGGGTGCGAGTTTTTTCATTCATGAGTAGACTCTGACAGCGAATAAGCGCTTTTTTATGGTTGCGCTAGCCGGGTGATTCGTCTCTTTCATGCTACTCACATGCCCTCAATGTTCTGCGAAATACAATGTCGCTGATGGTGCGATTCCACCGTCGGGGCGCACTGTCCGCTGTGCGGCATGTGGAAATTCGTGGCGTGCTATGCCTGCGGGGGCAATTGGCTATAATTCTAGCACGTCAAAAGCACCCAGTGCTGCTGAAGCAAAGAAGGCAGGCCTGCTGGCAAAATTAGGGCTGGGCAGCAAAAAGGCCAAAAGTGGCAAGCTTGAACCCCATGAGATGGCGCGCAAAAAGGCGCTGGACCAGATCAGGACGACCCATCGTTTGGCGGCTGGAATTCCTTGGGCCATCAGCTTCAGCCTGTTGATCGGTGGTTTGGTGGCAGCTGCCATTTATCGCACCGACATCGTGCGCCTGTGGCCAAAGTCAGCCACGGCCTTTGCTGCAGTCGGCATGCCGGCCAACCTTTATGGCGTAGATATTCGTGACATCACCATCACGTCTTCAGCCGATGACAAAGGCCCCAAGGTCGAAGTTAAAGGCGTGTTGCAATCGGTGTCCCGCACGTCAGAATTCATCCCCTATCTCAAAGTCTCGCTGGTCGATGCAAAGGGCCTAGAGCGCCTGTCCTGGATGGTGGATCCGGGCGTTGAGAGCCTTGGCCCCGGCAAAGCGCATGCCTTTGCTAGTTCCCGCTCTAACCCTGTGCGCGGCAACCTGAAGGCTGTAATCAGTTTTGCCGATCCGCCACGCAAAGGCCCGCGTCCAAAGCCAGAACCTCCGACAGGTAAGTCTGGCTTGATGGGGGCGAAACCAGCAGCCCCCGCTAAACCAGCAGATGTTCCCATGGTCGATCATGGTGAAGGCCACGACGCCCCTGTGGCTGCCCGATAAACAATAGGAGGGCAGACGTGACGGCTCACTTAGATATTTTGGTTTCTGCGCAAGAAATCGACAGCCGCATACAAGAGCTGACCGGTCAGATTGCAGGCCGGTTGGAAGAAGATGCTGTCGTGGTTGGCCTGTTACAGGGCGCCTTTGTGTTCATGGCAGACGTGGTGCGCGGTCTTGCCCGCCATGGAAAAACCCCGCGCACCGATTTTTTGTGGCTATCGAGCTATGGAGACGGACATGAAAGCGGGGGCCGCATCAATGTGTTGGCCGATCTACAAAAGCCCATTGCTGGGCGGCAAGTTCTGATTGTCGACGACGTCTATGATACGGGTCGCACGATTCTATTTGCCAAATCCTATCTGGCGTCTAAGGGCGCGAGTGAGGTTTTGACCTGCCTCTTGGCCCGAAAGCCCTTGGCGGCAGAACTACCCGCGCCAGACTATTTGGGCTTTGACCTGCCGGACCGGTTTCTGGTTGGCTATGGCTTGGATGATGCTGGCCGTGGCCGTGGCCTACCTGATATTTGCGCGGTCAGGACTTAGGGTCGGCTGGGGGGACTGTGGGCTCGACCTTCAGACGCGCTAGGATCTGCGGCCAGCGCACGGCGACCCAAACTAAGGACCACGCGTTGCCAAGAAAGATGATGGGCACCGCCCATAGCAAGCGGGCTTTGAGGTCCTTCTCCACCACCCAGACTGCAAAGCCATAGAGCAAGAAGCCCAGATAGAGGTCGATCAGCGAGATTTGCCCCCACGGCATCGCTGTGATGGCCGCAAACTCCGCCCCAAAATCACCCCTCACACTCGCCCAGCCAATCAAAGCGGTGAAGATAATGGCAAGGATTAAGCAGAGCAGTCGAATGGGATGGGTCATAGAAACTGATTTAGTACGATTGTGCGCAAGTTCGAGGTTTCTTTGCTTTTGGGGAGGCTGCTAAGTGAGCCAGACACTCAAACCTCTTTCTGCCGCTTTGAGTAATATCGCCCGAGCCAGAGGAACAAGCGCCTAAACAAGAGACTTAAGCCTTCGAACAACACCGCGAACACAAAACCGCCCGATACGATGATCGCCAACTGCCGACCATCGAGTTGACCGCCCACGAGCAAATAGTAGATCAAATAGGCCGATGAGAAGCCGAGAAATGAGGTGATGAAACTTTTCATCTCGGAATTGAGTCTCCTCAAATAGTGTTGTTCTCAGACATATCTCGTCTATTTTAGGTCAAACCTCACGCCCCTTCAAGCTGGGCTCGCGTGGTGCTCTCCTCGCAAAATAGCAGCTTCGTGCTTTGGCAGGACAGCTTTAGACCTATAGTAGGGCAGGGACAGATTTACGGGATGAAGCATGGTCACGCTCAACAAGATTTACACGCGCACCGGCGATAATGGCACAACCAGCCTTGCGACGGGCGAGACGGTGCCGAAGTTTGATGCCCGCGTTGAAGCCTATGGCGCGGTGGACGAGGCCAATGCCGCTATCGGTGTCGCGCGCTTGCACAGTGCAGCCGATGCCGAGCTCGACGCGATTTTGGGTCGTATCCAAAACGATTTGTTCGACCTGGGTGCTGATTTGGCAACGCCAGAGCGCGGCAAGCCACTCGCTTGGGAAGCTTTGCGCATTCTGCCTAACCAAGTGACGCGGCTTGAGGGCGAAATCGACGCGATGAATGCGGCCATCCCGGCGCTTGATTCCTTCATCCTGCCCGGTGGCACGGCCCTATCGGCCTATTTGCACGTAGCACGCACCATCACGCGGCGGGCGGAGCGGCAGGTAGCGGCATTGATGCAGACCGAAGGCGAAGTCGTCTCGGATGCGGTGCTGCACTATCTCAACCGACTGTCTGACCTGTTATTCGTCGCGGGCCGTCGCGCCAATGCCAATGGCGCAGAAGATGTAAAATGGGTCCCGGGCCTGACGCGTTAAGCGAACGGCTTTGCGAAGGCCCTATTGGGCACCATCTTCGACGATTTTGAACTCAATCCGGCGGTTTTTGGCGTCCGCCTCCGCATTGCCACCCGCATCCTTGGGCTGGGTTTCGCCATAACCAGACACGCCCAACAAGCTGGCTGGAACCGATTTGGACACCAGATAATCCGCGACCGATTGTGCGCGTCGCTCTGACAGGGCTTGGTTAGCGGTGGCGTCGCCGCGGGCATCCGTATGTCCGCCCAACTCAACCCGATAAGTCTCGCAGCGTTTGACCACAGCTGCCAAAGCATTCAGCAAAGGCTTAGAATCTTCGGCCAGTACCGCACTGCCCGACCCAAAATTGATCACACGCCCGTCGAGCAACGTGTCATAGGCGGTCTGGCACGCTTTGGCGTCCGGGGTGGCCCCCATGGTGGAGGCCGCATCCGGCGCATCGGCCATAGCTTGGCCACCTAATGTGATGGCATTTTCCAGCGCGAGCACCACGCCAACATGGCTTGGATCGCCCAAGACTGCCTGCTTTACAACGTTAAAAGCCCGCGCGCGGTCGTCTGCCGAGTCGGTGTCGCCTGTGACAGTCAACAAGCCAGACTTGAATTTTACTTCAGCGAATGACAGCTTTTCTTTGTCCAGAGCTAGACGCGCTAACTCACGCCAATCGGTCCTCTTCGGGGCCTCAGCATTGGCGGGCTTATCCGGCGTTGCAGGCTTGAGAGGACCGGTCAGAGAGAGACCCGTGGCTGCCAAAGCTGCGAAAATCGCAATAGCCACACCTGTTCCCGAAGCAAGGGCTTTCCGGCGACGCTGCGACTTTTCGCTCATGGCGCAAACTTTCTATGATCAGCACGCATGCAGCGGCTAAATACAGGTCCTAAACCATTTGTCTAACCCTGCTCTTTCCCAGTGTCACCTTGATTCCTGTATCAAAACACCGTGTGCTGGCGCAGATGGCGCAGCGATATCAGGCAGATTGATTGCCGCCCGCGCCATGTCGCGATAAACACCGCCTCCATCTTTTCTCCCACCGGGCTTCATTATGACCGAAACCAAACCAAATGCGCCGAGCCGTCCGCTTGCTCGCTCGCCGCGCGGCTTTATCGACCGCCGGGCTGATGCCTTGCTGGCAGAGCGCAGTGTCGTGGAAAAAGTCCTGCGGGTCTATGAATCTTGGGGTTATGAGCGGCTAGAGACCCCCAGCTTTGAATATGCCGATGCGCTGGGTAAATTCCTGCCCGACCAAGATCGTCCCAATGAAGGCGTGTTTGCGCTGGAAGATGATGACGGCCAATGGATGAGCCTGCGCTATGATCTGACCGCGCCTTTGGCCCGCTTTGCCGCACAAAATTGGGATAGCCTGCCCAAGCCCTTCCGCCGCTGCGCTGCAGGGCCTGTCTGGCGTAACGAGAAGCCTGGCCCCGGCCGCTATCGCGAGTTCTGGCAATGTGACGCCGACTGCGTTGGTTCTGCCCGCCCTGAAGCCGATGCTGAGGCGATTGCGATGGGCGCCGCCGCGGTGGAAGCTGCTGGCGTGCCGCGCGGGCTTTATGTGGTCAATGTCTCAAACCGCAAATTGCTCGACGGGCTTTTGGCCAAGATTGGCGTCGATGTCGCCGATACGGCCACCCGTCTTGGCGTGCTCCGGGCCGTCGATAAGCTGGATCGCTTGGGTCCTGAAGGGGTGGAGTTGCTGTTAGGTGCCGGCCGCAAAGACGAGTCTGGCGACTTCACCAAAGGCGCAGGGCTTGGGTCTAATGCCATTGCCCAAGTCTTGGCCTTTACCTCCACCCGCAAAACCACACGCCTTGAAACCTTGAACGCCTTGGATGCGGTGGTGGGCGATACAGAGCTTGGCGCAGAAGGTGTGGCAGAGCTTGGCGCGATTGATGCAACCTTGCGCGCTTTGGCAATTCTCGAAGATCGCGCCTTCTTTGATCCCGCCATTGTGCGCGGCTTGGAGTATTACACCGGTCCTGTGTTTGAGGCCGAGCTCCTAACCGAGACTCTGGATGAGAAGGGCAATAAAGTCCGCTTTGGGTCCATCGGTTCTGGTGGGCGCTATGATGACCTCGTCATGCGCTTCCGTGGTGAACGCGCGCCAGCTACTGGCTTTTCACTGGGTGTGTCCCGCCTTGTCGCGGCTTTGTCGGCTTCTGGCCGTCCGCCCGAAGCGGCGCAAGGCCCTGTCGTCATCCTCGCCCTCGATGGGGATGCGATGGCGGGCTATATGCAAATGGCAGGTGAACTTCGCGCCGCAGGCATTGCCGCAGAAGTCTATCTTGGCAGCTCCGGCATGAAAGCGCAGATGAAATATGCCGATCGCCGCAAAGCCCCGGTTGTCGTGATGGAAGGCAGCCAAGAACGCGAGGCCGGCAAGGTCACGCTGAAAGACCTCAAACTCGGTGCGCAATTGGCCCAAGCGATTGAGTCGAACGAAGCGTGGCGGCGCGAGCGGCCAGCCCAAGTCGAAGTGCCGCGCGCGCAATTGGTAGAAGCCGTCCAGGACATGCTGCAGCCATGAACCAAGAGACTGGTCCCAAGATGCAGGCCGCTTGGGCAGCTTTGAAGGCCCGGGGTGGGCAAGAGGTGGCTTTGCCGACCTTATTGCCGGCCGCTTTGGTGCTGGAATTGGCCGGCGAAGATGTGCGCCCGCGCCTTTATTTTGCTTCTGGGCCGGACGGGGGCGAATTGTGCTTGCGCGCCGACCTGACCATTCCTGCGGCTTTGCATTATGCCCAGAATGCGCAAGGCGATGATGAGCCGGCCGCTTGGGTGTGCGAGGGCAAGGTATTTCGTGCGCCAAAGCAAGGTGAAGATCGCGCGCCTGAATTCGTCCAAATTGGCTTGGAGCGCTTTGGCGATGCCGACCGGATTGAAGCCGATGTGACTGTGTTTCTGGCCGCGTGGGAAGCGTGCCAAGCGGCAGGCGAGCGCAATCTTTATGTCCGCCTCTGTGACGGTGGTCTGCTACCCCATATCATCGCCAAGGCCGATCTCCCCGATCCGTGGAACAGCGCGTTAGGCGAAGTGGCGAGCCATAAAAGTGCGCTGAAGCGCGTGCTGGCCCAAGCCACCGGGACGGGGCCTAGCCGTCAGATCAGTGCGCTGGAACGCACGATTG
>JAJTGP010000192.1 GCA_021299265.1 Hyphomonadaceae bacterium | reverse complement strand
TGAGGCTATCGGGCAAAGCCGCAATCGCGCGTCGATAGCTTTCGTCAAAACTCTCCCGCGCACCAATTGCAACCCGCAAAGTCGCCAAGCTTTTGTGGCCGTCGAGCCATTGGGGATGTTGGGCCAAGGTATCGAGCAGGATGGATTGAGCGCGCTCTGCCTCGCCTTCGGCGGCCAAGGCTGCGGTATAAGTGCGGATCAGCTGCGGATTGGCGGGGTCAAGGTGTAAAGCGCGCTCAAAAGCTGCAACCGTATCGCGGCCTGTCTCAAACCGCACTTGCGCATAGGCAAAGGCGGCGATGGGGTTTGTAGGGTTGGCGGTGACCGCCCGCTCTAAAGCCTCGAGCGCGCCCTCCATATCCTGAAGGTCGCGCTGAGCCAGTCCAATCTGTAGCCAATCGATTACCATCATCCTGCCTAAGCGGGACGCTTATCCCGCACCCACAAGACGCAGACTGCCGCAATCATCAGCATGATGCCAGCCATGGTGATCACATGGCGTGGGTCACCGCCCATCAGGGGCTTGTAATAGAAGGGCAGAGTAGCAGCGATCAGAAGCATCGGGATAACAATCATCATGTTGAAAATCCCCATGTAAACGCCCGTGCGCTCTGGCGGCACAGCACCTGAGAGGATCACAAAAGGATTGCCCATGATGCTGGCCCACGCCAATCCGATCCCGATGGCTGGGATGAAGAGGAGGGCCTTGTCGCTGATATGGGGCATGAAGAGCATGCCAATGCCGCCTAAGGTGAGGCAGAATGCGTGCATGATTTCCGGGCCAAAGCGCTTGGTAAAGGGCACCATCGCAAAGGCTGCGATAAAGGCGATCCCATTATAAAAGCCACCAATTTCGCCATTGGTGACCACCGCCATTCGGAAGCCTTCGGACACAGCCTCGGACGTGCCATAGACCGAACGCCCGATTGAATAAATGATATAGCCCCAATAGGCCGCCATGCCGTACCATTGGAACAAACTCATGAGCGCAAGTTTGCGCATCACTTGGGGCATGGTGACAATGGCATCCCAGATTTCCAGAAGTGTTCCGCTCACCGTTAGCGGTTTACTCTTGATATAGGCCAATTCCGCTTCGGTCAGTGGCAGTTCGCGCACCCTGAAAACCGACCAGAGGATCGTGCTGATCGATAAGACCGCGCCAATCGTAAAGGCGACTTTGGTTGTCTCCGGGATATTGTGGGCATCGACGGCATTCACGTCAAAGCCCAAGAGATTGATCATGATCGAAGGTGATAGAAAGGCCAGCATCTGGGCAAGGCCGGTAAAGGCGCTCTGCGACAGGAAGCCAAATTGGCGTTGATCGGGGTTTAGGCGGTCGCTGACATAGGCCCGATACGGTTCCATGGTGATGTTATTGCCCGCGTCCAAAATCCACAGGAGCGATACCGCCATCAGGATGGACGAGCTGAGCGGCATAAAGAAAAGCCCCAGCGAGCACATCACGGCACCGACGATGAAATAAGGCGTGCGGCGGCCCCATTTGCTGGCGGTGCGGTCACTCATCGCGCCAATAATGGGCTGGACCAAAAGACCCGTCAGCGGGCCGGCGAGCTGCAGCAAGGGCAAGGAGGCTTCGTCTGCGCCCAAATAGCTATAGATCGGGCCCATATTGCCTTGTTGCAGGCCAAAACTGAACTGCAAGCCGAGAAAGCCCAGATTCATTTCCGCAATGCGCCATAGCGGCAGGTGCGGCTTCATCGCCGGTTGAGTCATGTTCTTCCTCCCAAAAATATACCGGCGCTTATGCGCTCTGTTATCGAGGAATAACGCTACCGCAATCGATTGCAAAAGCAAGCGCAAGTTGCAATTGTGACCCATTCGGCTGTTTCAGGGTGGGGAGGTTTAACCGGCGCTCGTGCCGCCGCAGGACTTACGCACGACAAGTTTAGGCAGAAGCGTTGCCGAAGGCGCATCTTCGCCCGCCATGCGCTTGAATAAGAGGTCGACGATGGTCTTGGCGCCCTTGGCGAGGTCTTGTTGTACGCTGGTCAAGGGCGGGGTCGATTGGGCTGCGATGGCAATATCGTCAAAGCCCACGACGCTGACTTGTCCAGGCACATCCATGCCAGCGGCCGCTAGCGCTTGAATGGCGGCTAGGGCGATAATGTCAGAGGTGGCGAAGATGGCATCAAACTCAGTGCCGCTCTCGATCAATTCGCGCGCAGCTTCATAGGCGGTTTCAAACGAGAAATGCGCGGGGATAACAAGGGCAGGGTCTTGCTCAATGCCGGCAGCCCGCAAGGCCCGCACATAGCCTTCATAACGCAGACTGATCTCGGGCAATTCCAGCATCCCCAAAAACGCAATCCGTTTGCGGCCAAGGCCCAAGAGATGATCCACAGCCCGACGTGCACCGCCGATATTGTCGGTTCCGACCGAGCAATAGGTCTGTCCGTTCAAATGCCCGCCCCAGACGACCAAGGGATGATAGGATCCAGCGGCTTGATTCAGGGCTTCATGTTGATCGGATTGGCCGACAATCACCAAGCCATCTTGGCGATGGGATTGGATGATCCGATTGAGCCAACCTTCCGACGTGTCGGTGACGCGGCACAGCAGCACTTGATAGCCCCGCGTCGTGATCTCATCGGCCAAACGGCCAAACATCTCAATAAAGAAGGGGTCCGAGATCAATTGCCCGACATCATGGCCGAGTGGAAACACCACACCAATCGTTTGGGTTTTGCGCATGCGCAGCGAACGCGCCGATTGATTGATGACATAGCCAGCTTCTGCCGCAATGCGCTGGATCTCGCGGCGCCGATCTTCTGGGATTAGCGGGTTATCGGCCAGCGCCCGCGAGACCGTGGACATAGAGACCTTCGCCAAGCGGGCCACATCGGCCATCTTCAGGGGACCATCTTCTGCCACAACACGTCTCCTATTGCGGATGCAAAGTTGTCAAAACTTGCCTGCGCTTTCTGAAACTCGATTTGAAAGCGAATGGTAATTTATGCAACCGATTTCTGCATAAAGGATATACTTTTTGGTGGGGCAGGGGCGGCACAAACTAAAATCGCGGTAATGGTGCGCTGTGTGTGTCGGTTTTTTTGTTTAGGACTATCTCGCAGCAAGATTGGCCGCTCATAGCCATCACAATACACAGCTGAAGGCGCTATCGAACAGGAAAAGTAGTCAAACTTTTCTTGTTGCATATCAAAACCGCGGCGACTTCTGAATTCCACAATAGTGCGAACTTTTACATCCGGTATGTTCAGATCATAATCCGAACGCTCCCTACATTTATTTTTGGCGCAAAAGACGGCAAAAACGCTCTCTGCTATAGCTGAGGGGGAACTCTTCGGGTCGAAGATGATTTTCCTTGCATCAGCTTCCACTTGAGTCTGACTATTCAAGTCACACGAACCGACCAGCATTAATGCACCAATGGCTGCAAACAGTGCTTTGACTGAAGAATGGAACATTGACTGCCCTCCGCGTCTTTAGGCTCATTCCATCGTTAGGCCGGACCGTCGTCAAGCGAAACTTGAGGGTGTGCTGTTGGGTAAGCATCCTACTTGGAACGGCTTGTCTTATGACGATCCTGCCTTTTTGGTTAAGAAGAGGGTGCTTTTGGTGAGGGATCAACTCACCAAAAGCGGGAGGGGAAGGATCGTGGAACGGCTGGAGAGTTTTGGCTCCGCCATTGAGTATGAT
>JAJTGP010000306.1 GCA_021299265.1 Hyphomonadaceae bacterium | reverse complement strand
TTTGATATTGCCGACAAATATGGCCCTGAAAGTCGGCTCTCCAAAATGCCTTTCCATCACGGGAAAAGTAATGGCTTCCTCGCGAAAAGCCCGCATGTATTTGCGCACCTTTATTTTGAGAACGGCACCAAGCGCCTCATTTACCAGATTACGCTGGCGCGAGACTTAACCCTCTTTTTCGCACATTTCTCTCTGGACCGAAAAGTGCGTGCAAAACAATTCCTTGAAATGCGGGCTATGGCAGAGCGCATGGCCGGACGCGTCATCATCCTGGGCGACTTCAACACGCTGACTGGATTGGACGAGTTAGCGCCCCTGATGGCCGGAGACGGCTTACACCTTCTCAATCGACCCACGGTCCCGACGTTCCGGTTTCATCGCTGGCAACACACGCTCGATCTTTGTCTGTGTAGCCAGTCCTTGGTATCGGAAATCAAACTAACGATTATTGATCAAAACTTCTCAGACCATGACGCGCTCTTGTTGGAACTTGGATGACTTTTTTGGGTGTGTTGGCGCAATCAAATCTCGGCCAGCCGCGGAACAATCTTCCAACCTTGAATTAATGCGACCGGTTTCAGAGACCCAATGTTAATCCAAATGAATTAGAAGATGCATGGAATTATTACGAGTATACCGCCTTGATACGTCCATATGCGCTGCACAAACACTTTGCCAACGTCCGACAGGAAGCCCCCGTCATCGTCTTGATGATTGTGATTGCGGGCAGTGCCTTTGCTCTAACATCCAATCATATTTGGCCATTGATTTGGGCGGCCGGATTTTTAGCGCTGTTTACGGTCGATACTTGGTTTGCCGGCTGGTTGCTTCGAAGTGGGCGCAATCATTTGCGCTCCAAATCTGCTGCAATCCAGTTAGGTACGATGTGCGCCCTAACCGTTTGTGGCTTCATGATCGCCCCAATTGCGATGATAGCGACAGGTGAGTTAGCCTTAGCGATTGCCGCAACGGCTATGCTGGCCGCTTCTGCGACCCGTGCCACGGGCATTTTGTCGGTGTCGCGTCTTTCTGGCAGCATGACTTTGGCGCCGTTTTTAGCGCTGCCCCTATTAAGCTTGTGGCATCCATATGCTGGCCACAAGGCTCACCCCGAGTTTAGCCATTGTGTCGCCTGCCTCGCGGCTATCTGCGGGTTAGCCTATGTCATTATGGCGTGGCGCACGCGCGATATTGTTGAACGCAAGCTGGAACGCGCCCGCAGAGAAGCTTTGGTCCAAGGCCGTGCTGCAGCACGCGATGCAATGATCTCAAAATTGATCTTCAAACATACCAGCATGCGTGCAGCGCTGTTTGATACTGAGGCCCGCTTTATGGCCGTCAATGATGCCTGGCTTGGCGCGGTCCAGTTGAGCGAACAGGACGTCTTAGGCAAGACCATGGCCGAAGCTATGCCTTCTTCTAAGCAAGACTGGCATCAAGCAATCGCCTTGGCACTGACGGGTGTCAGCAGCCAACAAGCAGGCGACCACCGGGTGCGGTTGGACGGGGCGGAAGTCTATCTCGATTGGAAAGTCCACCCTTGGTACACGCCAGACGGCAAAATTGGCGGGGCGATTGGCTATGCGCAAGACGTCACCGAAGTTTTCCTCGCGCGCGCAGATGAAAAAGCCAAGCAACAACGTTTGACCGTTATGATTGCTCGCGCGCAAGAGGCCTTGGACGAGAAGCGCAAACTCTTGGAAGAAATCTGTGGTCCAGAGATCTTGAGCTTACCACGCAGTCAGCCATCCTGGCATGCTAAGCTAGAGAGCCTAAAGGAGCCTCTCGACATATCGGGCGAGCAAGACCCTCAAAACCAAAGTGCCGGGCAATTGTTGGCAGGCTTTGAGCGCGTCTTGGGCGATATTGACCAACGCGACCACCTTTTGGCGACAGCCGTGCAGCAATTGAGCGAAGCCCGCCAGAATGCTGAAACCGCCAGCCAAGCCAAATCGCAATTGATGGCCAATGTCAGCCATGAGCTGCGCACCCCGCTTCACGCCATTCTGGGCTATACCGAAATGCTGATTGAAGATGCCGAACAAGATGGTCGGCAAGACGCGGCACGTGATGCGCGCAAAGTTCAGGATTCCGCGCATCATCTCTTGAAGCTGATCAATGAGATTCTCGATCTTGCCAAAATCGAAGCCGGCAAAATGGAAGTTACGCAAGAACCGGTAAACTTAAACGAGCTTGCCGATGAGGTCCTACAAAGCTTGGGCCCCTTGGCCAAAAATCGCGGCAATCAATTGGTCCTAATCCCCTCCGAAGAGCCAATCGTCTTGCTCACCGACGGGTTCCGCCTGCGCCAATGCCTGATGAACCTGATCTCCAATGCGATCAAGTTTACCCAAGACGGAGAAGTCGCCATCTCGTTTGACAGAAAGACCTCACCAGCCGGTCGCAGTCATTACGAGATCAACGTGACGGATACGGGCATTGGGATGAGCGCGGAGGCTCAATCCCGATTGTTTGAGCCGTTCCAACAGGGTGATGGCTCTGTGACACGCGTTTATGGCGGGACCGGCCTTGGCCTCGCCCTTACCCGCGAAATGATGCAACTCCTCGGTGGAACTGTTGGTGTGGAAAGCGTTGCCGGACTTGGATCAACCTTTACGTTGTCGCTTCCTGCCAAAGGCCTGCAGGCCAAGGATGTGGATGTGCAGATTGCGGCAGACGAGGCTGCGCCATTAATCCTCGTGATCGATGATGATGAAGTCAGCAATACGTTGGCGCTGCGGGCAGCTCAAAGCCTAGGTCTGAATAGCGCGATGGCGTCTACAGGCAGTTCGGCCCTCGCCTATCTAGCCAATCGCGCCGTTGATCTTGTAATCTTAAACCTCGAACTGCCAGATATGGACGGTTATGCCTGTCTGGCAGCTCTGCGCGCCAATGCAGCGCTGAATGACACACCAATTGTAGTGATTGCGGCCGATGATGATCAACGCAAGTCGATCGCCCTTGGCGCACAAGAGCATTTCATGAAGCCAATTTTGGGCTCAGTCTTGGGCGCTGCGATTGCGCGGCTCATCCGTCCTAAGAGCGAAGCTTCCCACGCAGAAACCATTGAGTTGCCGCGCTATCGCCTATGGAGAGCAAATTCATGACCCATGGGATACAGTTTTGCCTATTCAAGTGCGTGCAAATCATGAAATTGCTAAACGGCAAGTAACGGGGGGCTGTTATGCAAAGAATTTTGCTGGCTGAGGATCATGACGACAATCGCGAAATGCTGATGCGTCGTCTTACACGGGCTGGGTTTGAAGTGCGCGGGGCCAGCGACGGTCAAGACGCCCTAACCCAAGCTTTAGCATGGAAGCCAGACCTTGTGCTGATGGATGTATCGATGCCGATTATGTCGGGCCTCGATGCCACCCGCCTGATCCGCGAGAAGCTGGGCGCAACCATCAAAGTTATCGCCTTGACCGCCCATGCGATGAACGAATCCCGCGAAGCTTGCTTTGAAGCAGGCTGTGATGCCTTTGCCACCAAGCCGGTGGATTGGCCGAACCTAATGGAAGAAATGAACCGCCAATTTCAAGGGAGGACGGCGTCGTGACCGAAGATCTCCAGGATCAATTTGCCAATACCAACATCCTTATTGTCGACGACATGCAAGATAATATCGATGTGCTGGCTCGGCGCCTGCGCAACCGTCAGGCCACCGTCTATGAGGCTAGTGACGCCACAGAAGCGCTGGATATACTAAGCGTCTCGCCGATCGATATCTTATTGCTCGACGTTATGATGCCGGGCCTAAGTGGGCTGGATGTGGTCAAAAAGATCCGCACCAAACGCTCTGCCGCCGCTTTGCCGATCATCATGGTGTCTGCCCGGACGGACCAAGCCATGATGGTGGAGTGTCTGCAGGCGGGTGCCAATGACTATGTGACCAAGCCCGTGGATTTTCAGATCGTCAGCGCCCGCATTGCAACCCAATTGGGCATCCGCGATACCTATCGCGCCGCACTTCGAGATCGGTCAAAGCAGATCGGCCTTGCAGAAGAAAGCCGAGTTCGGCTGGCAGAAGCCGAAGCCAAGATCGCAAGCCTAACGGGTAAAGGTTAGGCTGACAAAGGCCCCTCAGCCCTTATAATCATGCCACAGACCTGTGCCGTCTAAGAGCTGCAGCCCGCCTTCAGTTTCCCGCACATAAGTAGGGTCGAGTGGGGCCTTAAATGCCCCACCAGGTACATCCAAAACATAGGTGGGCTGGGCAAGGCCCGTTAGCGTGCCGCGTAACCCCGCCATGAGGTCTTGGCCTTCTGCAATCGGCAACCGAAAATGGCCTGTGCCGGGTGCCAAGTCCGGATGGTGCAGATAATAGGGCTTTACCCCAAGGGCCACAAAGCCGCGCATCAGGTCTTGCAGCACATCCAAGCGATCATTCACGCCCCGTAGCAAGACAGACTGACTAACCAAACTAATCCCCGCCTCACGCATCCGAATAATGGCGGCTTTGGCTTCTGGGGTGAACTCGCGCGGATGATTGGCATGAATAGCGACCCAGCTTGCGACGCCCTCTACCCGTAGCGCGCCTACAAAGTCATCGGTGACACGCTCAGGTGCCACAACTGGCACACGCGTATGCCAACGCACGACTTTCACATGCTCAATGGCGGCCAAAGCTTGCACCAATTCGCGCGCCCGACGGGCAGACAACATAAAGGGGTCGCCGCCCGTCAGTATGACCTCAAAAATCTGAGGACGTGCACGGATGTATTCC
>JAJTGP010000045.1 GCA_021299265.1 Hyphomonadaceae bacterium | reverse complement strand
CGCATAGCTCAAGATCGCATCCGCCACGGGGCCTTTGTCATCAAAGCCGACAATTTGCACATAGCTGGTGCCATGGCGTGGCACGAGAGTTTGGCCAACTTTCTCGGAGACTTGCACATTCAGCACACCCAGATTGCCATGGGCGCCATGGATGGGGATATTCTCGCCATTGCGGGTGACATATTGGACATCGCCCCATGCCACATCCAAGGCATAGCCTTCCTTGGTCAACCGCTCTGCTGCTGCCCGCAACGCGCCACGAAGTTGATCGGCGACGGGGCCAGTTGTGATCAGGTCACGTGGGGTGTTGATAGGGTCTTTCAGGTCAAAGGGCGTCGCCCATTTGCCCGGAAGCTTGTCGGCCAATTCCCAGAACGCCCAAAAAAGATATCCACCCTTACTGTCATTGTTATAAAGTCGATCCCAGCTTTTGAGCGCCTGACAGGCGGCGGCCAAATCTACTTGGTCAGCGCATAGCCCCAAAACAGCATCGAGCGTGAGCTCGGCGGCGAGGGTCTTATTGGCAAACTGCATGGCGCGCGCGGTCTCATGATCGACCTTGGTGATGGTGAAACCGTCTGTGCCCGTCAGCCTGCGGTCAATTTCGATCAAGCCAGACCGGGTACGAAGGCTGCGTGCAACTTCAGCGGTACCCAGAATTGGAGACAAGACACGATAGGGGCTCTTCGGATTGGTCAGCCAATAGCTATCATTGCTATTGGCGACATAGTCGCGCCGTTCGACAATAGCTTGGTCACTGGCCGGCATCAGGCCGGGGGCAGGGGTACCAGGTGCCTTATCCCAATCGCAGGCTGACTTGCTGCCATCGAGCACGACCAAGCGTTGAGCTAGCGGGGCCGAACGCGGCGTGGCGCAATCCTTGATCTTTTGGGCAGAGACATTGGGAACCGCCGTCACATCGGTCAAAAGCGCGTTGCCATAGCGGTCGGCCGCAATGGTATTCACCCAAGGAATGCCCAGCGTCTTGGTCACCGACTCCCGGATGTCGCCCACATTTTTCGCAAGGTTTATCCCAACCCAAGCGTCGATCAGGCGATTATTGCCGGCATTGGCGTCGCGGATCGCAAAGGCGCGCTCTTTGGTCCAATTGAGGCCTGCCGTTGGCACGACCAACAGTGGGCCAAAGCGGCTGACATAAATGGTGCGCTGGACGGGTCCGTCGGCAGTTGGGACTTGGATCGTGCGGACTTCCATCGCCTCGCTCTTGCCATCGACCAGATAGCGGGTTGGGTCGGCTGGATCGAGGGTGAGTTCAAACACCGTGGCATGCTTGGCCGCACTGACGGTATGGCTCCAAGCAATGTCCTTGTTAAAGCCAATCGTGGGTAAGGGGGAGCCCGCCAAAGTCGCCCCCATCACATCCACGACGCCCGGTATGGTGATATGAAGCTGGTAAAAGCGCGAAGGGCCAGCCCAAGGAAAATGCGGATTGCCAACAATCAGGCCACGGCCATTGGCGGTCGTCTCTGCCCCAAAGGCCCAGCCATTACTGCCAAGCCCTGCGGCTTCGGTATCGGGCAGGGCAATGGAGGCGACTTTCTCAGCCTTCACCTCTTGAGGCGGGGCGGCATAAGCAATAGCTTGGGCGAGCACCAAAGCGCCACCGCGCAGGGCATTCTTTTCGGTCAAGCGCAGCATATCATCGGTGGTGATCGGGCGCACCCAAGCCTTACCCCGACAGGCCTCTGGCACGCGTTCTGGTCCCAAGTCCCGCAAATGGCGGTTGTAGCCGGCAACATAGCCTTCGGTTAAGTCGCGTGAGATTTTGCTTGTCTTCAAGCTGTCGCGGCGCAGGGTCGCAAGATCGAGGTTCGTGCGGAAAAAGGTGTCAGAGGCCAGATTGTCCAAAGGGTCAAAGCCGAGTGTCGTCTTTTCCTTCGCGCCAAAATGCAGGGATCGCTCACCGGCCACTGTGGCAAAATCTTCGGCCAACATGCACAAATTGTCCTGCGCATAGGCATAGCCAACTCCATAACCAATGCCCTTCCAATTCTTGGCGGTGATATGGGGGATGCCATAAGTCGTGCGCGTGATGTTGGCCTCAAAGCCTTGCGGTTTGGCCTGGGCTTGGGCCCCAAATGTAAAGGCCAAGATGATCAGGGATACTGATTTAAAGCGCATTTATTCCTCCAGAGCCGCAATTTATACTTTATTATTCTCTATCCCTAAGGTGCCCCGCGGTGTCAGGCAAGGATGGAACGGGCCCCATAAAGAGCGGGGACCGATGAAAGCGAAGTTAGCCTATCCCAATCACGGATACAGGTCGGGCCTTGAACCTTGCCTTAGGCGCATCCATTTGTGGACTAACATCATCGCGGACTTGCAAAAGACCGCAACACGGCGCCCTATCTCCCCGTGGAGCGCAGTTTGATCCGCTTGGATCAAAGTTGCGCCCCAAAGAAACATTAGGACGTCTCAGGCTAAGTCTAAGGAAACTGAATGACCAAGACACGTATTCTGCCGCTTCTGCCCCTACGCGACATCGTCGTGTTCCCGCATCGCGTCTCGCCTTTGTTTGTTGGGCGTGAAAAGTCGGTTCGGGCGCTGGAAGAAGCGATGCGCAGCGATAAGGAAATTGTGCTGGCGACCCAAAAGGACGCCAGCGCCGATAATCCTGGCCCTGGTGACGTCCATAAGATTGGTGTCATCGCCTCGGTGCTGCAATTGTTGAAATTGCCCGACGGCACCGTCAAGGTTCTGGTTGAAGGCAAATCGCGCGTTTCGATTGAGAGCTTTGATGCGACCGAGCCTATGTTCACGGTTCAAGTCACCGAAATCGAAGATATCGACGCCGATAGCCCAGAGGCAAAGGCACTTTCGCGTACGGCGATTGAGCAGTTTGAAAACTATGTAAAGCTCAACCGCAAAATCCCGCCCGAAATCGTCTCTGGCCTCGGCCAATTGCCAACCGCCAGTCAAGTTGCTGACGTGATTGCCGACAATCTGGCGATCAAGTTGGAACAGAAGCAGGAGTTGCTTGAGATCTTCAGCGCGACCAAGCGCTTAGAGCGCATCTTTACCTTCATGGAAGGTGAGATGGGCGTCTTGCAGGTTGAGCGCCGCATCCGTAACCGCGTCAAGCGGCAAATGGAGAAGAGCCAGCGCGACTATTATTTGAATGAGCAAATGAAGGCCATTCAGCGCGAACTTGGCGAGCAAGACGAAGGTCGTGATGAGCTTCAGGAGTTGGAAGACCAAATCCGCAAGACCAAATTCTCCAAAGAAGCCCGCACCAAGGCTGAAGCGGAACTGAAGAAGCTCAAGCAAATGAGCCCGATGTCGGCGGAATCCACCGTCGTGCGCAATTATCTCGATTGGTTGCTCGCTTTGCCTTGGGGCAAGCAAAAGAAAACCAAGAAAGATATTGATGCGGCTGAAGAGGTGCTTGACGGCGATCACTATGGCTTGGAAAAAGTCAAAGAGCGCATCTTGGAATATTTGGCTGTGGGTGCCCGCACCAATAAATTGCGCGGCCCGATCCTGTGTCTCGTAGGCCCGCCAGGGGTCGGCAAAACCTCACTCGGTAAGTCCATCGCCAAGGCAACTGGGCGCGACTTTGTGCGCGTGTCCTTGGGCGGGGTGCGTGATGAGTCGGAAATTCGCGGTCACCGCCGTACTTATATTGGCTCGATGCCCGGCCGTATCATCCAATCGATGAAAAAGGCAAAGAGCGCCAATCCGCTCTTCTTGCTCGATGAGATCGACAAAATGGGTGCCGATTATCGCGGCGATCCTGCAGCGGCTTTGTTGGAGGTCTTGGACCCCGAACAAAACAGCACGTTCAACGACCATTATTTGGAAGTCGATTATGACTTGTCCGACGTGATGTTCGTAACCACGGCCAATTCACTCAACATGCCCCAGCCCTTGCTGGACCGCATGGAGATCATCCGCATCCCCGGCTATACCGAAGATGAAAAGGTTGAGATCGCCAAGCGGCACTTGCTGCAAAAGCAGATCGACGCCAATGGCCTGCGCACAGGTGAATTCTCGCTGTCCGACGAAGGCTTGCGGGAAGTGATCCGCTATTACACACGCGAAGCCGGTGTCCGTAGCCTTGAGCGGGAAATCGCCAATCTGGCCCGCAAGGCCGTGCGCGAGATCAGCCAGAAGAAGAAAGAAACCGTCGCCATCACGGCTGAGAACGTCAAAGACTATTTGGGCGTACGCAAGGTTCGCTTTGGCGAGGCCGAGACGGAGGATCAAGTGGGTGCCGTCACCGGTCTTGCTTGGACCGAAGTGGGTGGCGATACACTGACCATCGAAGCGGTACAAATGTTCGGTAAGGGTCGCATGACCGTCACCGGTAATTTGCGTGACGTGATGAAGGAATCCATCTCGGCCGCAAGTTCTTATGTCAAAGCGCGCGCGCCGCACTTTGGGATCAAACCGACCTTGTTCGACCAGACCGATATCCACGTGCACGTGCCCGAAGGGGCGACGCCTAAGGATGGTCCATCGGCAGGGGTCGCCATGATGACGGCCATCGTCAGCCTGTTGACCAATAATCCGGTCTCGCGCTCGGTCGCGATGACGGGCGAGATCACCTTGCGGGGTCGCGTCCTGCCGATTGGTGGCTTGAAGGAAAAGCTGTTGGCGGCCCTACGGGCTGGCATCAAAACCGTGCTGATCCCGAAAGAGAATGAGAAGGACCTTGAAGACATTCCAGAGAATGTGAAACAGGGCCTGACCATTATTCCAGTCTCCACTGCCGACGAAGTCTTGGTTCACGCGCTGACCCGGCCCATCGTCGCGATTGATTGGAACCCTGAGGATGCGGCTGCGGCTCTCGCCAAACGTTTACCAAACGCAAGCGATCCAAGCGGGGCCACCGCGCACTAGGCTTTAGCAAATACGAAGCGGGAAAGG
>JAJTGP010000121.1 GCA_021299265.1 Hyphomonadaceae bacterium | reverse complement strand
GACACAGGTGGCAAGGGCTATCAAGAACTGCGCGCCGCACTCGACCGTTTGGCCTCGACCACCATTTTCACCTCGCTCCGCGCCAAGCGGGGCAGGGACCGTCGCTTCTCCTGGATTGATGAGTGGGACATTGAAGTCGACCCCATCACCGAACAGCCGCGCGCGCTTCGCATCACCTTGTCCAACTGGATTTACGAAGGGGTGACGCAGGAAAAGCAATTGCTGACCATGCACCCCGACTATTTCAGCCTGACCGGTGGGCTAGAGCGCGCCCTCTACCGGATTGCGCGCAAACATGCTGGCGATCAAAAGAAGGGCTGGCTCTGCCGCTTTTCGGTCCTCAAAGACAAAACAGGTTCAGACTCCGAACCCAAAGAATTTGCGCGCATGATGCGAAAGATCGCGCTGCGCGATGAATTACCCGAATATAGCATGACCATTGTCAAAGCCGCCGACGGCTCGCCCGCTGCCCACTTCATCCGTCGCGACGCCGGTGAACGCACCGCCATCTCGGACGCCATTATTGAATTTGACCAATTATACGCCGACACCATCGCCAAAAAGCAGGGCGATTTGCTCCTCTAGATCAACGGGGGATCACCCACTTTTGGGGGCGATGAAGTCAGTGAAAAAAGTATCCGTAGCCAATCATAGGAGGATCAAATACGCGCCATGTCCCAAGCACGCTTGAAAACTTTTATCTGCTCCGCGTTCTCTCTGATTGTGTGGAGTTCCCACGCTTGGTCACAGACACCCACGTCGTTAAAGCCAAATTGCCCAAATGCACTTGAAGCGGTCCCAGTTGAAAAACTCTCGGTTGCCGAGATTTCTAAGCTTGGACCGGAACTGATTGTCTCAAAGGGCAATTACACCATGACCTTTTGGCCCGTTGATTCCGAAAAGCGACATGAAAAAGCAAACAAGGCCACGATCGGCTTTTCGCTCATTCAAACACGCGACATGGATACCCCGCCCATCGGCCTCCTCATCCGCTCTACTCAAACCGATGAACTCGACTTTGTGAAAGATGGCCACCAGATATTGATCGGCAGCCAGTCACAAAGCAGTTGCCCTAGCCGCGCGATCCTATCGGTCACCGAAACCGGCGGAGTGGTACTTAGAGAGTTGGCTTCTGAGAAAGCTCATTGAGCGTACTTGGCGATAGCCGACCTGAGTGATTTAGCAATTACTTCCAAATCGGAATCTTAGCCTCCCAAACCCACGGGGGAACGCCCACTTTTTGTCGGGGGAACGGGCGCCAGACTGGCGGTGGAACACCCACAGGGGCCTCGGGGTATCGAACGCTCATCCACGGGGGAACACCCGCAAAGAGTCACTGCAAGCCCTTGAAGACAAACCCGAAAAAGGCACTTCTCAGGCGCTTAACTCTTTAACTCTTCTATTAAGAGTCTTTCTAAGTGGGCTATTGGGCACACATTGAAATGTGCCCAAGCCCGGATTAAGTCGCTTGTCCTAGTTATTGAAGCCATTGATGACCAAAGCTGCCATCTTCGCCCACATAAGCAAAGCGCTTGCCCGATGCATGAAAAGCAAGACTGAGGATTGAACGCCTCATCTTGCGGGGATCATCGAGCAACTCATTGCGCGGGCGGGGGCCTGCCAAAAAGCCTGTTTTGCCTGAGGAGAGGTCGACTTGATCCACCCCACCATCGGACCATCCAACCAAAGCGCGGGCTTCATGAATGGCGACTGCCGTCACCAAACCTAGGCGGGGCCGATACACGCCAGCGGATTGCCCCATCGGACCTTTCCCGGCCACAATTGGCCAAGCGAGCAGGGCAGGGCCGCCAGAGGTTAGAAGGACAGAGCCCGTCTTGTTCTGGACAAGGTGGCGCGGCTTGGCCGGATAGCCACCCATTTTGAAGGCCTGCCCATCATGAAGCCGCCATCCTGCTAAAGCGGGTTCAGAGAGGCCGACGAACAAAAACGCATCCTCTGCGCCATAGGCCACAGAGATCAACCCACCGGCGCAAGGAATTTCTTGAACCAGCTCTCCAGACGACAACTCAAACAGGCTCACGCCCCCGCTATGGGTGACGGCGAGCTCTTGCCCGTCCTGAGCGAAGGCCAGCGCCGTAGGTCCTTTCGGTGGCCGCAATTCTTGGGGACTGCCATCTGGCCCAAGAACATGCACTGTTTGCCCCGCCGCGACGGCGACCAAGCTGCCATCAGCAGAGATCGTTAGCGAGTCGAGCCATTTGCGCGGCACCTGCAGGCGCTCCTGAACGTGGCCATGAAGATCGACCTGTACAAGTCTGCCATCATCGCCTGACGTCCAGATGGATTGACCGTCCGAGCTTGCCTGCATGGCGAGCATCCCACCGTCATGGCAGCGAACCATCGCCTCGCCCAGCTTCATCATGCCATCGCCAAAGCCAAAGGCGGCGCTGTCGCCCAGCCAAGCGGCACCAATTCCGGGGGCGGGATAGGGCAGGGGCCCTTTCTGGCGCTTTGACACAGGCTTCTCCAATTCTGAGAGGCTCTTCAACCACGATAGGGCGGCGGTGTGCAATACCCCGAATCAAAACCACTCACATCCCGATGGTCGTATGCTCAGTTGGCCAAGAAAACCTATAGAATCAAAGATTTTCTGAAATTAGGCTTATCCTGCAGTGGCCCAGCCTGTGCAATGACGGGGGATCAACCACCGATTCCCAATTAGTCAAGATTGACCTTATAGGCTTGGACGTCAGAGCCTTTGGGCTTTTCAATCGGGGTCAGCCAAGCGGGGATGCGGCCATCGCGCAACTCTGCCATCAGACCTTTGGGGCTTTCGCGCGACAAAATAGCAACCTCGGCCGACTTGTTGCAAACAGCGACATAGCTAGCGCCCAATTCCTTTGCCATGTTTTTGGCCTCGTCGGGCTTTGCCAAAAACAGGCGGTAGGCGGCCAAATTCCCCTGGTTGTTGCGGTGATAGGGTCCCGCCAGCACGCGATGTGAGGTTGTCAGCAGAATACGCGCACCCGTATCAATGGGGGCCACCACCAGACCCGGCGATTGCACTTTAAGGCCGCTGAATGCCCGCTCGGTGTAGCAGCCAGCGCCGCCACCGGTCGCAAACTTTGTATTCTTAGGCTCGAAATATTTGGCCACTCTCGATCCAACAAAACCGGGGATGACGGGATTGGCAATCAGCATGACCATCAAGGCTGTTTTCAAATTCACATGCTCGATCAGTTTGCCGACCAATGCGGCGGTCATGATACCAGAAACTGTCGTCGCAAGGCCTGCCGTCCGCCCTTGCCAGAAGACTGCAAGCCCGGCCGAAACAAAAATCGTCAAAGCGGCTAAGATCCATAAGTCCCGCTCTTTGTCCTTTGCCCAAAGGACCGCCACAATGCTGGCAATGCCTGCCAAGATTGGAAATAGTGCAAAGGCGAGCACCACACTCAATTTGGCTCTCATCAAGGGCGCGGCTTCAGAGACATTGTTCAGCCACAGCCGTCGCAACAACGGGTCAACTTGCGCATAGGGCGGTACGATCAATTCTGGGAATATGAATATCCCCGAAAGCACAATAGCCCCAATGATAACCAACAGACCTAGGCGCGCGGCGATACCGCCTTTTGGCCCCAATTTGTATGTCGGCAAAAAGGTTGCCAGAGCTAAGAGGAGCCCACCCAGCAAGCCCAAGACCACATGACCTCGGCCAATGGCATCATTAACCGACGCACTCCATTTCGCAGCCGGAACCGTCGCGATAAAGCAGATAGCCAGACCCAGCCCCAAGCTCAAGGCAAACCAGCGCGTTTCGCTCTTTACGGCTTCTCCGCGCAACGCCCAGCGCAAGGCGACCCACCCGATCAAAACAATCTGCAATGGTAGGGCCTCTAAGCCGACACCAATGCCTAGAGTGATGGCGATCCCGCTCATGGCCGCCATTATCGGTCGGCCAGCTACCAATCCCCACAAGGCGGTCGCCAAAAAGATCAGTTGAAGGCCGTGATGATCGACCCGTCCGGGTAGGAAATAACTCAAGACTGCCGGCGCACAGGTGATCAGGAAGATTCCGGGCAGGAAGGCTTTCTGGCCGCCCAAAGCCACGGAGGCCTTTGTCCCAAGGATGACATAAATCACGCCTAGCCACATGGGGGTAATGAAAACCGCAATCTTTTCGCCCCAGGCTACGCCAAAGATCAGATTGGTGATCAACATGGTCAAAGCCAGCGGCAAGTCAGCAATGCGCGACCAATGGATATTGCTAACTGGATGTGCAGTGAGGCGATGTTGCGACACATCAAACCAAGCTTGACCCGCAAGCCAGTCGCGCACCTGCAGCACGCGCATGGCGTCGTCATTATCCGCTAAATTCCAAGTGGAAACGCGTTTCCAATACGGGTCCATCGAATAATAGGTCGCAAACACGATGGCCACGACAAGAGCCAAGCGCAATAAAAGCCTGGCCGGGGGAATCTTGGGGGCCTGTTCAGTCGGATTTGAAGATTCAGCAAGAGACATCGACTTGAGACACCGTGAGTTACGTCGCAATAAAACTGCATAAAGTGCGCTGCTGTCTGTGAACAGAACCCCGCATGTGGCAATTCCATCTGACACAGAAGCCTGAATCTGTAATGAAGAAGATGGGCGGTCGATACAGTCTGTTTAGTTTAGGGCGTTATCGATGCCCCAGTCTTTGGGCGCGATGTTCGCCCATAAGGTAAGAAAGTTCCAGCGTGAAGATATCGGATCTCTTTACGGCGTCTTCGACGTGGGCGCGCGTCTTCCGCTTTGTCGTGGTAGGCGGCTTAGCGTTTGGGTTGGATGCCGGGCTGGTCTTTACAATGGTCCATTTCGGTTTTGACAAATATTTGAGCCGGGCATTGGCCTTGATTGTGGTGGTACTTTTTACCTTTATTCTGAACCGGCAAGCAACCTTTTCGGCTAAAGGCTGGCCCAATGTTCAGGAAGTCGTCGCCTATGTCGCGGCAAGCCTCATCGGCCTTTTGATCAATTACTTGGTTTTTGTTGGGGCTACTTGGGTGAAGTTGCCTCTGCTGTTGGCGATGGCAGCCGGCACAATCGTCGCCTCTACGTTCAATTTCCTAGCTTATGGGCGCATCTTCAAAGGCAAGCCCGATTAGCCCCGATCCAAAAGATACTGCCAATGCGCGTCTGATACAGGCTGGACGGACAGGCGCGGCGATTTCACTAGGGCCAGCTCCGCTAAGTTTGGATCGGCCTTGATCGTGGCGAGTGAGATGGGCTTAGCCAGAGGCTCGCGCGCCATGACGTCGACGGCGAACCAAGCCGGGTCTGTTGGGTCTGGATAGGCGGTTTGAATGATTTCCACCACGCCAACGATTTGTTTCTCATCGCCCGTATGATAAAAGAAGGCCAAGTCCCCAATCGCCATTTGTTTAAGAAAATTCTTGGCCTGATGGTTGCGCACCCCGGTCCAAGGCTCGCCTTTCGCCCCACGTGCCAGTTGGTCGGCCCACGAGAAACTTTCGGGCTCGCTCTTCAAAAGCCAATAGGCCATACTTACAGCTCCTTAATTTAAAAAAACTTTTATCAAGACCATTTACGAGATAACTGGGCTCCCGCAGCGAGTCACGTCACATCTGGCCACTTTAGGAGAGCCCCTTTGACCCAATCCAGTACTTTGATGTGGTCTGAGGCACATGATGCCGGTCAGGTTGTTCGTCACCAATTTCAAGAGAATAAAGTCCTAATGCGAGAGCTGGGTGCCCGCTTACGCGCGCAAAGGCCCCGCCTTGTGTTGACGTGCGCGCGGGGATCTTCCGACCATGCAGCAGGTTTTGCCAAATATGCGATTGAAACAAGGCTTGGCGTGCTGGTCGCTTCGCATGCGCCCTCGACTTCCTCAATCTTTGGCAAACCGCTCAGCGACCTAGATGGGGCGTTGTTTGTCGTCATTTCTCAGTCTGGCAAAAGCCCGGACATTCTGACGTCCATTGCTTTCGCAAAGGAGGCGGGGGCGTTTGTTGTGGCGATGGTCAATGATGCCAACTCACCTGCCGCCAAAGCGGCGGATGTGTTCGTGCCGCTCCATGCCGGGCCTGAGCTGGCTGTGGCTGCCACGAAATCCTATATCGCTTCCTTGTCTGCCATCGTGCATTTGGTGGCTGAGTGGAGCGAAGATGCAGAGCTGCTTGCGGCATTAGAAGAAGCTGGCGATCATATCGGTGACGCTTTCGCGCGTGATTGGTCGAAACTGGGTGACGCACTTTTGCTTGCCAAAAGCCTGTTTGTGATCGGCCGGGGTCTGACCTTTGGGATTGCCCATGAGATGGCGCTCAAGCTGAAAGAGACCAGTGCGCTGCATGCTGAAGCATTCTCGGCAGCCGAAGTCCGCCATGGGCCGATGGCAATTGTCGAAGCGGGTTTTCCGGTGATCATGATCGCGCCAATGGATGAAGCAGCTGCAAGCTTCCCAGCCTTGAGCGAAGAGTTTTCTGCCCGTAATGCCAAAGTCTTTGCCTCTGGTGGGCCGTTCCCTGGTGCCATCGACCTTCCCACGCAAGCAGGTCTTCATCCACTCATAGCGCCATTATGCCAAGTTTCGTCTTTCTATGCCTGCGCAGAGGCCTTAGCCCGTGCACGTGGGAGAAACCCCGACGCGCCGCCTTGGCTCAATAAGGTCACAGAAACACAATGACCTCTGTAGCTTTTCATAACGGTCGCTTTGCGCTTGGCGAGCAAATCCTTTCAGGCCAAACTCTACTTGTGTCTGGCGGCAAGATTGAAGCACTTGGGCCCGACTTGGCCATACCCGCGCACTATGCTCGCTATGATTTAAGCGGGGACATACTCTCACCGGGCTTTGTTGACATTCAGGTCAATGGCGGTGGTGGTGCTTTGTTCAATGACGCGCCAACAGTTAAAACCATTGCGACCATCGCAAAGGCCCATGCCAAATTTGGTACGACTTCGCTATTGCCGACTTTGATCTCCGATGACTTAGACAAGGTCGCCCAAGCCATCGCGGCAGTTGATGCCGCCATCGAAGCTGGGGTGCCAGGCATTCTGGGTATTCATCTTGAAGGACCCTTTTTAAATGCCCGTCGTAAGGGTGTGCATGATGCGTCAAAGTTCAAGGTCCTCGACCAGAATGCCATCGAACTGCTGACAAGCCTAACGCGTGGCAAGACCCTGATCACCTTGGCTCCTGAAACCGCACCACCGGGGGCGATTGCTGAGCTTGTCCGTCGCGGCGCTGTGGTTTTTGCCGGCCATACCGAGGCGAGCTATGAGCAAATCATCGCGGCAGAGGCGGAAGGGCTTCGGGGTTTCACCCACATTTTTAACGCCATGAGCCAGCTTGCCAGTCGGGCCCCCGGCGTGGTTGGTGCGGCGCTGGCGAGCCCAACTGCTTTCTCTGGTCTGATTGCGGATGGAGTCCATGTGCATCCAGCCAATATGGCTTTGGTGGCCCGCTTGCTGGGACCACAGCGCACTGTTCTGGTCAGTGATGCCATGCCGACCTTAGGCTCGGACCAAGATTGGTTTGAGTTGAAGGGTGAAAAGATTTTTGCCCGCGGGCTCACTTGCTATACACCCGATGGAGTCTTGGCAGGCTCTAACTTGTCGATGCATGATGCACTTGGTGTCATGATGCAGCAGGCCGGGATCCAACTGGCAGAGGCTCTACAAATGGCCAGCCATGCTCCGGCATTGGCCATGGGCATTGAGGTCCAAGTTGGTCAGCTGGTAATTGGTGCGCAGGCTGACTTTGTGCAATTAGATGCTGATGCCAATCTGGTGAAGGTCTGGCAGAACGGTCGTCAGCTTTAATCGGCAGCGGGAAGGACCCAAGCGTCGATGCCCTTTGCGGCATGTTGGGCACTGGAGAAACAGGCCTGCAATAGATAGCCGCCAGTCGGTGCATCCCAATTGAGCATTTCACCGGCCACGAACACACCGGGGCGCGCATTTAACATCAAGTGCGCATCGACAGCGTCCTGATTGATCCCGCCAGCAGTTGAAATTGCGCGCTCTAGGCCTGCAAGGCCAGTTAGCTCGATCGGTACGGACTTGATCAAGCGCGCGAGGCCCATAGCCGTGGTGGGCAGCTTATTGCCCGTCGCTTCACGCATCAGGGCAATGGCAGGAGGGGCCAGCTTCAGATGGCTCTTCAGCGCTGTGGAGATTGACTGGCCTGCCTTCGCTTTCACGAGGCGCTGAGCGAGTGCTTCCGTCTCCAAATCCGGTCGCAAATCAATCTGGATTTGACAAGAACCGGTTTTCAGGGCCGCACGCAGAACAGGCGACAAGGCGTAAATGGGACCGCCTTCGAGGCCGGTATGAGTGATAACCAGGTCACCGCGTGACCGAGCATCACCCAGAAGGACTTCTGCATTCTTGATGATTGCACCGCCAAAACCTGCCTTCAGTGTATCCGTCCAAGCGGCATGTACGCCGACATTGGAAGCTTCCAACGGGGTAATACCCACGCCCAGCTTGCCAAGCACATCGGCCCAAGCGCCATCTGCGCCAAGCTTGGGCCAAGACGCCCCACCTAGAGCTAACAGGGTTGCGGCTCCGACTTGCTCACTGGTTGATCCGTCCAGATGGGAAAATTGTGCGGCACCTGCGTCCGAGAAACCCGTCCAGCGCGCACCCGTTGTGATGGTGACGCCCAAATCCTGCAGCCGCCTGAGCCAAGCGCGGAGAAGGGGTGAGGCTTTGAGGCTTCGGGGGAACACCCGCCCACTAGACCCAACAAACAGGGCTTGCCCTAGACCTTCTGCCCAAGTTCTTAGACCATCGGGTGTAAACGCATCCAGCCAAGTCTCCGCCCAGTCCTGTGACGCACCATAACGTGGCTTGAACTCTGCAAGCGCCTCGCTGTGGGTGAGGTTCAGGCCGCCGCGCCCTGCTAACAGAAACTTCCGACCGACCGAGGCCATACCGTCAAACACGCTTACCTTATGGCCTGCTTTTGCCAGAAGCTCCGCAGCAAACAGGCCAGCAGGCCCAGCACCAATGATGATGACGGGCAGGGGAGGGGCTTCGACAATTGGCTCAATCATAACAGGATTCCAAGGAGGACCCGTCATGGCAGGTGTTGGCCGGGCCTGTCCATCCAAGCGCCGCTAATGGCCCTCTAGGCCGCCTTCGGCTTGGAGAAATGCATCACATCATCTTCCAATTTTCCAAATCGGAACGCCATCAGATCAAGCGCATAATTCTGATGCACTTTCCACGGTGCGACATGGCCTTGCTTTGGGAAATTTTCCATCGCGCGGGTGACATAGCCCGACGTAAAGTCCAGCCAAGGTGCGGGCTCCAAGACTTCGCTACCTTTTTCCGGCAGGCACGTCGTCTGGCCGGTGGCATCCAAATGCTTGAGCAAGCGGCACATATATTCCGCCGTCAGATCGGCTTTCAGGGTCCAAGACGCGTTGGTATAGCCGAATGCAGAAGCCAAGTTCGGCACGCCGCTATACATCATGCCCTTGTAAGAGAAGGTCTTGGAGAAATCGACGGCGGCACCGTCCACTTGAAACGGCACGCCACTCAAGACTTGTAGCTGCAAGCCCGTGGCGGTCACGATGATGTCGGCATCGATCCGCTCACCAGATTTCAAGACAATGCCAGCGTCATCAAATCGCTCAATATGGTCGGTCACCACACTGGCCTTACCAGCCTTGATGGCGGTGAAGAGGTCAGCATCTGGCACCAAACACAAACGTTGGTCCCAAGGGTTGTAGGTTGGGGTGAAATGCTTGGCCATGTCAAAATTGGCGGGCAATTCTTCTTTCAATAGGCCCAACAGGCGTTCCTTGACCTGTGCTGGGTGCTTGCGCGCCATCGTATAGAAATACATCTGGAACAGCACATTGCGCCAGCGGATCAGGCCATAGGCCAGCTTGCTCGGCAGAATTTTGCGCAAGCCATTGGCAAACGCGTCTTCGCCGGGCCGCGACACCACATAAGTGGGCGATCTTTGCAACATGGTGACATGGGCGGCTTGGTCTGACATGGCAGGTACTAAGGTGACGGCTGTTGCGCCACTGCCGATGATGACAATCTTCTTCCCGCGATAGTCAAGATTTTCTGGCCAGAATTGCGGGTGGATGATCTGGCCCTTGAAGTTTTCTTCGCCTGCAAACTCAGGGCGGTGGGCTTGGCTGTAATTATAATAGCCGGTGCACATATAGAGGAAGCTACAGGTCAGCTGTCCTTTCTCTTGGGCCTCGCCAGAGGTGTAATCAATTGTCCAACGCGCGGTAGCAGAATCCCAAGAAGCCGATACCACGCGGTGGTTCAAACGAATCTTGGACTTGATGGCATGTTCGTCGGCGGTTTCATGCAGATAGTTCAGGATCGATGGCCCGTCTGCAATCGCCTTGGCTTCGGTCCAGGGTTTGAACGAGAAGCCCAAGGTGTACATATCCGAGTCAGATCGTATGCCTGGATAGCGGAATAGGTCCCACGTGCCGCCAATGGCCGAACGGCCTTCAAAGATCGCATAGCTTTTGCCGGGGCATTGGCTTTTTAAGTGATAGGCGCCGCTGATACCAGAGATTCCGGCACCAACGATCAGCACGTCAAGATGTTCCACGGCGACAATCCTATGAGCATGATCTGGATTCTGCGCTGCGCGCGCGATCCTTTGTCCCATCGTCATGGAGCGCGATGCCGACGTCAAGGCATAAAGCTTTAACGCGGGGCGCGCTTGGCCAAAATGCGCTGTAATGTTCGACGATGCATGTTTAAGCGGCGCGCGGTTTCGGAGACATTGTGCCCGCAGAGTTCGAAGACACGCTGAATATGTTCCCAGCGGATGCGGTCCGCACTCATGGGGTTGGCCGGGGGGTCTGGCAAATGGTCGCTTTGCGCCATCAGCGCCTTCACAACGTCATCGGCATCGGCGGGCTTGGACAGATAATCAACGGCCCCAGCCTTCACGGCAGCGACAGCGGTCGCGATATTGCCATAGCCAGTTAGCATCACGACGCGCGCATCCGGGCGACGCACGTGCAATTCTTCTACCACCGAAAGCCCTGAGCCATCTTCCAGGCGCAGATCCAAAACGGCGAATGCGGGCGGATCACTGCGGGCAATGGTCATGGCCTCTTCAACGCCCGCTGCCGTTTTGACTGAAAAGCCGCGACTCTCCAGTGCGCGGGCCAAACGATTGCGCAGGGGTGCGTCATCATCCATCACAAGGAGGGAGCGATCGGGGAGTGCGTCGATGACAGTTTCTGTGGGCATGGCGTTTTTTGAACCCAAACGCCCATCATCGCAAGTGACAAGAAGTCGCAGGGGCTTTTGCGCGTTTTGTCAGGGTTTCGCGGCAATCGCAGACAAGGGCCAAATCGTCTGAACCACTGCGCCCTCGCCGCGCCTTATGCCATTCCAAAACGAGACCTGCCCACCCGAGCGCTCCAGTAGGGTTTTCGCAATGAAGAAGCCCAGCCCCATACCCTCGCGGGCATTCGCGGAAGGCGAGCCCTGCAGACTGGTTGACACATAAGGCTCGCCCAATCGGTCTAGAATAGCTTCATCAAAGCCAGGGCCGTCGTCCGTAATGGTTACGCGCACGCTCCGCTCATCCCATTTGGCCGAGACCGTGACGGCCTGGTTCGCATAATGGATGGCATTTTCTAACATATTGCCGAGGCCATAGAGGATGGCAGGCTTGCGAATGACCATTAGCTCGCTTTTGCCCTCAGGACCCTGAATGTCAAACAGGACAGCCTTATGTCCCAGCTCAGGGTGTCGTTCCGCGACCTCCTCTAGCAATTGGCCAAACGGGAGGATATCGGTCACCGATTCCGGTATCTCCTTCTGATTGGTCAGATTACGCAAAATCTCCCGACAGCGCTGAGCTTGGGACAGGATCAGTTCAGCATCCTCCATGTCGAGGCTATTGGGCGGCAGTGATCGCAGCATCTCCTTGGCCGTGACTTGAATGGTAGCCAGTGGGGTACCCAATTCATGTGCGGCTGCGGCGGCAAGCCCACCCAAAGCTGCCAGCCTTTGTTCGCGTGCCAGCACTTCTTGCGTCGCGATCAAGGCATCTGCAAGCTGGCTTTCTTCCAGTGAGACCCGCCAAGCATAGCTTGCGGTAAAGATCAGACCGATGATGATCGCAAACGCCATCGCGAACTGATAGAGGGCCGGAATCATGAAACTGCCGGCGGGAAGCCAAGGCAAGGGATAGGAATAAAGGGCGAGGACTCCAACGCTCAAAATCGTCACCGCAATAATGCTAAGCGTCCAACGGGGTTGTAGCGTGGACGCCGCGATGGTGGCTGGTGCGATCAGCAACAAGCAAAATGGGTTCGCGATCCCCCCGGTCAGATAGAGCAAAAGCGCCAGTTGCAGCACGTCAAAAGTCAATTGCGCGGCTGCCTCCCACTGTCGCACCAATCTCTGTGGCGGCAGACCAACCGTGATGATGATGTTCAGCGTGATATTGGCTGCAATCGTCACAAGGCAGGCCAGAAGGGGCAGTTCAAATTTAAAGCCGAAATGGACAACCAAAACGGTGATGAATTGCCCGATCAGCGCGAACCAGCGGGAGCCTACAAGCGTTCTCGACCTTAGCCTTCCAACAAAGGGAGCATTGATCGCGATGGCCGCCGCGATAATCTCTTGATCTTTCGATAAATTGTCCATGCGAGCAGCATACGCATCCGTTGCCATTCGTGTAACGCCTTTTGCTGGATCCTCATGCGATAGATTGCCGCATCACTTTAGCCACTTGAACTGGACCAGAAGCAAATCACTTGAGCAAGGCCGCGTCCGTCGCGCACTTTTCTGCGGATTCTTCCGCTCTGAAGTAGCTTCTGACACGCCTCAAGCGGCAATTCTTGGCACAAAGCCGCCCGCCCGGCCCCTTACGGCGTGACGATCGGGAAGGGGGGTTTGGGGTCGGCGGTATCTAGGCTGCCCATGAAGGCGCGAAGGGCATCGGTCTTGCCATCGATCTTCATGACGCCACGCAGCACAAGGCTCGCAGGGCTGGTGCCCGAGAATAGCATGCCGAGGAAAGCAGGCCTGGGCATGGTCACGGTGGCATCGACTGGTTCGGTGCTGGGTCCTTCATTGACCATCACTGAATTGCGCAGCACCAAACGATAGCGCTCATTCCGGTCTGGGAACACAAAGGCAATGGCGATATTCTTGCCCTTGGCTTTTTCCGGATCGACGCGAATAGCCAAGAGGTCGAACAATTGCGGCGAGGAAATCGCGCTGATCATATCGGGCGCGACGGTTCCCGCGTTCGGTACGCTGGGCGTCTTGCGGGCTTCTTGGGCACCATTGAGATACATGTTGCGCCACAGCATGCTTTCGGCCTGATAGCCCATTTGCTCAAAGGATTGGGCCAAAAGCTCGCGTGCGGGTTTGTTGGTGGTATCTGCAAACACGATGCGGCTGGCAAGTTCAGCGGACCAGCGATAATCACCAGCATCAAAGGCAGTCTTGGCAATGCCAAGTGCCTTATCGGCCCCACCCATGGCGTCGACATAGCGCTTGGCCACAGCTTCTGGCGGCAGCGGGTTGAGATTGGCCGGATTGGCATCATACCAGCCCAGATAACGTTGATAGACGGCTTTTGAATTGTGGCTCATCGTGCCGTAATAGCCGTGATTGTACCATTGCTGGGTCAGGATCTCGGGAAGCGCGATGGTTTCGGCAATCTCGGTCGCGGTCATGCCTTGGTTCATCAAGCGCACCGATTGATCGTGCAGATACTTATAGGCGTCGCGGTGATTGGCGACATAGGTCGCAACCTCTTGCCGCCCCCAACGTGGCCAACCGTGCGAGACAAACATCACCTCGGTGCGCGCGCCAAATAAATTCATGCTCTCGGTCAGATAATCCGCCCACGCTTTTGAATCGCGCACCAAAGCGCCGCGAGGCGGCAGAATATTGTGCATGGTGACATTCGCATTTTCCGCCAAGCACAGCGCGCCCAAGTCTGGGAAGAAGAAGTTCATTTCAGCGGGCGCCTCGGTGCCCGGCGTTACCTGAAACTCAATCCGCATGCCGTCGACCGTCATGGTCTGGCCAGTGCGCTCTATCGTGTCGGTTGGCGCAATGAGGCCTAGCGCCCCACCAACGGGGACCTCCATCCCGATCCCGGCACCCACTTGACCGGCTGGGCCGCGTTCTAAAGTGGTGCCAAATTGGAAGACGGCGCGGCGGCTCATGGCCGGGCCTGCAATCAGATTTTCGCTGACCGCATGTTCCATAAAGCCCGAAGGCGCGATGATTTTGACCTTGCCGGCTGCGACTTCGGCTTCACTCACAATACCTTTCACGCCACCGAAATGGTCAGCATGGCTATGGGTGTAGATCACGGCGTGAATGGGTTTGTCGCCGACATGCTTTTTCACCAGGCTCATGGCGGCCTTGGCCGTTTCAGCGACCGTCAACGGGTCGATGATGATATAGCCCGTATCGGTTTCGATGATCGACATGACCGAGATATCAAAGCCGCGCACCTGCCAGATTTTCGGGGCGACTTTGAAGAGACCATGCATACGCAGAAGCGCCGCATGTCGCCACAGGCTGGGGTTGGCGGTGTCGGGTGCGGCACCTTGGGCGAAATCATAAGCGGAGAGATCGAGAACTACTTTGCCAGCGGCATTACGGATTAGTGGGTCGTCCAAGGTGGCGACAAAGCCGCGCTTGGCCAGCTCATCCTCACTCGTGTTGCTCCAAGGCAGGGTAGCCGAAAAAGCCTTGTTGGCGGCAATCGTCTGGGGCGTTGCGGCGCCGACAGTCTGGGCTTGAGCCACGGGCGACCAAGCAACCAGTCCCATACTAAGGAGCGCACTGGCCTTGAGCCAGAGCTGCCGGGAATTGCGGTTTGATGCCAACATGATGTGTCTCCCAAATGCACGCTGCCTTTTCGGCAAGCTTTTATGGCACCCAACTTGCCTTTGCTCGGGCGGCGACGTCAATCCGGAAACTGGGTCGCGACTGACTTGAAGAGGCGAGGGCTAGGGCCGGGCAATCGCGGCGGCGAGGTCGCGCTTTAACAGGCTGACTGCGCCGCGCACCTTCGGCAACAGATGGCGACGTTGAGGATAGACAGCCCAGATCGGCTCCTCAGCTGGCCTGAAGGCTTCGAGGACCTCCACCAGTTCGCCGGACCTTAAGGCAGGCAGGACATAAAATTCGGGCAATTGGCACACACCCATCCCGGCTATGGCTGCTTCTAAAACACCATTGCCATTGTTACAGCGCCACCGCCCGCTGGGCTTAAACTCTAGGGCTTGGCCCTGTGCATCTTTAAAATGCCAATTGCTGGCCGAGCCCAATAGGCAGGCATGGTTCTTCAACTGTTCGACATGCTCAAGCGGCGGAGATGCTGCGACATAGGCAGGCGCGGCACAGGTCAGCAGCGCACGCGATCCAACGCGGGTACGGATCAAGCCAGAGTCGGGCATTTGCCCGGTGCGTATGGCCAAATCATAGCCTTCGCCGACCAGATCGACCACACGGTTCGTGAGGTCGAGGTCGACACTCAAATCTGGGTGCTGCATGGCAAAGCGCCGCAACAAGGGCGCCACATAGCGTTCGCCCATCGTGGTAGAACACGTCACCCGCAATTCGCCGCGCGGCTCGCCTTGGGCAGTAACAGAGGCGAGAATATCGTCGCGCTCGGCAAGTATTCTGCGACACTGGTCGAGGATCGCACGACCCGTGTCGGTCAATTTCACACTGCGCGTCGTGCGGTCAAACAATTGCGCTTGCAACCGCGCCTCTAGCTGCACGATCACCCGGCTGATGCGGGTAGTTGAGGTGCCGAGAAGCTTAGCGCCGCCCGAAAATGACCCTGCGGTGGCGATGGCCACAAACTCATCCAATCCCTGCCACTGACTCATGATTATCCCGAATATGGAAAGATGAATTGCGAATATGGCTATTTATCTCGGAATTGTAAAATTGCTATGGTTCCCTCGCAAAACGTGCAACCTTTCCCATACTTGATGAGTTTAACACGCATGAAGACCCGCGCCGCCGTCGCTTTTGAAGCCCGTAAGCCTTTGGAAATTGTAGAATTGGATCTGGAAGGGCCCAAGGCTGGCGAAGTGCTGGTTGAAATCATGGCAACAGGCATTTGCCACACAGACGCCTATACGCTGGGGGGTCTCGATAGCGAAGGAAAGTTCCCAACCGTCCTTGGCCACGAAGGGGCAGGGATTGTGCGCGAAGTCGGGGCAGGTGTGACGAGTGTGGCACCGGGGGACCATGTTATCCCGCTCTACACACCCGAATGCCGTCAGTGCAAAAGCTGTCTCTCTGGCAAAACCAATTTGTGCACCGCTATCCGCGCTACTCAGGGCCAAGGCCTGATGCCCGATGGCACCAGCCGGTTTAGCTACAAGGGCCAGACCATTTATCATTATATGGGATGCTCGACCTTTTCGAACTTCACAATTCTGCCTGAGATTGCGGTAGCCAAAATTCGTACCGACGCGCCGTTTGAGCAAACCTGTTACATTGGGTGCGGGGTCACGACAGGCGTTGGTGCAGTCGTCCATACGGCCAAGGTCACACCGGGCTCAACCGTTATCGTTTTTGGCCTAGGCGGCATTGGCCTCAATGTGGTGCAGGCCGCTCGCATGGTAGGTGCGGATCAGATCGTCGGCGTCGACATTAATCCAGATCGGGAAGCCTGGGGTGCCCGCTTCGGCATGACCCATTTCGTCAACCCCAGCATGATCAGCGGTGATATCGTCCAGCATCTGGTCGCGCTGACCGATGGCGGCGCGGACTATACGTTTGACTGCACTGGCAATACCGATGTGATGCGGCAAGCTTTAGAGGCGTGTCATCGCGGCTGGGGCGTCTCCACCGTGATTGGGGTGGCCGAAGCCGGCAAGGAAATTTCGACGCGTCCCTTCCAATTGGTCACTGGACGGGTGTGGAAAGGCTCTGCCTTTGGTGGGGCCCGTGGTCGCACCGACGTACCCAAAATCGTCGATTGGTACATGAATGGGAAGATCGAGATTGATCCGATGATCACCCATGTTTTGACGTTGGATGAGATCAACAAGGGTTTTGACTTGATGCATGCGGGGCAAAGTATCCGCAGTGTTGTCGTGTTTTAAATCAGATTTCAGTCCGGGGCTGTGTGTATGAGCTTAACCATCATTTCTTCGGTCAAAGCCTATGGCGGCGAGCAGCGCGTTTATAGCCATCCGTCCGCAACGACAGGCACCGAGATGGTGTTTTCAGCCTTTATACCCAATCATCAGGCGGGCCAAAAGCTGCCCGTCGTTTGGTACCTGTCGGGGCTGACTTGCACCTACGCCAATGTTACCGAAAAGGGCGAATATCGTGCCGCCTGCGCTGAGCTTGGCCTGATCTTCATTGCCCCAGATACCTCGCCACGCGGGGAGGGGGTGCCCGATGACCCTGAAGGTGCCTATGACTTTGGGCTCGGCGCGGGCTTTTACGTCGATGCGACGCAAAAGCCGTTCGCCAAAAACTATCAGATGCGTAGCTATCTTGAAGCCGAATTGCCAGAGCTGATCGCCGAACATTTGCCGGTAGATATGGATCGGCAAGCGATTATGGGCCATTCCATGGGTGGCCATGGGGCCTTAACCATAGCGCTGCGCAATCCAGGCCGCTTTGCTTCTGTATCGGCCTTTGCCCCGATTGTTGCCCCGATGGACTGCCCGTGGGGACACAAGGCCCTGACGGGCTATTTGGGTGAGAGCCGAGGCGCGTGGCTTGCCTATGATGCCTGCGCGCTGCTCGAAGCGGGTGCCCGACTGCCTGACCTGTTGGTCGACCAAGGTACGGCTGATCCATTCCTCGAATCCCAACTCAAGACGCATTTATTGGTGGCGGCTTGTGACGCTGCCAAACAAAAGGCGACGATCCGGATGCAAGACGGCTATGACCACAGCTATTATTTCATCTCGACCTTTATGGCTGAGCATTTGTGCTGGCATCACGCGCGGATGGAACCATGAGGCTTTCCCGCTTCTAGGGCGCGTCACCAGTGTCGCTAAACGGGTGTCTCAAGAGAGTGGCACTTACTTCTGCCTAAAGTATGTTGTGTGCCATACTAGGCTTATAAATGAATGCTAATGGCAAAGTGCCTTACAATATTCAAAATTAAGAAGAATTGGTGACCGATATCGGTCAAATATCATCACCTTTTGTACTTGTTTTCGGTTTGTTTACCCATCTTTGCTACCCCAAGCGGATGGAACGTCCGGTTTGCCTAAAGGGTCGCCGTGCGCAAAAACGGGGTCAAGTATGGCGAGCAAAACCGCAGGTCAGATTTTAGATGTGGCAATCATTGGGGCCGGGCCTGCTGGGCTAACAGCTGGCTATCTTTTGACCAAAGATGGGCACAAAGTTCATATCCTAGAAAAAGACGAGACTTATGTCGGTGGCATCAGCCGGACAGTCAATTTTGAAGGCTATCGCTTTGATATTGGCGGCCATCGTTTCTTTTCAAAATCCCGCGAAGTTACCGAACTGTGGAATGAGATTCTCCCAGATGACTTTATTGAGCGGCCACGCATGTCGCGCATCTTTTATGATGGCAAATTCTATAGCTATCCGCTGAAGGCGTTTGAAGCACTCACTAATTTGGGCATCTTCCGCTCTATCCAGTGCGTGTTGAGCTATATGAAGAGCCGCGCTTTCCCTCAAAAAGATACCAAGACATTTGAGCAATGGGTCGTCAACGCCTTTGGTGAGAAACTCTTCTCGATCTTCTTTAAGACCTATACCGAGAAGGTATGGGGCATGCCGTGCAATGAAATCTCAGCCGATTGGGCCGCGCAGCGGATTAAGGGGTTGAGCTTATCGACCGCGATCTTTGACGCGCTGAAGCGCTCTTTCTCGTTTGGCAAACGCGTCGAGAATGATGGCATGGCCGTCAAGAGTTTGCTGGAGAATTTCCGTTATCCACGCTTGGGCCCAGGCATGATGTGGGATGCTGCGCGCGATAAGTTCATGGCTCAAGGTGGGACTTTGTCTATGGGCCAAACCTTGAAGACTTTGCGCCATGACGCCGCGCAGGATTTTTGGATCGTCACCAGTCAAGATTCCGCTGGCAATGTTGAGACCGTGCGGGCACGCCATGTCATTAGCTCCGCCCCAATCCCACAATTGGTTGCTTCGATCTCACCGGCTCCGCCTGCTATTACAAACGCTGCCCAGCTGCGCTTCCGTGACTTCGTTACCGTTGCCCTGATGGTCCGCTCGGAAGATTTGTTCCCAGACAATTGGATCTATATTCACGATCCAAAAGTGAAGGTTGGCCGCATCCAGAACTTCCGTTCGTGGTCACCAGAAATGGTTCCAGATCCGGATATGGCTTGTGTGGGTCTTGAGTATTTCTGCTTTGAAGGCGATGGCCTGTGGGCTGCGCCGGATGCGGAGCTGGTTGAGCTTGCAAAGAAAGAGCTCGCTTATCTGGGTCTTGCTTCGCCGGAAATGGTTACAGGTGGCTGCGTTGTCCGTCAGGAAAAAGCCTACCCTGTTTATGATGACGCCTATAAGTCGCACGTAGAGGCCGTCCGGACTTCCTTGGATGAGCGCTATCCAAACCTGCACTTGGTTGGCCGCAATGGCATGCACAAATACAACAACCAAGATCATGCCATGATGACAGCGATGCTGACGGTGAAAAACATCCAAGCCGGCGAAAAAATCTATGACATCTGGAACGTAAACGAAGACGCTGAATATCATGAGTCTGGCACTGAAGGTGAACAGGCAGCTTTGGCGAGCGAACGGTTGGTGCCACGTCGGGTGGCAGATGCAGCCTAGCCTTATACATGAAGCGAATACGCCCAGCTGGGCTGGGCGTATCGCCTTCCTGCGAAAATTCTTTGGCTATACTGGCGTCAGTGCTCTCGCACTGTGCCTAGACTTCGGGATCTACTCTTGGCTGATCCATGGCGGCATGAACACCGTGCTTGCCGCAGCGATTGGCTATCTGTCCGGCCTAGCGGTGAGTTACATCTTTACCCGCTCGATGGTCTTTAAGTCGCAACGAGTTGGCAAGGCAGCGGCAGGCGAGGCGCTGGGTTTTGCCATGACCGGCATCGTCGGCCTTGCCATCACCAGCGGCGTTGTCGCGGTGTGCACCCATTTGCTCCATCTGGGGCCGTCCGTCGCAAAGCTAGCCGCCGTTGGCTTTAGCTTTGCCACCGTGTTCTTGATGCGATCGCAGCTGGTTTTCGGCTCACAAAGATAGGCCGCAAAGTCGATGGGTTCAACACTGCGATTTGACATGCGAACCGCCCTGTGGCTTGCCACAATCGCAGCAATTGTCTCAGGCATTGTTGACGTGATGCATCTGTTTCTGATGCCGCCTATCGAATTGGCATCGGATCCTGATTCAAATCTACGCTTGCAGCAAGTGCGCGATTGGATGGCAGGTCAGTCTTGGTTTGATGTGCGGCTCGCCCGTTTTGGCCTAGAGGGCTATACCCCCATGCATTGGACCCGACTGGCGGATCTTTTGCCAGCGGCCTTCATTGTCACTTTCAAGCCCTTTGTCGGTCAGGCTAATGCGGAAACAATAGCCGTCATTGTTACCCCGTTGCTGCTGCGGCTGCCTTTATTCTTGGCCTGCATTTGGGCTGCTCGACGGTTGGTTCCTGAAGCATCAACGAAAGTCGTTGGGTTATCCGTTTTGATCGTCGGGTTGCACCTTGGCATCCTTAACTCTCAATTCACGCCGGGTCGGATTGATCACCACAATCTGCAATTGGTCGCATTTGCCGTCTTTATTGGCGGCTTCTTAGGCGAGCGGACATTTCGTTCTGGCTTGATTTCCGCAGCCGGTTTGATCGCAGGTTTGGTCGTCGGTTTGGATGCGCTCCCCCATGTCGCGGCCACCATCCTAGCCATCGGGATATTATGGCTGATAGACCCCCAGCGCGAGAAAGCATTTTTGACCGGGATGGGCATTGGCACACTCGCGCTGACGACAATCCTTGGTCCAATCTTTATTCCCCAGCCTTGGACCACCACCTGGTGCGATAGCTGGACGGTTCCCTTGGCGGCGATCATGCTCGGATTTGGCGGTGTGGCCCTTCTGATCGCAGGACCATTTGGCAAACTTGATCAGATTTGGAAACGCTTTGCAGCGGCCGGGCTCAGTGGCGGCAGCGTTTTAGCGGCGATGTTCTGGACATTTCCGTCCTGCCGAAACCCGCTCCCATTGCAAGACCCGTTGATCCTAAAATATTGGATGGGCAGTATTGGCGAGAATGCGAATGCCCTGCAAATGCTCGCAGAATCTCCAAGCGTTGCGACTGAATGGATCCTCCCACTCGTTGCGGCCATCTTTTTCCTTTATTTGGTTAAGCTCAAGCGTTTTGAAAGTACGGCAATCGCACCCTTATTGAGCGCGCTCGCGATCGGCCTCGTATTTGGTGGCCTCTATTTTCGCGGACTGCCGATGTTAAACCTGCTGACACTTTTGGCGCTGATACCGCTGATTATCTATTTTTTCGAAACCCAAAAAACTTCAGACACGCGTATTGCGATTTATGCAGGTATCTCGATGTTCTACTTGGTGGGAAGTGTTGCCGTCGGCATCTTTCAGGGCAATTCCAAGACCAGCACGAATGTCGTCACAAATGGCGCGCCTAGCAGCACACTCGTAGAGACCTATTGTCTAAAGGGCGAGGCTTTGACCCGAGTGCAGGCGCTGCCAGCGGGATCGATGATTGCGGCGTTTGGACCGTCAGAATATTTACTGCGCATGAGCCACCATACCACGTCCTTCGCTGGCTATCATCGCGCAAAGGACGACGTTCTTTGGACAATTCGATGGCTGACCTCGACGCCGGAAAAGGCCAGAGCGATGCTGAAAGAACATCGTCCGAAATACCTCAATATCTGTCCTTTAACCCGGCATTATAAGATCATGGCAGCCGGTGAGCCCAACAGTTTGATCGCGCAGTTGATGAAAGGGAAGGTTCCAGATTGGCTGAAGCCAGTGGTCTCGCTCAGCGGTGGCGGCGAAGTTTACGAGATCCAGCCCTAAGTCTGCTTTGCGCCGATATTGTTGAAAAACTCGTCGTTGTCAGGGTTTGCGGGTCATGATTCACTGGTTTCATTGATTTGCGGGGGATCTGGTGATGATGGGACATCAAGAAGTATCGGCCCAGTTGTTTTATGACTTTCAGATTGAGGATCATGTTCCAGCTGACCATATTCTGCGGCGCATTGATGCTCATTTAGATCTTGAGAGCGTTCGTTCGGCCCTGAAGCCCTATTATAGCAACACGGGGCGGCCATCGATTGATCCAGATTTAATGATGCGGATGCTGATCATTGGATATGCGATGGGCATCAGGTCAGAACGCAGATTATGCGAGGAAGTCCACCTTAACCTTGCCTATCGCTTGTTCTGCAAGCTTGGCTTGGACGGCAAAGTTCCCGATCACTCGAGTTTCTCCAAGAACCGCCATGGTCGGTTTCGCGAGAGTGATGTCTTGCGCCACCTCTTTGAGACGGTGGTTGCACGTTGCCTGTCAGAAGGACTTGTTGGTGGTGAAGGCTTTGCGGTTGACGCAAGTCTAATCGCGGCCGACGCGAACAAGCAGCGCTCCATGTCGGGTGAACAATGGCGATCTGAGCAAGACATGGATATGGCGGGACGCGCGGTCCAAGAGTATCTGGCTGTCCTTGATCACGAGGCCTTTGGTGCAGCCTCACCGGTTCCACCAAAGTTTGTCGCAAAGTCCGATCCTGCTGCACAATGGACTGGTGCGCATAAAGGTCATGCCTTCTTTGCTTATGCGACTAACTATTTGATCGATACCGATCACGGCGTCATTGTCGATGTTGAAGCTACACGCGCAATTCGCCAGGCTGAAGTTGGCGCATCGCGCACGATGATTGATCGTACCGAAGCTCGATTTGGCCTAAAGCCAAGTTATCTGGCAGCCGATAGCGCTTATGGCTCAGCTCATAACCTAGCTTGGTTGGTGAAAGAGCGCGATATCGCACCCCATATTCCTGTCTTTGACCAGTCTATACGAACAGACGGAACATTCTCGCGATCTGACTTTACTTGGGAGGCCGAAAGAGACCGCTATACCTGTCCCGCTGGCAAAGAGTTGGTGCAGTTCCATCGCACTTACCAAACGCCACGATCGGGCATCACCAAAGCCGGCCAAAGGCTATATCGAGCGAGCACAAAGGACTGCCGTGTCTGCCCGCTCAAAGAACAATGCTGTCCCAAAGCCACAGTTCGAAAAATCCCCCGCGACCTCAACGAAGACTCCCGCGATGTCGCCCGCCTCATCGCAACCACGCCTGCCTATGCCAGATCACGTGATCGCCGGAAGAAAGTCGAGATGCTCTTTGCTCACCTCAAGCGTATTCTCAAAATGGGCAGGCTAAGATTACGAGGCCCAAACGGAGCCAGAGACGAGTTCCTACTCGCAGCCACAGCCCAAAACCTGCGAAAACTAGCCAAACTGCGACCAAATCCACATAGACGACCAGCCTTTGCCGCCTAATCTACCTCAAAAGAGGAACTCCACCGACCTTCAAGCGAAAATCGACCAGCAATCGCAAACCAACCGCACGGCCTGGGCACCCAATCTCGTCTAAACTTCGAGTTTTTCAACAATATCCGCCAAGGGGTGCCGATGAAGGCGAGTTAGCGGTTGCGCGGCAGCAGACAGTTATGTGGTCCAAGAAAGGGTGAATGTCACTTTGATCTGAAAGACTTCAAACTTCCAGCTGGATTTTTAGGGGCTGGTCCATGCCACGCGCGGAGCGCCTGGCTATGACGCAGTTGATTGGCTAATTTGAAGCGCATCTGGCCATTGGCTAGAGGGCTCCATGACGCGTTTCAAAGTCGACTCTAAAGGCTTCAAAGCACCAATACATTGAGCCGAATACAGAGCAGCGACATGCATTGCCTGCATCACGACCTGGCCACTCTGTATCGCCTCTATAAGCGCTTTCGGCGTGGCTGCTGTTAGTTCAACCGCTTCGCCGACCTCAAAAACAGGTGCCGTTCTAAAACTAAGGCCCTGGGCCACAAAACTGAAAACTCGATTGTTGTGACTGGCAGCGTTAGGAAAAGAAGTAAGCGCGAGTTGTAATTGATCCGCTGTATGCCCGGTCTCCTCTAGGAGTTCACGACGAGCTGCGATTTCTGGTTCATTGGCATCGTCTACAGTCAAACCTCCGCTGATCAAGCCAAGCACGACTTGACCTACACCGTGGCGATATTCACGAGCAAGGAGAACACGACCGTCCGCCAACACTGGAATGACATTAACCCAATCAGGATACTCAAGCACATGATAGTCGGGAATGAGAACGCCACATCCGTTCACTACTTCGTCTGTACGAATCGATATCCATTGGTCTTTGAAAGTCGCCCGACTGGAGACAATTCGCCAAGGCGTCGCCGTAACGCTAGAACTCATGGTTTTGAATCCCTCTTTGCTCAAACCCACGCTGCCCAGTTTCGCATGCGTTGAATATAACAAGTGATGCTGGAAGCGGTCAATTCACTATGGTAGGCCTTCCGGACGGAATCTTCCGCCGTTTCCCGAATCCTGTCGATGCGCCGAGTAGCACTTTTCTTATCTTGCTCGGCGCGCACCGCTCTACAATTTTAGTCCTGACCCCGCCGCAAAGCTCTCGCGATCCATTCGAGAGTCTGTTGGCTTTTGAATGGCAGCTTTCGACGCCCAAGCTCCACTAAGCGGACCAGCCGCAATCGGGCAGCTATTGCCAAAATCAGGCTGTCTTGAATTGGCATAGCGTCGTTGATTTTTGAGCGTTCAAACCAACAAGAACGCCATCACGACGCCTTTGCGGTGCAATCGCTGGCCAACTCATCTTGCAAGATGTGGTCAATTGTCCTTGCAATCAGCAAGCGATTTGTTTGCACGCTGTGTATATGTCTCATGTGACCATACTCCCTGGCTGTCTTGCCCGAACACTTGGCATTGCTGGCCAAGCGGATTGGCCATTTGCTTACACCTCTGTCTGTCCCAAGCAGACCATTCTTATGGCCCTGAACATCTACCGAAACCGATTTCTACTGCTTTTGAAAATATTGCCCTTACTGATTGAAAGAACCTGAATGGCATTTCTAATGAAACCGATCCTTGCAGCGTTACCGGTCGCGCTTTCAATAACCTTGTTAGGCGCATGTGCAGCGCAGCTAGATGCAGCACGGCCTAATGCCCCATTAAATCATACAATCTGCGGTTCGAATGGAATTGAACTTATCCCGGCATTTGATTCAACCGACCTAATCATCTTTGGTGAGCAACATGGCACAAATGAAATTCCATTGTTTGTTGCCGAGATCGTTTGCGCCTTGAGTTCGACCGCTGAAGTGAACCTCCTGCTTGAGTTTAACTCAGACCAGCAACGTGATTTGACGAGGTTCTTGGACTCACGTGGGAGCGCTGCCGATAAACGGCGCTTTATCGATGCGGTCTTCAGGCCAAAAGATCAACAGCACGACGGCCGCACCAGCGTCGCAATGTTTGAATTAATAGATCAGGCGCGACAGCTTCGAAGGAAAGGCAGAAAAATTTCAGTGATTTTCTTCGCCCCTGATCCGAACGAGCAAGATTTTGACCAGTCTGAGTATGAAGCTGATATGGCCCGAAACATCAGGGCTGCGGTTGCGACAGACCGCAGGGTAAAAAATATTGCCTTGGTTGGAAACTTCCATTCTCGTCGGATTTCTGATGTTGGTGGATTAAAGGTCGTTCCCGCCGCCAGTTTACTGAGCGATCTGAAAACATTTTCATTGGTCTCGTCCGCCATAGCAGGTGAAGCGTGGCAATGTCGGCAAGATGGCTGTGGAGTTCAACCGTTGCCCGGGACAACAGAGCCGCCAAAGCGCGGTGTCCGCGCCTTCCCAACCAATATGTCCGGTTATGATGGCGTGTTTTCAGTCGGAACCCCATACACTTACTCAGTGCCCGCGGAGTAGGTTCATAGTGGTCTGATCCCTTCTGAGCTCTCAATCGGGAGGCAAAGCGAATAGTGACTTGGAATAGAATGAAGAATTTTTTGGGGATCACGAGATCTCTTCTATCAATCAGGACTTGTAGAATAGTCGTTTGAAACATATGGTCGAGTACAGTTTTTGTCGAATTGCCAATAGCAAGCGCCCCTTTTTTTTGGGGCGAGTTCAGCCCGGACAATAGGATCCGCAAAAAATGTTTGTCCTTGAGACCCACAATCTCGTAAAACGCTTTGACGCATTACTGGCGGTAGACGATCTGTCGTTTTCGGTCGCGCCCGGCGAGATATTCGGATTTCTAGGAGGCAACGGTGCAGGGAAAACCACAACCTTGCGCATGGTGCTTGACATCGTCCGACCAACATCAGGTTCAATAAGCCTTCTAGGCTCGGCACCAAGTCGGCGAACCGCTGCATCAATTGGCTTTTTGCCCGAAGAAAGAGGGCTTTATGCGGGCATGAGCGCGATTGAGACAATCGTCTATTTTGGCAGGCTCAAAGGCATGGACAAGGCGCTGGCAAAAAGTCGCGGGCTTGATTTGTTAGAACGCTTCGATCTTCGCGATAGAGCCAAGAGCAGGATTAGCGATTTGTCAAAGGGCATGGCCCAAAAAGTCCAATTAGCCACAGCGCTCGTGAATGAACCAGAGATTCTCATGCTAGATGAGCCTTTTTCAGGCCTCGATCCTGTTAACCAAGGCCTCCTTGAGAACGAGATACGGCGGGCATCTGATAGAGGCGCAGCGGTCATCTTCTCGACTCACGTCATGCAACATGCCGAGCGGCTATGCGACCGGCTCCTTCTACTGAAGAAGGGCCGCAAGCGGTTCGAAGGGACACTGAAAGAGGCTCGCGCGCAACTGCCTACCAGATTGACGGCAATCTCGAGGTTTGATCTTTCCAGTCTCCCTGGCGTAGCCGAAGGCCAATCTTCGCCGACAGAGGACCCGGAGTGGCGCGAATGGTCACTGAAGCTCGAGCCGGGCGTGGATCCGAGCCAAGTGCTTGAACACTGCTCTACGAACGGAATCGCCTTGCGTCACTGGGATCTTCTGCAAGCCAACCTTCATGAGGTCTTTGTCCAGCTTGTAGGTGCTGAGGACATCAAGCCATGACTTTAGCCAATATCCTTCTTGTCGCTAAGCGAGAGATGCTTGAAATTCTGAAGCTGAAGAGCTTCTGGTTGACACTCCTGATTTTGCCGGCTGCGTTGGCGCTGGGCCCGCTTCTTGGAAGCAATCTCGAAAACCATGAACCCACGCGGGTGAGCGTCGTTGACCGTTCGGGCGGGGACAGCGGCAAGGCTCTGGAAGCCCGGTTCCAGTTCGATGAGACACAATATCTCCTCAGGGAACTGTCGGACTATGTGCAACGCTTTGGACTACAGAAAGCAGACCCTGACGCCCCTTGGTCTGCTCATGACCGTTGGTACACTCCTGCAGATGCAGCAGCATTCGAAGCAAGCGGTGGCATTGATGGTGCTTTGAGTAAGATTGAGGCAGTGCGGCCGGAAGGTACCCCCAGATTCGAAATTCCACAGCACGAGTATACGTTTCTTGTCCCCCCATCCGCTCTATTGGCCGCCCAAGGCAAAGCATTTGAGCAAACGGCTCGCACCCTTTTTGCCAATGATCCGGAAGACAAGAACCCTGAGATCATTGTATTGATTCCCAATGATTTTCCTGCTGATCTTGGGATTAAGGTCTTCGCGAACGATGATGTACCTAGGCGTTTTGTGGCGAAGTTGCAGGAGGTGCTGACTATTGACCTTCGCACGCGCCTGCTTGCCGAGTCCGGGGTTACCGGCGCACGCGCGGCGCTCGTCCAGAACATTACCCCGACTATTGCGATTGATACGCCGCCGCCAGGAGGGGGGGCGAGTGAAACACTCATGGTTCGTTCAATCGTGCCTTTGGCACTGGCTTACATATTGTTGATGAGTCTGATGCTGTCCGGCAGTTGGATGCTACAAGGCTCTGTTGAAGAGCGGTCGAACAAACTGATCGAGAGTTTGCTCGCCTGCATCAGCCCCGAAGAACTCATGTATGGCAAGCTTCTGGGAAGCATGAGCGTAGGATTGATGATGATCTCTGTTTGGGCGGGCTGCGCAGGCATTGCGGCATTCGCGACCCACGGCGCGATATCCGACATGATCCGCCCGGCTTTGGAGCCGATCTCTTCGCCAGGCATTATTGCGGCGATCATCTTCTTTTTCGTCGCTGGCTATATTGGAGTATCTGCAATCTTTGTTGCGATCGGTTCAATGGTGGATTCAATGAATGAAGCGCAAGGTTACATGATGCCAGTGCTTTTGCTCATTATGCTTCCAATCTTATTTTTGTTGCAGGCAATTCTCGCAGAGAATGACGGGGTCATTGTCCAAGTCCTGACTTGGGTACCACTTTGGACACCATTTGCTGTTTTGGCTCGTCTTGGACTAGGCATCGAGACTTGGGAGCTGGTGGGTGCTGGAACTCTGCTAGCAGTTGCAATCGCTGCTGAACTCATTTTGGTGGCCCGCCTGTTCCGCGAAAGCCTGCTGGCAACCGGACAAAAGCCAACTTTTGCAAAGTTGCTGCAGCGATTGAGGGCACCCCCAAAAGTCGAAAACTAGTCACAATAATCTTAGCCCTAAAAGCGGAAACCCCATCAAAGTCTGGCAAATTCGCCATTCCACTCAGTCTCCGTCAGCGTGCCATGGCACACGACAGCGTCAGTCTGTGATTTTCGGCATGGGTTCGACCTGCCAAAGCGATTACTCGCTCTCCTCGCATGACACGTTCCAACAAAATCCGAAGGCTATATCGATCCCGTATCTCCATGTTCTGTAGTCGTAAGCTGTTTAGATATCGGCCGTCAGTCTCTGCATCGGTAAAAAGCGGATTGGACCACTCAGCCGGAGTCTGCCGCCAATCCAAGCCCGGCCACAGCTTGGAAACAGCAAGCGTAAGTCGATAAATGTTTGTCAAAGTCGGCTTATCACCCCGATCTCGCGCAATTTTCACTTGTTCTTGGATGGTCGCCCTTGCGACCCTTTCCAATGCCTCGCCGAACAGTCGTTGCCTGTCTCGGCTGATTTGTACTTGTTCCAAAGTGTTTGCGAGGATGATTTGGTCTGCGCTAAACTTCTTTCGCAAGTCGGAAAATAGCAAGGTCGGCGAAGCCTCAAGCGGCAAAACACTGACGCCGCGCTCCCGTGCAATAAATCCAAGATAGCTCGGTTCGCCCCTTGTTTTTATGACGCTTTCCTTATCGGTCGATAAGCTTTGGATATAGCTCGTATCTGCCACTTCTAGGAAAACAGAAGTTGGGTTAAATTCTGAAAAACGTTGCGAAAACAGTTCAAATAAGGCTGGCTCGGGCCCTGTGATGTGTCGGGTTCCAATGAAGAGCAACTCGCCGCCACTTTCTTTCGACTTGAACCTCACTTCGGTTGTACCGAGGGCGGTAGTTGATACCGTCAGTGTGTAGCGATCAACGGCCTTCACCGGAGCAGGGTTAACTCCAAGAGACTCCAAGGTAGGCCGCAGTCCACAGCTAGCCTGCCAGTTAGGAGGGAGTGGCTGAGATTGGCCCAATCCTGCAAGGCAAACGTTTCCGAGCACGGCCAGACTAGCGGCTAAAGACAGGGACACGTTCAAGACATTTCCTCGATCAGACAAATACAACTTCAAACCTTAAGTCGACTTGAATTTGAAAGAAGAATCAAGCGCGAGAGGCTTTTGACCACTGTCTCAGCTGACTGATTCACATTGGCCGAACGCAAAGGGCTCCGGCAGAATGGAAGTTGAGTAAGCTCGGCTCTCCGGCTTTGGCCATGAATCCCGTGCATGACATTTGTCGGACACTATTTTTCTTTACCGTGTGGCGAAAATCATCTCATTCATCCCGTGCCAAAAGTATCCGATTTGGGATGGGGAGTTGAAAAATGGAGAGGCAACCTAAGAAGTCCGAGAAACTGGAAGTGCGCTTACCTTATGGGGAGAAAGTGCGGTTTTTGGATCGCGTTACCGCCCATGGTCAATCGGTGAGCCAGGTGCTCCGAACTCTGATCAAGGATTATTCAGACCCAGTGATGCCCTCGACGGAAGCGCCCACACCAAGACTCAAATTTGGCAGGAAGCCCTGGGTATTGGGTGGTTTGCTTCTAGTGGGTGCGCTTGCAGGTGCCTTCCCAGCGTCGGCCAGTCGCAGCCTGTTTCAGGTTTTTGATCGCGACAACAATGGCCGCATAACTTCCGGCGAGATCACATCAGAAGGCGATTTAGAGATCCTGAAGGCTATGGATAGGGATGACAATGGATGGATCGCCGTAGATGAATTTGTGTCGAGTGGTGCGGGCATTAGTTTCAAGGAAACGTCCGATGATTTCCATAATGGCAAGGTCGCGCGGCGTCTTGACTTTGTCCAAGTGAAATTTGAACTCGCGCCAGATGGCAAAGTTCAGGAGCATATCAAAACGGGCTCGATAGCGATTCCCTTCGACATTAACGAAGCCGACCTAGCCAAATATAAGAAACATATTGAGCGCTCACTTAGCCAAGTTAAATGAACGCCGAATAGGCGCTGCCCCGAAATGCCGCGAGCCCTGTGTTCGACCTGCCAGAGGCAAGGTCGAGACGTGATGACGGGACGCGCCCCGCGTCCCGACACCAAGAAATGCGCCAGAGTGTGATGGGCGGGTCAAGGTGGGCGAAGCCCCCTTTAAGAAGGTTACCTTGATGCGCCCAAACGCTCTGGCATTTGTCGAAGATTGGCAATGCAAGAGCCTACCGCCCATATTGGCTGGTATTGGCGAACATGCGCTCCTGCGCCCATTCATCAAGCGTGGTGACGAGGTAACGGACCAAGCGTGGGCCATATTTGATGAAGGGAGGGCCTTCACCTGTTACGCGCCAGCGGTTCAGCGTGTGCTTGGAAATCTTCAAATGGGCGGCGGCATCTTCGACGGTCAGAAGTGTGTCGGTATTCATGAGTTTCATCCTCTATCAGGCTCGACAAGCATCGCGGAACTGCGATCTCGCAGGACCAAGAGAACTCAGAAAAACCACACTAATCCAGCATGTTCACCAAAATCGGGAAGCCCAAAAAACGGGACTTATCCACCTGATATCCACAGATGGATCGATCTGTTTCGAAGGGTTCCAGCGCCCACCAGCGTAGCCAAATATGCCCCGCCATGTCCCATCGCCACAATGCTCGCGATTGGGGAATCTAGAGGGCCAGTAGGCGCGCAACCGCCCAATCAGCTGCATAAAAATTCTGCGCCAAAGAAAAAAATCAACTGATCTGAGCGGCGATCCAGTCCGATAAATCAGCACGGCGATAGCCAATAGCCCGTCCACCTAACCGAACAAAGCGAGGCCCTGCACCTTCGGCTCGCCACTTCTTCAGCAAGCTCAATGACACTGAAAGAACCAATGCTGCTTCTGCGGGTCGGACTACTTCGGAGGGAAGGGTGCCAAGGCTCTTGCGCGGGGGCGGTTCTATTCTGACCGGCGCGGTAGGATGCTTCGGTGAGACATCAGGTCTAGAAAACTGGGCGGCCGCGACGGGCAACGCTGTCACCGCCTTTGGCTTCTGGCCGAGCGCCAAACTCTCGCCAAACAAACCAAGCTGGCGCTGATCCACATCTGCTCTGAGCCGTCTTCCCATTAGACATCTCCGCGTTCGGATCGAGAGCGGAGCAAGTTTTAGGCCAGCTTTTGTGAGCGGCGGGCGGCGGGCCAAAATCGCTCCAAAGAACGCGCCTAAATGACTGATGTTGGCCGAAGAACGAACCCGCTCCGCGGGAGGTTTGTGCTTGATGGTCTGGGGGCATGGATTTGGGTTGATTGCGATTTTG
>JAJTGP010000048.1 GCA_021299265.1 Hyphomonadaceae bacterium | reverse complement strand
CGAGGATTGGCGTCAGATGACGCTCAAGGCCAACCCTGTCACGTTCCCAAGAACTAGCCCGCTTGTCCGGCTTATCCTGCGCTCCAAGGGTTAAATAGAGCGAAGCTGCTTCAGCGACTGAGACCCGTGCAGCATCAGCTAGACGTTTGTTGGACTTGTCGCCCTGAGGATCGCCTCCACTGGCCACGATCCCCGCCAATCGTGTCGCCTCTCTTGTTGCTTCGTCCGCTGTCATCGCTCCAAGGTCACCGATGACATAAAGGCGCTGGCCTCGTGCGGCACGGTAACGGAATTCGAAAGTCTTTCGACCTGAAGTCCTCACTCTAACCCGAAGTCCTTTGACCTCAGTGTCGGTCACCACGTAGTCATTTTCAGGATCAGGCAGAAGCGTATCAAGATTTCTCTTGTTCAATCTCAGCTTTTTGCCGGGTTCGCGCGCAGCCATTTCCTAAGCCTTTTGAGTCTGGTCCCCATATGGTCCCCACTGGTTCTCAATTTATCCTATGTTTTTACGATATTTTTCAATGAAGCACTGCACCCAGCAAACCGATGCAAACTAATGGGAACTGCATTCACACTGCAGGGGTCACTGGTTCAATCCCAGTATCGCCCACCATTTTTCAGATCAACTGAACTTTGACCCTTTAGGGCCTCAAACACCTAGCCTCACACTCGACCTCGCGGTTTGGGTCTGGCTCAACCTGCACCCAAACGCGTCCAAGGCAATTATGTGCGCGGTTCCTCAGCCCGCGAGCAAGGGCCGTGAATGCGGAATTTGAACGTTATACAAAGCCGCAGCACCGCCACCACCATTCCCCCGTGTCCAATCTGAATATCCCATGTTAGTCTCACCCCTTAAGTTGACGGGGGATTTCTCGGGGATGAAGAGATGCCTGAGATGATTGGGTTTGAGGGTTGCGGGGTGCCATGACTGCTAGTCGAAACGTGCTTTCACTTGGTGTGGTGCTGGCCATGCTGCTGGTTGTGACCGGTTGCGCGAGCGATCCATTAGCCCTCAAAATTGTCGGCGCGCCAGAGGCGCTCAATCACGGCAAGCTCAATGCCAGCATCGACGCCCAACCCATTTCAGAGCTGCCGGGCGGCGGCATGCTCTATGCGACCGATCGTGCCCCGGTCGTGGCTAGTGAGAGCGGGTTTTATGGTGGCGGTCGCAGCCAAGCCTTGCGGGTGGGACTGGCTAAGCTAGAAGTGGGCGATAGCGACCTGACGTGGGAAAAGGCGCGGGAAATTTCGATCCTCAAGAATAAGGCGGCCCATTATCCGTTGCGCGTGACGGGCGTGGAGGAATTTGGTGCCTTAGACCCAAGCGCGCCTTTAACCGAAGATACCACAAGCAATGAAGCTGGTGTTGCGCGGGCTCGCTTTGCCAAGGCGATCAATGACCGCTTAGACCAATCACCGCAGAAAGACGTATTCATCTATGTGCACGGCTATAAAGTCGTTTTTGAAAACCCCGTGCTGGTGAGTTCTGAGCTTTGGCATTTCTTGGGCTATGAGGGTGCGTTTATTGCGTTTTCCTGGCCCTCGACACCGAGGAGCACCGCCTATTTTGGCGATATTGACGCGACTGCCGGCATGGCGCGCAATCTTCGCGAACTGATCGAGTTTGTCGAAACCTCTACCAATGCCGAACGGATTCATATTCTCGGCTATAGCGCCGGCACCCGGATGGTCGCTCGCGCGATGGAACAAATCGCACTCATTAACCGCGGACGCGAGACAGACCCCAAGCGCCTGGGTCACAAGCTTGAAAACGTCATGCTGGTCAGCAGCGATATCGACCGGGACGTTTTTGCGGCCTATTTGGCGGACGGCATCCTTGGGTCTCAGCGGCATCTGGTGATTTACGGGTCTCAGCGTGACAGTGCGCTGCAGGTTTCCAGCGCCGTCACCGGCCACAAAAGGCTGGGGTCCATGATGACATCGAGCGAACTGACCCCCGCCTTTCGTCGCTTGCTGATCGACAATAGAGACCGGATTTCCTACATCAATGTCTCGAACGCCGAGGACATCGCGCTGGATAACGGCCACGGCTATTTCCGTTCCAGTCCGTGGGTAAGCGGCGATATCCTGATGAAGCTCGCCTATCGTCTGCCACCAGAAGAAAGAGGCCTTGTGCGCGATCCAGCGACCGGGATTTTGTCCTTCCCGCCAGACTATCTTCAACGCATGGCCGCAATCCAGTCTGTGGCCTTCGCAGCCCAATGTTCAAACCACTCCGCAACACGGCCTAAAGCGCCGGGATGCGACGCTAAACCACTTCCTTCGTCTTCTAAGAATTGAGATCACAAGCGCTGCATTGGTAATTCATGGTGGGGCTTCTTCAGCTTTGGCACAGCCAATCGCTACACTTCTTGTCATCTGGGATTAAATCGCTGCATGTTATGCAACCATAGCGAGAGGGCGCGGATGAGCGAAGCAGATCAGTGGTTCTATAAGATGGGCGAAGCAGAATTGGGGCCAGTGTCTGAAGCCGAGCTTATCGACTTGTATCGTGATGGCCAAATGTCTGGTGAAACCCTTGTCCGAGAGGCAGGACAGGAAGCGGGGAAGCAGATGGTTGAGGCCTTCCCGCACTTGATCGAAGTTCCGCCTTTAACATCTCCAGGAGACGGGTGGACGGATTCCAGTCCCCACCCTTGGCGCAGATTTTTCGCGCGCACAATCGATCTGAATGTAAACGCATTTATCTTTGTTTTCGCATGGACCTTGTTGATGACCACGACGGCCCCAAATCAGTCCGACTTTTGGGCCCCATTCTTTGTTGATCAAGCCTATAGTTTTCCAAGGGCGCTTCTCACAACCGCGTTTAGCTTCTTGGGCAACATCCCATTCATGGCCTATAGCGGAACGACATTGGGCAAATGGATCTTCGGCATTCGCATTACCCATGTAGTCGGACGGCCCATGGGCTTGTGGATCGCACTCAAGCGCGAGTTCGCCGTTTATGTGCGCGCGTATTTCCTGATGGTACCCATCGCGAACTTATTCACGCTCGCGGGTGCGTATGAAACTTTGACCAGCGAGGGCAAGACATCTTGGGACCGAGACTATGCTCTGATGGTAAAACAGCGTCCAGATAGCGATGTTCAGACGCTAGTAGGCGTCGTCGTCGTCATTCTGTTCTTGGTGGCCGCTATTTGGACCAATTTGCCGCCGGAATTCTCGAAAGCGCCGTGAACTTTATGAGCGTTATGTGCCTTAACGACGCTGTACGCCTTACCCAAATACCCCCTTTACCGGTCACACGACTTCACAGGCTGGGGCAAGTCTGCGGCCATGTTGGTGGTCCAGCATTCGTTGAAGACAGAGCAATAGCAGGCCTTTGCGGTGGCTTCGAACCGGGTTTTGTTGATCAATTCCCAACGTTTTTGCGCGGCTGGGTCTTTCGGATAACTCCACCTCAAAATGCGCCGTTCTTCACCTTGAGACAGGACACTCTGATTAATTTGGCTCGTGATGAAGGTAACTTGGCCACTGCCTGAGGCTTTCACATAGTCGGACATTTCTCGATAGGTTTTTCCCTCGGAGTGCAACTCAGTCCACATGACACGGGCAGGACCTGTGCCGACATTCGAAATGCCGAACTCCAGCGCCTTCTCCCCATCCTCGGTTACATTGCCATGGTTGAATTGCAAAATGGGCGTGGATTGGGCGCGCACCAACCTCTCATTCTCCTTTACCAAAGCCTCCATCGTGTGGCCGGTGTGGAGCGAGACATAGAGCGAGCCTGCGGAAACCAGCAAAATGGCAACCGCCATCACAATATCAAACCAGCGATGCCCGGTGCCATGGGAATGGGCATTGTGCGCCGTTTCTGGAGCCTCAATCATCGACACACTCTCTGTTTCGTCAGACACGTTTGGTCATCCAAGGTGGAAGGAATTTCCAGTTCTGCTAATCGTCCCGCTCGTGCCTGTAGAGCCAAAAAAATGGCGACAGTCCAAAATATTTTAGTGCAAGAACAAGGTAGTTGGGGTGGTCTGGCAGGTTGGACCAGAGTCGGACCGGCCATTTTCGACTCCCACTTAGAACGCCTCAAGGCCGCACGCCGCTTGCCTCAAAGCCGCTGGATAAGTCTGTCTGCGCAAGCGGGCGTTGGCCCCGCCCTACCCCGCCAAAAACGCCAGCAATGGCAAAAGGCTCTCCGCCGCGTCTTCTTCATGCGGCACATGGCCCAGATTGTCGAACGTGATCAAGGACGCATTGGCCAGGGCTTTGCGATAATCTTGCGCATTGGCCACCGGGATCAGAGCGTCTTTCTGGCCCCAGAGTAGTAAGACGGGCTGGGTGATTGTGGGCAGGATTAGACGAGGGTCGACCAAGACGGTTTGTTGCATCCGGGCAAGCATGGCTTCCCGACTACCCGGGGCCAGAGTCAGGTCATAATAGCGGTCGAAGACGGCCTTTGTCAGGCGCGTGGGGTCGGCATAGGCAGCTTCAATATTGGGCCGATAGAGCGCCCTGGGCAGCACAAAGGTCATGACGGACAAGAAGGCGGGCACCTCGGCCTTCTGGCCATAGGCGAAGCCGGGGCTGGCAAAGCCATCTGGCGAGATTAGGACAAGCTTGGTCACACGATCTGGATGCTTGGCGGCAAAGGTCCAAGCAAGCCTGCCGCCTAGGGAATTACCGATAAGGACGGCCTTTTGAATGCCCAGTCTATCCATCAGCTTCAATATCAGAGCGTGCGTGCGGGCATCAGTATAGTCACCCGTCAGGTCGGGGTCGGATAGGCCCGCGCCGGGCAAGTCTAAGCGCACGACGCGATAATCGCGCTCTAGCGGCACCGCCCAGCCGTCCCACGTCTGTAAGCTAGAGCCAAAGCCGTGCAGGAAAATGAGGGTTGGCGCATTTTTGGGGCCGGTGTCGCGCACATGCAGGCGAATTCCGCCCAGATCGACGAGATCGCTGGGGCTGTTGAGATAGCGCGCTTCAAGCTCTGCCCGTGACCGATCCGGCGTCCATAGCCAAAAGGCGAGGCCGACTAGCAAGATCAGGCTGATGGCACCGGCCAGTTTGAGAGTCACGTTCTTCCCGCTTTCATCTTACTTTTGTTCAGATGTAACAGCGGCCAAGAAATGTGGTTGTCAATCCTCGACAGATACTTATGATGGGAATGCCTTGTCACCGAGCGAAGGGTTAAGCGCGTGAAAAAAGCGATCATTTGTTTGCCCTTACTTCTCAGCGCGTGCCTCCTCAGCGCCTGTGTGTCACCCTCTGGCCTGTGGGGCTCGGTACCAAATCCGGAAGACCCCCAATATAACTCGCCCAATTGCCGCGCCATTCGCGCCATGGCGGCCGATTATGATTTCAGGTCTTACTCGCGCACGGGTTTGGCGTTGGCCGCAGAGGGTTCGAACAAGCGGATCAAGGAAGTGCCGTCTGCTGGCGCTTTTGCCAAGCATCAAGAGCGCGGGCCGATGATTGAAGCGGGCGTGCGGGACCTGTGCACGTCTTAGCCCTTTAAGCCCCTCACCCTTTTAGGATTTTGGTCTGCGCCGCCAGTCCCACGGGGCCTCGAAACTACCTGACCACATGCCCGCGCCCGTCGCCTTGGCTTCGGCTTCTTGAGAGCGATAGGCTTTCGAATAACGCAGGAAGGCGAGTGCGTGGCCATTGCGCACCATCCAGGCTTGTAAGTCCTCACCGGCCAGCGAGCAGCGCGCCACGATGCGACCGTAGCGGTCTTTGCCGGTCGGCTGACACGATACCGGGCGCGCACCCACTTTATCTGACAGGGCAAAGGCCGCGCGCTGGCCACAGCGATAGGCTTTCCCATCTGCTCCTAAGCAGGTTTGTGCGGATTCGGGGGCATCAATGCCAAACAGGCGAATGCGTTCGCCACGGACTTCCAACGTATCGCCGTCAATGACCGAGGCCCGGCCCTGCACCACACCCGTCGAGGCAGTTGCACCAGCCGCCATGGCAAGCCCGATTAGGCCACCCAACGCGGCTAGACACAAAATAATTTTAGTTGTATTGTTCTTCATACTAACTTTAGGTAATAACATGAACACCGCACATTACAAAACGCTTGTCGTCGCCCTCATCATGGTTTGCGCACCAGCGCAACTCCAATCCTCGCCGGTTCAGCTTCTGCCTTCGCCGCTTAAGGGCGGGATCATCTATGCCTCAGACTTTAGCGTCGGGCGGTGCAGCGGTTGCGGCTGCCGCGGGGGCCCTGTCTGGCGGTCTAAGCGCACAGGTCAATGCGTAGGCTGGAAGAACCTTACTAGCGAATGTGGCAATCCACCGAGCCCCGCGCGCTGTACAAAGGAAAACTGAGTAAGTTTAACCGCTTAGCTATCGAAGCCAACAAAGGTGGTGGCATCGGCCACGCTCTTGCGCTCGGAGACAACCGCATTGGCAGGGAAGCTCTCGTCGGGCCAGCCGAGCGCGATTGACTTCATAATGACCTGATCGTCGGCGATGCCCGCATGCTCACGCACGACGGGCGATTGCATGATGCCTTGGCTATTGATCACGGTGCCAAGCCCGCGCGACCAAGCCGCGTTGACCAAGGCCGTTGCCACGGCCCCGCAGTCAAACGGGGTGTCGTCACTGCCGTCGAGGACCTTGTCATAGGTGATGATAATACAAACCGGCGCATCAAACTGGCGGAAGCCGCGCAGTACCCAATCTTGCCGCATCACTTGGTCTTCGCGCGCGATACCCATAGCGGCAAACAATTGCTTGGCGACGCCAACTTGGCGGTCGCGGTGTATGCCTGCAAAGGCTTGGCCAATACGAAACTCGCGCGAGTGCGGCACACCTGCCAGATTACGCTCTGTATTGCCCGCGCGAATGCGGTCCAAGGGCTCACCGGTTAGCACATAGAAATTCCAAGGCTGGGTGTTCATCGAAGATGGCGCGCGCATGGCCAGCGCCAGAATTTCCTCAATCAAGGCTTTCGGCACAGGATCCGGCTTATACCCACGAATACTGCGACGCCCCAGAACAACCTGATCGAATTCCATGTGATACCCCTTAGTCATTCTACGCAGAACAAGCTTGTCCCTCTCCTACAGGGACTCAGGCGGGAAGGTCAAAATACAATGACGGGAGTCTGATGTCGCACCCGCCGAAAACCAACTATCTAAAGCTTCTGAATTTACAAAGCCCAGAAACGCGCCCACATTCCATCAAAAGCGCCCACGATTTCAGATCAGAAGCAGGCGCAAATCGCGGGGGCGGCCATGACAGACGGGATAATTTCTCCATCAGACACCACAAACACGAAGGGGAGTGTCCAACCACCCAGTTTGGCCACCAAAATTTCCTATGGCTTTGGTGCCATTGCCTATGGTGTAAAGGACAATGGGTTTGGCTTCTTTTTATTGATTTTTTATAGTCAAGTTCTGGGCGTAGATGCGCGGCTTATCGGGCTTGCCATGACGATTGCCTTGTTCCTGGATGCGCTCAGCGATCCAATTGTTGGCTATTGGTCGGATAATTTTAGATCTAAATGGGGTCGTCGCCATCCGTTCATGTATGCATCAGCGCTTCCGGTTGCGGCATCCTTCTTCCTTCTATGGAACCCACCGGAGGGTTGGTCGGATATGGCCTTGTTTTGGTATGTGCTGGTGATCTCTGTTTTGATCAGAACGTGCATCACTTTCTATGAAACACCCAGTTCCGCCTTGGCCCCTGAGTTAAGCGACAATTACGACCAACGCAGCGGACTTCTCAGCCTCCGCTTTTTCTTTGGCTGGACCGGCGGCAATTTGATGGCCGTAATTATGTTTGTGGTGCTGTTTCCCGCGTTTGTGACCCCCACGATCCCAAACGGCCAGTTCAATAAGGATGCCTATTCGACCTATGGCTTGATCGCTTCTGGTTTGATTTTTGTAGCCATTATGGTCTCTTCGCTGGGAACCCACCGACGCATTTCTCATCTCAAGGCTCCCCCTCCCAAACGCAGTCTGTCCATCGGTTTGGTGTTCAAAGAGATTTTTGAAACCTTGGCCAATCGATCGTTCATTGCTTTGTTTCTTGCCGCGATCTTTGGGTCGATTGCGTCGGGGCTCTCCGCGTCCATGACCTTTTACTTCACCTCCTTCTTTTGGGGGTTTACGCCCCAACAGACAGGACTATTGACCATCAGTGTCTTTGTCTCCGCGATCCTCGGGGCTGTTATGGCCCCGATTGTGACCAAGTCCATCGGCAAGAAACAGGGTGCCATGATTATCGGCTTGGTTGCCTTTTTGGGGGCACCATTACCCATCGTGCTGCGTCTTTTGGGAGTCATGCCAGAAAATGGCGACCCCAGCCTGTTCTGGATCGTCATGCTCGCCAATATGGTCGATACTGGGCTAATCATTTGCTTCCAAATCCTGTCGGCATCCATGCTGGCAGATTTGGTGGAAGACGCAGAAATTAAGACAGGGCGGCGGTCCGAAGGCATTTTCTTTGCCGCATCGACCTTCATTCGCAAATCGGTACAAGGACTTGGTGTCATCACGGCCGGCTTTGTCTTGGCAGCCGCGCAATTCCCTGCAGGCGTCAAGCCAGACCAGATACCAGAAGAGGCCCTAACCCGGCTCGGGCTCTACTATGTGCCAACCATCCTATTCCTGTGGTTGACCATGTTGGCAATCATGTCGACCTATCGCCTCAAGCGCGAAGATCATGAAAATAACCTCCGCGAGCTAGCGTCGAGACAGAGCCAAAGTGGCGACTGAGATGGGTTTGCACGCGCGATCACCCAGCAAAAAGGCCAGCCTTTTGGGCTGGCCTTTGCGTAAGTGTTTGCTTGACGAAGCCGCAGCTTAAGCCGCAGCCTTTTCCCCGGCGCTCAAAGCGGCATAGCGCTTCAAATGCCAGTCGGCGCTGCCGGCTTGGGTGTCGATCATGGTCAAGCGCTTGAAGTAATGGCCGATGGCCAATTCGTCCGTCATGCCCATACCGCCAAATATATGAATGGCTTTCTGGCCGACAAAGCGTCCACCGCGACCGATTTGGGTCTTGGCCCCAGCACAAGCTTTCGCCCGCTCAAGCACATCATCTTCGCCGCAACGGATGGCTGCGAGATAGGCCATGGAGGTTGATTGCTCGGTCCACATGAACATGTCGACCATGCGGTGCTGCAGCACTTGGAACGAGCCAATGGCGACGCCAAACTGCTTGCGCTGGCGGGCATAATCGACCGTCATCGCATGGGCGACGCGCATGCCGCCGACTGCCTCGGCGCACAAAGCAGCGATGACATTGTCTTGGGTCTCTTCCAGCGCTGGCAAGATGCCGTCGACTGGGCCGATGACGGCATCTGCGCCAACCGAAACATTTTCCAGATAGACGTCGCTGGCACGCAGGCCGTCGACGGTTGGGTAATCCTTGGTCGAAACCCCGGCTGCAGTCTTGGACACCAAGAAGGCGGTCAAGCCTGCCCGCTCACGCTGGCCACCTGCCGTACGGGCGATAACAATCAGCGTGTCGGCTTGTGGCGCGCCAATGACGACCGACTTATGGCCGTTCAAAATGTAGCCCGAGCCATCTTTTTTCGCGGTGGTCGACACATCGGCCAGATCATAGCGGCTCTTAGGCTCGCTGGTGGCGAGGGCATAAATCCCCTCACCCGTAGTGATGCGGCCGCCATGTTCTTCTTGCTGGGCGGCAGAGCCTGCAATGCGCAACAAATTGCCGCTGGCGACAACTGACGGGATGAAGGGCTCTACGACCAAGCCCTTGCCGAATTCTTCCATGATGACGAGCGTGTCGATCGCACCACCGCCAAGGCCACCCATGGACTCTGGCAAGGGGGCCATCATCAGACCCATCTCAGCCATTTCTGCCCAGATCTCAGGCCGCCAGCCAGCTTCCGAATGAATGGCCTTGCGACGTGTGTCGAAATCATACTTTTGCTGGACCAGCTTTGCGATCGAGTCCCGCAGCATGTTTTGTTCGTCGGTAAAATTGAAATCCATGTGGACGTTCCCTGAGTTCGTGCCTGTTCAGGCTCTGCATTATCGATGAATTGATAGCGCGTTTAGCGCACGATGCTAGGGGGGAGACGCCGTTTAAGTCAGGCGATTACACATCAAAACGCAAACAAGCCCGCGTTTCGGCGGGCTTGTTCTTTAGACTGAACAAAGGCGCTTAGCCCAGACGGGTCAAAGCTGCTTCATATTTCTGCTTCTCAGCTTCATAGGTGGCGCGCCGCTCACGCTGTTCGTCGATCACTTCGGCGGGTGCTTTGGCAACAAAGCCTGGGTTGTCGAGCTTGCGTGACACCGTCTCGATTTCCTTGGTGCAGCGCGCAATCTCTTTGGCGAGACGGGCCTTTTCCGCCCCAATATCCATCACGCCCGCCAAAGGAATGGCAACAATGGCTTCACCCAACACAAAGGTCACGCTGCCAGCAGGGGCGGCTTCGGCCACCACGGAATATTCCAAGCGTGCCAACCGGTCGATTTCGGCCTGATAGCGCTCAAGGCGTTGTGCGGTCTCTTTCGACGCCCCAATCAACAGAGCCGGAACCTTAGCGCCTGCAGGCACATTGGTTTCGCTGCGCAAGGACCGCAGGCCCGTTACCAGATCAACCACCCAACCCACTTCGGCGGCAGCGGCCTCATCAATCAAGCTGGCATCCAGCTTAGGCCAGGATTCATTGATCAAAAAGCTGGTGCGCTTGGGGCCAAATTCGGCGGTCTTGTCCCACAATTCTTCCGTCACGAACGGCATGAAGGGATGAAGGATTTTCAAAATCTGATCGAGGACCCACGCAACCGTCCGGCGCGTCTCGGCCTTGGCTTCTTCATCTTCCCCGTTCAGAAGCGGTTTGACGAGCTCAAGATAGAGGTCGCAGAACACGCCCCACACAAAGGCATAAGAGGTCTGGGCAGCTTCATCGAACCGATGGGTCGAGAGGGCGGCTTCCACGCCATTGGCGGTCTTGGTCAATTCCGACACGATCCAGCGGTTGAGCGTGTGCTTTACCGTGCTGGGATCAAATGCCTCCCACAAGGTGCACTCATTCATCTGGGCAAAGCGGGCAGCGTTCCACAATTTCGTACCGAAGTTCCGGTAACCTTCAACCCGCTTGTCACTCATGCGGATGTCACGACCGGGGCCTGCGGCAATCGCCAAGGTAAAGCGCAGCGCGTCTGCGCCATAGGTGTCGATCAAGACCGTTGGGTCGATGATATTACCCTTGGACTTCGACATTTTCTTACCGTGCTCATCGACCACGCGGGAATGAATTACCACGGTGGAGAAGGGTGCTTTTCCGGTGAAGTGGCAGCCAAACATCATCATCCGGGCAACCCAGAAGAAGATGATGTCAAACATCGTGACCAAGGTGCTGGTCGGATAAAAGCGCGCCATCTCAGGCGTGGCTTCTGGCCAGCCCAAGGTCGAAAATGGCCAAAGCCCGGAGGAGAACCACGTATCCAAGACGTCTTCGTCCTGAACCAAAATCACATCCCGGCCGTGCTTGGCTTTCGCTGCCGCCAACGCTTCGGCTTCGGTCTCTTCAACGAAGATTTGGCCTTCTTCATCATACCAAGCCGGGATCCGATGGCCCCACCAGAGTTGGCGCGACACGCACCACGGCTCGATATTGCGCATCCATTGATAATAGGTCGCCGTCCAGCTTTCGGGGACGAACTTGGTCTCGCCGCTTTCCACCGCCTTGAGCGCATTGACCGCCAGCTTGGCCGCATCGACATACCATTGGTCGGTCAACATCGGCTCAATCACAACGTCCGACCGCTCACCCAAAGGCTGGGTGATCAGCTTGTCTTCAACCTTCAGCATCAAGCCGCGCGCATCAATATCGGCAACCACTTGCTTGCGCGCGTCAAACCGGTCGAGGCCGCGATAGGCTTCGGGGATATAATCAGCGTCCAGCATCCGCCCCTTGGTATCCAAAAGGACGAACATCTCAATATTGTGGCGGCGGGCGACCTTATAATCGTTGAAGTCATGCGCGCCGGTAATCTTCACCGCACCCGAGCCAAAGTCTGGATCGGGATATTCATCCGCGATGATCGGGATCAGACGATCCGCCAGCGGCAAAAGGCAGCGCTTGCCGACGATAGCCGCATAGCGCTTGTCGCTGGGGTGAACCGCAACCGCGCCATCGCCCAACATGGTCTCGGGACGTGTCGTGGCGATGGAGATATAGTCGCGGGTTTCAAATTCCGTGGGCTCACCCTCCTCGTCAAAGGCGATGGGGAATTCATAGGTTTCGCCATTTTCGAGCGGATATTTAAAGTGCCAGAAATGGCCTGCCCGCTCTTCATTGATCACTTCAAGATCCGAGACGGCGGTTTCAAAGTGCGGATCCCAATTCACCAAACGCTTGTCGCGATAGATCAGGCCTTCTTTGTGGAGCTGGACAAAGACTTTGCGAACAGCGGCCGATAAGCCGTCGTCCATGGTGAAGCGCTCGCGACTCCAATCACATGACGCGCCTAAGCGTTTGAGCTGAGTGGTGATCGTCCCACCGCTTTCCGACTTCCACGACCAGACGCGCTCTAGGAATTTTTCGCGCCCCAGAGTACGACGGTTTTCGTTGGTGCCCGATTGCGCCATCTGGCGCTCCACCACCATTTGCGTGGCGATGCCGGCATGATCGAGGCCGGGTTGCCACAGAACGGACTTGCCACGCATGCGCTCAAACCGGCAGAGAATGTCTTGCAGCGTACAATTGAGCGCATGGCCAATGTGCAGCGACCCCGTCACATTTGGTGGCGGAATAACGATGGAGAAAGTTTCAGAATCTGGGTCGGCCTTTGGCTTAAACGCGCCCGATTGTTCCCATGCCGCATATAGACGAGGCTCAGCGGCTTGAGCGGAGAAATGACTTTCTAACATGTGAGTCCCGAGTAAATGTGGTTTGGGCGACGGGGATTAGCCCCATTGGCACCAACCAAAAGCGACGTTGGCATACCATGCCAACGCCGTTCTTTTGAAGACTTTCTGCTGTTGGAAGTAGCCCTGTGGGCGCAAAGCGCAGTCTTAGAAGGAGCGACGGGCGATCCGTGCGACTTCGGCTTCGACTTTTTCTTCCACAATGCGAGGCAGATTCGCGTCAAGCCAGTCTTTCAACATCGGCTTGATCAACTCGCCCACCATGGCTTCCACTGTATTGCCAGAGATAAACATGCCCGGCAGCGTGGTGTTAGGGGCCAACTTTTGGAACACGGACGAGGCCCGGTCTGCAATTGGATCACTCACCAAACCTTGGTCAAATGGGAAGGGTGTTGGCGCAGGCTCTGGCGCATAGACAGGTGCGGCGGCGACGGGTGCAGGCGCAGGGGCTGGAGCGGGAACAGGCGCTGGTGCAGGTTCTGGCTCTTCCCAACGATCTTCGACGATGATCTCTTCGAGCGCGACTTCCGGCTCATCATCAACGGGCAACGCGTCAAAATCAAAGTCTGGCGAGACCGTTTCCGGCAAGTCCATGACAGGCTCGTTCAATTCCAGAACTTCGTCGCCGAAATCCGGTTCAGCCGCAGCCGCAGGTGCGGCATTAGCTGGGGCCCCAGTGTCATCTTCTGAAATAATCCGGCGGATCGAGGCCAGGATTTCTTCCATAGTCGGTTCGGCTTGTGCGTCTGCGGCGCTCATAATATCCCCATGGTGTGCGAATCGCACATGAAGTTCAGTAAGCTAACTTGGATTGCCAATCAAAGTCTAGCGATGCCCCGAATCTGACAACAATTCGTTAAAAGGCAAATGCTGGTGCGACTGAAAAGCCCGGCAATTGAGGAACAGTTGCGTCGAAAACAACGCGTCCAGCGACACTTGTGCCGCTCTTGGTGAATATATTGGCTGTGCCCATTGGACCTTTCAGCACAACGACGCACAAGCGGCCCTGCTCTGCCAAAACTTTTGTCCAAGCATCTGGGAACGTCTCAACCCCGCCATCCACGAACACCACGTCGAACGGACCGGCTGGGGGATTGGCCAGAGCACCCACCGAGCTGTCTACGCCCGGCAAATCAACGGCCACTTCATCCAAAATGGTGACAGTACAGCCCAGAGCTGCGAAAACAGCCGCGCTATAACCACCCGCGCCACCGATCACCAAAACCCGCTCACCTGCCATGACGTTCGCGGCTTGGGCCAATTTCGAAAAATCGCGCGGCTTCCACAACCAGCGGCCAGACGGCGTGGGTGAGGTGACTTCGGCATAAGCGAAGGCGCGCTTTTCTGCCACGACGAACGTCTCACGCTCAACCACCCGCATCGCACCTTGCAGTGCCAAATCGCTGACATCATTGGTACGCACTTGGCTTTCGATCATCGTGTCGCGTGCTGCCGCAAAATCCATGTCGGTCCCCGTACCTGTGCTTTAAGCAAGTCAATTCTGTGTCAGGACTCATTACAAGGAATTTGGCCCCGCGGGCAAGAATGGATAACTGTCCAAAGTCGTCGGCATCGCGCTTTAGTTGCAGCAACAACCTGCAGACATTTATTGCTGCTTAAGGCCTGCTCTGTTACATCGCCCATCCACCCGCTTGCTTCTGCGTCAAGAAGGCCTCGTGGCGGAGTGGTGACGCAGCGGATTGCAAATCCGTGTACCCCGGTTCGATTCCGGGCGAGGCCTCCAAATACTTCCCCAAACTCTTGCCTGCCTTTGGCCAAATTTTACCTAACGATTCTTTGCGGGTGGAATGTCGTCACCCAACAAATACCGGGGCCCCGCCCCGCTTTTTCCCGCTTGGTCACCCGGATTGAATAAGGCGCAGGTCTCCAGAGAGAGACAGCCGCAACCAATACAACCGTCCAATCGGTCGCGTGTTTGGGTCAGCGCTTGGATTCTTTTATCCAGCGTCGCCGCAATAGCCGTGCTGATCCCGCGCCAATCGCGCGCATTGGGTGCACGGCCCAATGGCAGACGGTCCAACTCCGCCTTGATCTCGTCTAAGCTTAACCCGAGTTGTTGGGCGATTTTGATGAAAGACAGCCGGCGGATATCGGCGCGAAGATAACGCCTTTGTTGGCCTGCCGTGCGGTGCGCCATGACTAGGCCACGCGTCTCATAAAACCGGATGGCGGACACAGAAAGGCCAACACGATTGGCAATCTCGCCGATTGATAGCGCTTCTTTTGCCTGCACTGCCTTTTCCTTCCCAACATAGCTTGACCTCAATCTAAGTTGAGGTTGCATAAAGCCATCTGTCAAGTGACCCGAACCCTGAAACGTGTCCCGACCCATCCGGCTCGAGCGCGCGCAAGACAAAAACTTAGGAGCTTTTCAGATGACCCAATCCTTCCTCGAGCACGTCAACGTCACCGTAGCCGACGCCGATCAGACTGCAGCCTTATTGGTCGACTTGTTTGACTGGCACATTCGCTGGTCCGGCCCAGCGCGCGATGGCGGCTATAGCGTCCATGTCGGGACGGAGGCGCAGTATCTGGCGGTCTATCGCCCCCGCGAAGGCCAGAGCCGCGATTTTCCCAAAGGCGCGCCGCTGAATCACCTCGCCATCGTCGTGGATGATTTGGACGCGGTGGAAGCCAAAGTGGTCGCGCAATGGCTGACGCCCTTCAACCATGGCGATTATGAACCCGGTCGTCGCTTTTATTTCTTCGACGACAATGGCATTGAATTTGAGGTGGTGTCTTATCGCTGAGGCGGCGCACCTAAGTGGTCGAGAGGCGGGCAAAGGCGCAAATCTTATGCCCTTCTGGCGCACGCAGATACGCGCCATAGGTCATGCGATCCCCGCTAGGGCGGGGGCCGGGCGCGCCCTCATCTAAGCCACCGGCCATCAGGCCTGCAGCATGGAAAGCATCCACGGCCTCTGGTGTTGCGGCGCGAAAGCCAATGGTGCCGCCATTGCCTGCTTCGGCACCATGCCCATCAAGCGGCCGCATCACCAAAAACGCCCCCGCCTCTGCCCCCACATAGACGAGGCGGTCGGCGGGGCTATCTTCCTGCCGTTTAAGGCCAAGTGGGCCCAGCACCGCATCGTAAAATGCGGCAGCCTTGTTGAGATCGTCGGTACCGACAACAATATGGGTGAACATGGGGACCTCTGTTTAAAGTCATGCCAATTGTATTGCCGAGACAAACTCTAGAGATGTCCAGAAGCCAAACTTTATTGGCAGCTGTGCCAAACAGAGAAGCAGCACAGCCAATGCTCTTGGTCACGTAAGACAAGTCCGAGCAAACAATAGCGACCGCCCCACCCGCTCTGGATCGTCAGTTGTTGGCATAAAGGGGATGGTCTGGTTTGGGCGCGTGGATCGGGAAAGCGGACGTTTTGGTCACGTCCCATTTGGTGGTGTAACACGCGGTGACAGCTAATCCCCCCGCGCAGCGCTCGTCACATAGCTGGCGGCGTGGGGGGATTGGCGGTTGGTCATTGATCATTCTGGTTTAGGATTGGGTTGCGAGACCTAACT
>JAJTGP010000090.1 GCA_021299265.1 Hyphomonadaceae bacterium | reverse complement strand
TCTTGAGGCGACCGGCGGCATGGGAAAGCGCGTGAACACTGCCCAAGCCCTTCACAAAGGCCAAAGCACCTTCGGTCGAGGCCATCATCATGTGCCAACGAGCTTCTTTGTCAGAGCCATCTTTGACGGCACGCGCAAGCATGCCATCGCGCACAGCCCGCACGATCCCGTCGGCGGCAATCGCGTCACCAGGTGGATTGATGGCGGGCGACATGATGCTCTCAATACAATGGGTCACCGCATCCATGCCGGTCGCTGCCGTGAGGCCTGCGGGTAAGCCCAAAGTCATGTCTGGATCGCAAATGGCGATGGCTGGGATCAAATGCTTGGAGACGAAGAGTTCCTTGATGCCAGACTCAAGCACGATCACCGCACCGATCGAGACTTCAGAGCCGGTGCCAGAGGTGGTCGGGATCGCGATCAGCGGCGGGATTTTCCCGATCAGGCGCGAGCCGCGCTGGGCTGCACCATAGCGCGCCAAGGGGCCTTCGCCACTAACCAACAGCCCGACGCCCTTGGCCAAATCCATGGACGACCCGCCGCCTAAAGCAATGATCGAATCTGCGCCAGCTTCCTTGTAGAGCGCGGTGGCGGCCAAAGTAGCGGCTTCTGTTGGATTACCCGGCGTCTCGTCAAACACGGCAGCAGGCGGCGCGCCAAGGGCGTCCAGCACGGTTTGCAGCAGGCCCGCTGCGACAATGCCGCGGTCGGTCACAATCAGCGGGCGGCTTGCCCCCAAACTCTGCAGCGCTTTGCCAGTCTGGCTGACAGCACCATGGTCAAAGCGGGTATCGGTCAAATAAGGAAGGCTGGCCATTGTCTGTTTCCTGAGCAAGAGGACTTTTTCGCAACCTTATTGGCACCGCGCGTGCGCCGCAATGTGGTCACATGTGCTTGAACACATAGACCGCAAGGAAATGCAAAGCTAAGTCGTAGTTTCGAAATTGTTTCTTCAAGGAACCTCGCCTCTATGTCCAGCCCGATTTTGTCCGTCCGTGACCTCTCCGTGACGTTCTCGACGCCTGATGGTTCCGTGCGTGCGGTGAAGGGAATCGATCTGGATATTTTGCCCGGTGAATGCGTCGCCGTGGTTGGGGAATCGGGGTCCGGAAAAAGCCAGACCTTTATGGCGACCATGGGGCTGTTAGCGACCAATGGCGTGGCGACAGGCTCGATCAAATTCAAAGGCCAGGAATTGATTGGTCTAAAACCAACTGAGTTGAATGCCATTCGCGGCAAGCAAATGGCGATGATTTTCCAAGACCCGCTGACCTCTTTGACCCCACACATGAAAGTGGGGGAGCAAATGTATGAAGTGCTGAAGCTGCATATGAATATGCAAGGCGAGGCGGCTACCAAGCGCTGTGTGGATTGGCTGGAACGCGTTCGCATTCCAGAAGCCGCCCGTCGTCTCAGCCAATATCCGCACGAATTGTCGGGTGGCATGCGCCAGCGCGTGATGATTGCGATTTCCATGCTGTGCGAGCCAGCCCTTCTAATTGCCGACGAGCCTACGACAGCGCTAGACGTGACCGTTCAAGCCCAAGTGCTGGAACTGATGGATGAGCTGAAGCGCGATACCGGTGCCGCGATTGCCCTCGTCACCCATGATATGGGCGTTGTGGCGCGCTTGGCCGATAAGGTTCAGGTGATGAATAAGGGTCTCTATGTTGAGACCGGCGACGTGCACCAAATCTTTTCGGCTCCAAAAGATGCCTATACCCAAAAGCTGTTGGCCGCGGTTCCGCGCTTAGACCGGCCTGAGCGCAAGGGCGTGCCATTGGCAGATCCCCCAAAGGATAGCGATCCCATTCTGGTAGAAGCCAAGAACCTACAAATCCATTTCCCGGTTAAAGTCTCCGGCGGTTTATTCCCTAAGTCCATGCCCTTGCGCGCGGTGGACGGGGTCGATCTGGTCATCCGTGCTGGTGAAACTGTCGGCGTGGTGGGGGAGTCGGGTTGTGGCAAATCCACCTTGGCGCGCGGCGTCTTGCGCTTGGTGCCAACAACGGCTGGCGAAGTGGTTTGGCTCGGTAAGGGCGTGACCGAAACGTCGCGATATAACTTACGCGCCTCGCGCAAGGACTTAACCATCGTCTTCCAAGACCCGCTGGCCAGTCTTGATCCGCGCATGACAATCGGGGCGTCGATTGCTGAGCCGTTGGAAGTCCATAAGCCCGGTATTGGCAAGCAAGAGCGCGACGCCTTGGTCAAGGACATGATGAACCGGGTTGGCCTCGACCCTGACTGGATCAATCGCTATCCGCATGAGTTTTCAGGTGGTCAGAACCAGCGTGTCGGCATTGCGCGGGCCATGATCCTGCGTCCGAAGTTTGTGGTATGCGACGAAGCGGTCTCTGCACTCGATGTTTCCATTCGCGCGCAAATCATTGATCTTTTGCTCGACCTTCAGCGCGAGTTTGGCCTTGCCATGTTGTTCATCAGCCATGACTTGGCTGTGGTGCGCGAAGTCAGCCATCGGATCATGGTGATGTATCTGGGCCGTGTGGTGGAAACGGCAGACCGCAATTCCATCTATCTCAATCCGCGCCACCCCTATACCCAAGCGCTGATCTCGGCGGCCCCGATCCCAGACCCAGAGTTGGAGAAGGCGCGACCTCGCATCCGCTTGGAGGGCGATCTTCCCTCGCCGATGGATCCGCGCGCGCAATTGCGGTTCATGAAGTCGAAATTGGTTGAGGGCGATGGCCCCCAGTATCGCCCGCAATTGATGGAAGTAGCACCCGGCCACTGGGTGGCAGAGCACGATCCCGTGGTGACCGCTTAAGCCTGAAGGCTGAGCTAAGTTAAGGCAGTGGGGCCACATGCGCCCCCTTGCGCCCAGCTGATTTATTCTGTCACACTGCTGAAAAGCCAAGCGAATATAGGCACAGCTGGAGGAACACCCATGGCTATCAATTATGAGCACGTGATGTCGCTGACATCCAAGGACCAAGAATTCTCCTATGGCGATACCCAGACCATGCTCTATGCCTTGGGCATTGGCATGGGTGCGGACCCGATGGACAAAGGGGAGCTACCTTTTGTCTATGAAAATGGCCTAAAAACCATTCCCACCATGGCGACCGTGATTGCCTGGGGTGCCGGTCGGGTTGGCGATAGCGGCATTAATTATGCGATGGTCGTGCATGGCGAACAGCGCTTGACCATGCACAAGCCCTTGCCTGTTGCTGCGACCATTCTGGCCGATAGCCGCTTTGTGGAGTGTCTTGATAAAGGCGCTGGCAAAGGTGCAGTTCTGATCAGCGAGACGGTCATTCGCGACAAGAAAGACAATAGCCCACTCTGCACGTTGACCTCGTCGATCTTTGCCCGCGCCGATGGTGGCTTTGGTGGGCCCAGCGAAGGTGGCCCAGAATCGCACCCTATTCCAGATCGCGCGCCCGATATGGAAGTCGACATTGCAACCAGCCCAGATCAAGCCTTGATCTACCGCTTGTCGGGGGATCGTAACCCCCTCCATGCCGACCCAGACTTTGCAAAAATGGTCGGCTTTCCCCGTCCAATCCTGCATGGTTTGTGCACCTATGGCCTAACCTGTCGCGCTGTTTTGTCGGCCTATTGCGGCAACGACTCCAGTCTGATTTTGAGCCATGATGTGCGCTTCTCCTCGCCTGTTTTCCCCGGTGAAACGGTGAGTGTGCAGATGTGGCGCGATGGTAATGTGGTGTCGTTTGAAGCGCGGGTAAAATCGCGTGACGTGGTTGTGATCAAGAACGGCAAGTGCGTCCTAGCGGGCTGAGGACGAAGTTGATTAAAGGGGTGAGCGATATGATGCTAACGAGGCGGGGTGCCCTGTTGGGCACGGGGGCGATTGGGGCCACGGCCTTTTTGTCGGGCTGTGCCGATAAGGCTGCCGCCAATCCGGACCTTAAGGCGGTGATTGATTCCATCACCACGGCCATGCTGAAAGATTCCCCCGAATATGCGACCAGCTTGACCGTGCCAGAAGCTTTGGCTGGTGGGCCCTATAAGGGTCGGGTGACGGATATGTCGGCCGCTGCAGAAGCCGCCCGCAATCAATGGGTGGCAAGTTGGATCAAAGACCTTGAGGCGATCAAGCCAGACAGCTTGAACCCGACTGACAAGATCAGCCATGCGGTAGTCCTATCGTCCACCCGTTATGCCGCAGCCGCCGCACCCATGGGCTATGGCACAGCAGGCTATGGCTCACCCAACCCCTACATCCTGTCGCAATTGACCGGCAGCTATGTCGGTATGCCAGACTTCTTGGACAGCCAACATGTGGTGAAGACCAAGGATGATGCGGATGCTTGGCTCTCGCGCGTTGAGGGCTTTGCCGGTCAAATGGGCCATGAGGTCGAGCGCGTCAATGCCGATGCCGCAAAAGGCGTTATCCCGCCAAACTTCATCATTGATCGCGCCCTAGGCCAATTGCGCAGCTTTCTGAAAATCCCGGTGGCTGAAACCGTCTTGGTGTCTGGCTTGGTTCGCAAGGCCAAGGAATCCGGTCTGGCTGCTGATCAATTGGGGGCAGCGGCCACCAAATTGGTGAGCGAAAAAGTCTTCCCCGCCTATCAGGCCCAAATTGCCCTGATGGAAGAATTGCGGGCCAAATCGACCGCCGATGCCGGGGTATGGAAACTGCCACAAGGTGACGCCTATTATCAGGCTGCGACGGGCTATTGGACGACGACTAAAATGTCGCCTGACGAAATCCATGAATTGGGCCGCGATCTGGTGCGCTCGTTCGGCTCGCAAATGGATGAAGGTTTGAAGAAGCTGGGCATGACCCAAGGCAGTGTGGCCGAGCGGATGAGGGCTTTGTCCAAGGACCCCAAATATCTTTATCCCAATAATGATGCTGGCAAAGAGCAATTGCTGGCTGATCTGAACAAGCAGATGGCGGTCCTCAAAGGCCGTCTGCCAGAGATGTTTGCGACGCTGGCCAAAGCCGATTGCGAAGTAAAACGTGTCCCAGCTTATACTGAAGCTGGCGCGCCCGGCGGCTATTATCAATCGCCAGCACCGGACGGGTCACGCCCCGGAGCCTATTATATCAATCTGCGCGATACGGCGGCCTGGCCGAAATGGTCTTTGCCGACTTTGACCTATCACGAGGCCCAACCCGGCCACCATCTGCAGATTTCGCTGGCCCAAGAAGCCCAAGGCCTGCCGTTCTTGCGTTCTAAAATGCTGTGGTTTGGGGCTTACGGCGAAGGCTGGGCGCTCTATGCGGAGCAATTGGCCGATGAGATGGGTCTGTATGAGAATGATATTCCGGGCCGTTTGGGTTATGCCCAGTCCGCCGCCTTCCGGGCCGCCCGCCTCGTGGTGGACACGGGCCTGCATGCCAAGAAATGGACCAAAGAACAGGCCGTTGACTATATGCTGGAAGCCACAGGCGACACGCGTGATAGCATCGTCACGGAAGTCGAGCGCTATTGCGTTTGGCCGGGCCAAGCCTGCAGCTATATGGTTGGCAAGACCAATCTGATCCGCTTGCGCACGGATGCCAAAACCAAGCTGGCTGACAAATTCGACATCAAGGCTTTCCACGATCAAGTCCTGCTACCGGGGCCACTGCCCCTCGACGTCCTCGATTCTGTGATTGTCGACTGGCAGAATAGCGTCAAAACTTAAGGGGCAGGGGAAGCTTTACTTCCCCGCCACAAAGGCCAGTGCCTTGGCATGCAGGGCGGGGCAACCTGCCGCAATAATGTCACCGCCCTTGGGGTGGTGGCGACCTTGCCAATCGGTGACCACGCCGCCTGCAGCTTCGATAATCGGGATGAGGGCGGCAATGTCCACATCTTTCAAGCCGGGCTCGACCACCAGATCAATATGACCATGCGCCAACAGCGCATAGGCCGTGCAGTCGAGACCATAGCGGGTGAGGCGGGTCGCTTCGCGCAAAGCCAAAAAGGCCTCATGTTGCTGACCCTGGAAAAGGAACGGGTCCGTCGTGGCCAAGAGTGCTTGATCAAGCGCCACATTCTTGCGGGTCATCAAGGGCTGACGCGCCCGCCCGCGTGACCAGAAGCCGCGATCTGGATTGGCGGCCCAACGCTCATCGGCAAAGGGTTGGTCCATAATGCCAACCAGCGGCTTATCCTCATAGCGCGCACCAATCAGTACGCCCCAGGTCGCGGTACCAGCGATGAAGGCACGCGTGCCGTCGATGGGGGCGAGCACCCAAGTCCAGCCAGAGCTGCCGTCATGATCGTCGAACTCTTCCCCGACAATGCTATCGCGTGGGCGGTCGGCGCGGATTTTGGCACGCATCGCCTCTTCAGCGGCTTTGTCGGCCGCTGTGACAGGATCAAAGCCCGTCTCCGCCTTATTCTCAATCGCGGCCTCAGCCCGGAAATAGGGCAGGATGGCCGCACGTGCGATGTCGGCAAGCTCATGGGCAAAGGCCAGAACTTCTTGGGTGACAATCGAGCTCATGATCAATTCGGGGTTAGGCGCAGCACTTTGCCTTCGGGGTCATCGGTCAGCGCGATTAAGCTACCGTCGGGCGCTTGGATGATGGCGCGATAGCGCTCTTCCCGCTCGGTCAGTAAGGTTTCTTGAGCCTTCACGGCACCATTCTCAAGGTCCACCCGGCGAATTTGTTGACCGGCTAAGGCGGTCACCAGAAGATCACCCTTCCACTGTGGGAACAGGCTGCCAGTATAAAAAACCATGCTGGAAGGCGCGATGGAGGGGACCCAATAGACGAGCGGTTGCTCCATCCCGTCGCGCTTATTCTCCATGCTGATCGGCGCACCGGAATAATCAACGCCATAAGTAATTACAGGCCAGCCGTAATTCTTGCCGGGTTGGATAATATTGACCTCATCGCCGCCCTTTGGACCATGTTCGTGGGCATAAAGTGTGCCGCTGGCAGGGTCGCGCGCGATGCCCTGCACATTGCGATGGCCATAGGAATAGATTTCGGCCCGCTTGCCCACTTGGCCTTCAAACGGATTGCCGGGGGCAGGCGCGCCCGTATCGGTGATGCGGACGATCTTGCCCAGATCGCTCGACAGATCTTGCGCCTTATCGCGATATTTATAGCCATCGCCCAACGTCACGATGAGGGTTTTGTCGGGCATAAAAAGCAAACGGCCGCCGAAATGGGCTTGGGTTTGACGCTCTGGCACGGCGTCAAATACCGGCTCGACATTGGTCAGCGCCTTGCCGTCAAACTTGCCGCGCACAACTGCCGTGTGGTTGGACGATTTCGTACCCTTGGCAAAGGACAAATAGACCAAGCCATTGGTCGCAAAGTCTGGGTGCAGTGCCACATCAAACAAGCCGCCTTGGCCATCGTTCAAAACGGCGGGTACACCCGTGATCGGGGCTTCAACCAATTTTCCGTCGCGGATAATTCGCAAACGACCATCACGCTCGGTTACCAGAATGGAGCCATCAGGCAGGATGGCTGCCCCCCACGGATAGCCCAGCCCGCTGGCAATTTCGGTGACCTTAATGGTCTGTGCCGTTGCAGCTACAGGGGCTTGCGTTTTAGCTGCCGGCGCACAGGACGCGGCAAAGACAAGGGTGGAGGCGATCAGGAGACTAACAGAGTGATTCTTCATGCAGCTTCCATAACCCGACTTAGGCCTGAGGTGAAAGAGCTTTAGCCCTTCTTCGCCTTAGGCGGGCGGATCAATTTTAGATCCAACGCTTCTGCTTCTGTTAGGCTAACCAGACTGACCAAGGTGCAGACGGAGGTTTGCGACGATAACTCTCTGAAAACCAAAGTCGTATTGTCGTCGATGCCTAGGGAGTGGCTGACGGGTTCAAGCGAATGGGCATCGCGTGGGTCGCCGGCCCCTCGGCAGATCATCTCGCCACGAAACCAGACATTGCGCGATGTTTCGAGATAGACAACCCGGTCATTGGCTTCTTCGCGCCGCACAACAAAGTTGCGGACATTTCGCGACGATAGGATCCGTGCACTGGGACGCCCGGCATAGGGATCAACGACAGCCGGTTTGGCCATAGGGGTTGGTTCGGTGGTGGGGCCAAGGCCCGCGGCCAAGAGCATCGTTAGGGAAATCAGCATCAGACTTTCCTTTCCTGTCGCAACCACACACGATCTTGGCTGCTGAGAATGGTCGAGCCTATCGCTGATTTAGCTATCCCGCAAGAGATTCAAAATCGCGCGGGGCGCTTGATTGGCCAGCGACATGGCTTGAACAGACAATTGCTGGCGGGTTTGAAGAGCTTGCAATTGGGCGCTTTCGTATGCCAAATCGGCATCAACCATTTGGCCGATCCCGGCGGTGACGCTGTCCTTCAGCTTTGAAAAATAGACGATCTGGTTCTCAAACTTTTTGCTGGCTGCACCCAGACGCGAAAGTTCGGTGTTGAGATAGTCGAGGCTGGCACTGACCCGCGCGGCCGCATCCACGCTATTGGCCGCGCTGGACAGGGCTGTGCCGCTACCCAGATACATAGCGGCGGCTGGGCTGGCGATGGCACCGGGGCTCGCCGGCAGCCTCAAGTCTAGGACCGGCAAGTCGAGGCTAACGGATCCATTGGTGCTGGCCAAGAAGGTGAGGCTGCTGGAAGCTGGTCCAGCCAGAAGATTTTGGCCGTCAAACGAGGCATTGGCAATGATGCCCCCAATCTGATCGCGGAGCGCGATGAAGTCAGCATTGTGAATCGCGCGACTCATGTCGGTGATCGACGTGTCCGAGGCAGCGACGGCCTTTTCGCGCATTTGGGTGAGGACATCCGACAAAGCAGACCCGGCTGCGAGCGCGACATCGGCGATGCTGAGAGCGCGGTTAAGGCTGGTGGTCACGGCCTCTAAGCTACTGGCCTCGGCCCGCTGTTGCTGGGCAATGCCAAAGGTGGCGGCCCCGTCGCGAGCGCCGCTTGCTTTCAGTCCGGTCGAGATCCGATTTTGCACCTGTTCAACGCCTCGATTGACGGTGTTAAAGGATTGGACGGCGCCTAAAGCTGCCAAATTGGTGTTAACAGTCGATGCCAAATCAAGCCTCCTCGGATGAATGAGAAAGAGGGTATCAGATGTGATTTGATTTGTATAACCAATGGTAAACGCCACCAAAATCCCAATTTTGGTGGGTAAGCGCGACTTTTATGGTCGCGGAATCATCTTTGGAACGCAAGCCGTATTAAGCTCTTGCGTCAATCATCACGCCCCGCATGGTGGCGCGCTCTTCCTCATCAGCCAGCGAGGTCAGGGTGTTCGCCAAGTCTTCAATTGGCCAAATCCGCGTGACTTCACCAGTCACCCGATCCACCGATTTATAGATGAAGCCTTGGGAATCCTTGTTTTTCTCAATGACTAAAGATTTGTTGATTCCCATGATCTTTTCAACCATGGCAACGCGTTGCTCAGCGTCGAGCTCATCCTGCACGGACTCAACCGGGGCAGACTTGGACCCTTGGCCTACCGGGCGCTTATAGTCATTGGACGGCGCACGGTCATCGGTTTGCTGATTTCTGATGTTTTTGGACGCTGGTTGTACCACAACCGCCTCCTGCCCCGGACGTATGGGAGCAATTGGTGCGGTTTGTGTCAGCGAGATATTCTTCGTCTCGATGTTCATCCGATCCTAGGCCGATGTCGCCACCGGTCCCCTCCAGTTCTTGTGTACCAGGCACATCTACTAAAGTACCTAAGTCACATTGACCCATCTTTAGGGTAACACAGGACCATCAAGGGAAGGTTTCCCCAATCGACCGCATTTTAGATAAAATTAAGACTTATTGCCTCGAAGTTTACACGTAAAAAGCAGGCCCGGGTTTGACGCCGGGCCTGAAATTTTTGTGCTAGACTGATCTTAGCGGAACAACGAGAGCGCTGTTTGCGAAGAACTATTGGCAATCGACAAAGCTTGAACGCCTAGCTGTTGTTTGACTTGCAAAGCTTGCAGCTTGGCGCTTTCTTTAGCGAGGTCGGCATCCACGATGGCCCCGATCCCGTTGTTCAAAGCGTCTTGCAGTTTCCCGATAAACGTACGGTGAACGTCCAAGCGCTTCGCACCAGCACCCCAGGTCGCCAATTGGGTACCCAAAGCGGTGATGGAGGCGTTGACGTTCGTCAGAGAAGTCGTGGCGTTTGCGGTTGAGGCAACGTCATTCGTACCTGTTACCGAAATCGTTGCACTACCCAAGGCCAAGCTGATGCCGGAGATCGTGATGGTGTTACCACCTTCGGCGTCACCCAAAGAAACGGCGTTGCTTGGAGTAGCTGCAATCATATTGGCACCGTCAAACGACGCGTTGGCGCCGATGCTGGTGATTTGATCGCGCAATTGAGCGAAGTCGGCAGCCAAAGCAGCCTGAGCTGAAGCTGAGTTGCCAACTTGGGTGCCGGCCAAGGCCTTGCCCTTCATTTCGTTCAAGAGTTCCATAATGCTTTCACCAGCAGCAATGCCAGTGTCGAGGATGGAAGATGCACGGTCTGCGGATTCACGCACACGGTCATAGGCCGTGACGTCAGAACGCATTTTGTTGGCAATGGCGAACAAAGCGCCATTGTCTTTTGCTGAAGCGACTTTGAGGCCGGTGGCAATCGCGTTTTGCGTCTTGTCCATCTCGTTGTTGGTGCGGTTCAAAGTTTGAAGCGCTACCATGGCGCCTTGATTGGTATTTACGCTGATCATTCTTGATCTCCTTACTGGTACTAAAATCACGCCATTCAGGCATGAAAGTCATTCAGACTTACCCGTGAGAATAAGTCTCGGACCCGTATTTTCTGTTCTTGAAATGGAAGCAATTTTATCGAACTCTTAGTAACGCCAAATAGAATCGAGATTTCGCAGTTAATTGCGTAAGAAAAGGCCTGGATCGAAGTGATCCAGGCCCAATTTGTTTTTGATTTTCTTCTTATCTTAGCGGAACAACGAGAGCGCTGTTTGCGAAGAAGAGTTAGCAATCGACAAAGCCTGCACACCAAGCTGTTGCTTGACTTGCAGAGCCTGCAGCTTGGCGCTTTCCTTGGCGAGGTCGGCGTCAACAATCGCGCCGATCCCGTTGTTCAATGCGTCTTGCAATTTGCCGATGAAGGTCTTGTGCACTTCCAAGCGCTTCGCACCAGCACCCCAGGTCGCCAATTGGGTACCCAAAGCGTTGATGGAGTTGTTGGTTGCGGTCAGTGCTGCGGTCGACGTCGTGTTATCGGTCAAGACGTTGGTACCGGCGACGCTGATGGTCGTGCTGTCCAAAGCCAAGCTGATGCCAGTAATGGTGATGGTGTTACCGCCAGCTGCGTCGCCCAATGATACGGCGCTGCTTGGGGTAGCTGCAATCATGTTGGCACCATCGAACGACGCGTTGGCGACGACGCTGGTGATTTGGTCGCGCAATTGCACGAAGTCAGCAGCGAGCGCCGCTTGTGCCGAAGCCGAGTTACCATCTTGGGTACCGGCCAAAGCCTTACCCTTCATTTCGTTCAGAAGTTCCATGATGCTCTCGCCAGCTGCGATGCCGGTGTCGAGGATGGAAGATGCACGATCGGCTGATTCCCGCACGCGGTCATAAGCGGTCACGTCCGAACGCATTTTGTTTGCAATGGCGAACAAGGCACCATTGTCTTTAGCCGAAGCAACTTTGAGGCCGGTGGCAATCGCGTTTTGCGTCTTGTCCATTTGGTCATTGGTGCGGTTCAAGGTCTGCAAAGCGACCATGGCACCTTGATTGGTATTTACGCTGATCATTCTTGATCTCCTTACTGGTACTAAAATCACGCCATTCAGGCATGAAAGTCATTCAGACTTGCGCGGAGACTAGGGATCGAAGGCGGATTTTCAGTTTTACAAATAGGAACAATTTTATCGAACTCTTGGTAAATGCAAAAACATATTCAAGAATAGTGCGAATAATGCAGTATAGAATAAAAAAGGGCTTGGACTAAACCTGTCCAAGCCCATTCGATTTTAGGTATTTCTTCAAGATTAGCGGAACAAAGATAGCGCCGTTTGCGAAGAACCATTGGCAATCGACAAAGCTTGCACGCCCAGCTGTTGCTTGACTTGCAAGGCTTGCAGCTTGGCACTTTCTTTGGCGAGGTCTGCGTCGACGATGGCCCCGATCCCATTGCTCAAAGCGTCTTGCAATTTGCCAACGAAAGTACGGTGAACGTCTAGGCGCTTTGCACCAGCACCCCAGGTCGCCAATTGGGTCCCCAAGTTGGTGATAGACGCGTTGACTTGGCCAAGTGCCGTTCCAGAAGTGGTGTTGTCGGTCAAGACCGCCGCGGCTGCAACGGTCACCGTGGTGCCGCCCAAAGCCAAGCTGGCACCGGCGATGGTGATGGTGTTACCACCGGCTGCATCACCCAAGGAGACCGCACTATTGGGTGTACCTTGAATCATGTTTGCGCCGTCGAACGAAGCGTTGGCGATCACGCTGGTGATCTGGTCACGCAATTGCACGAAGTCGGCAGCCAAAGCAGCCTGAGCAGAAGTGGAGTTACCCGCCTGCGTGCCGGCCAAAGCCTTGCCCTTCATTTCGTTCAACAGTTCCATGATGCTTTCACCAGCTGCGATGCCAGTGTCGAGGATGGAAGCTGCACGATCGGCCGATTCCCGCACGCGGTCATAGGCTGTCACGTCCGAACGCATTTTGTTGGCAATGGCGAACAAAGCACCATTGTCTTTTGCTGAAGCGACTTTCAAACCCGTGGCAATCGCGTTTTGCGTCTTGTTCATTTCGTTGTTGGTGCGGTTCAGAGTTTGCAGGGCTACCATGGCACCCTGATTGGTATTTACACTGATCATTCTTGATCCTCCGGTACGTACTAAAATGCATCATTCAGATGCACCGATCTTTTTGATCTACATCATGGTAACACCGGGGATGAAATATATTTCTAATAACTAGATACAATTTTATTGATTCGGTGAGAATCTGAGGTATTCATAAAATAAAATGCAAAAAAGGCCCAAGCATCTCTGCTTGAGCCAATTTGAAAGATACTTTTTTCTTCTTATGAGCTTTAGCGGAACAGCGACAAAGCTGACTGCGAAGAGCTGTTTGCAATCGACAATGCCTGAATGCCGAGCTGCGATTTGGTTTGCAGAGCTTGCAGCTTTGCGCTTTCCTTGGCGAGGTCGGCGTCTGCGATGGCACCAATGCCATTGTTCAAGGCGTCTTGCAGCTTACCGATGAAGGTCTTGTGCACTTCCAAACGCTTTGCGCCTGCACCCCAGGTCGCCAATTGGGTACCCAGATTGGTGATGGACGTATTGACCAAGCCCAAAGCAGTTGTTGCGTTAGCCGAGGTGTCGAGCGCGGAGGTGCCCGTAACTGTGATGGTTGTGCTGGCCAAGGCCAAGCTTACCCCGGTCACCGTGATTGTGTTGCCACCTGCGGAATCGCCCAGAGCGACCGCGTTATTTGGTGTAGCGGCAATCATATTGGCCCCGTCAAACGAAGCGTTGGCCCCGATGCTGGTGATTTGGTCGCGCAATTGAGCGAAGTCGGCGGCCAAAGCTGCTTGCGCAGAAGCCGACAATCCTGTTTGCGAGGCGGCCAAAGCCTTGCCCTTCATTTCGTTCAGGAGTTCCATGATGCTTTCGCCGGCTGCAATGCCTGTATCGAGAATAGAGGCTGCGCGGTCTGTCGATTCACGGACGCGGTCATAAGCACCAACGTCAGATCTCATTTTGTTGGCAATGGCCCAGATGGCACCGTTATCTTTTGCGGTGGCAACCTTTAAACCCGTCGAAATCGCGTTTTGAGTCTTGTCGAGATCGGAATTGGTTTTGTTCAAGGTTTGCAGCGCGACCATGGCGCCTTGATTGGTGTTTACGCTGAGCATTTCTTAGCCCTCATCCCTACTAGTTTGTCACTTGCATTCAGCAAGTCGCATTCGTTTTGAATACCTGACTAAGCTACCAGTGAGTTCTAAATGCTCCGTTGAGAAGCATGGTAAACAAATATCTAATTTGAAATAATTGCAGGTATTGTCAGGTATAGTTTTTGTCGACCTGAATGAGAGGTTTTTCTTTTTGTTTTCAAGCGAATTCCGAGAAATCGGCTGCCCCATTTTGGCTTTGCATCATCCTTGCTTCCGTATTAGGCTCGATAAAATTTTATCAAAAACTGGGGAAAAAATAACATGCGCGTCTTGGGTATTAAGCTAATCCCGCTGCTCCTTGCCTCTGTGTTGATCTATTTCGTCGGCGCGCTCATCTATGGCGTGATGTTTTCGGCGCAATGGATGGCCTTGTCGGGCTATACGCCGGAGAGTTTGGCGGGCGAGCAGTGGCGGATGGCCTTAAGCCCCATCATGCCGGTGATGATCACTGTCGGGATGGGCCTTTTGATTAAGGACAGGGGCATTACCACTTTGATGGCGGGTCTGCGGCTAGGTGTGTTGGTGGGCCTTTTGTTTCTGGTTGCCGCGCGCATGTACAATTACGCCTATGGCAACGAGCCCTTGGGGCTTCTTCTGATGGATTCAGCGCATTTGATGGCCAATGCCATGATTGCTGGCGCAGTCTTGGGCGCGATGAAAGCCGCCGAATAAGAAGCTCGCGAAGCAGGCCGTGAAGTGATACCCCCTGCCAAAGCCAATTGGTCTGAACCAGTGATTCTGGTTCCACAGGGGACAGTTCTTGCGCATTTTGATTTCTAACGACGATGGCATTCATGCGCCGGGCCTAGCCGTCTTGGAGCGGATCGCTCAAGCCATCAGTTCAGACGTCTGGGTCGTCGCGCCAGAGGTGGAGCGGTCTGGCGCTTCGCGCGCTTTGACCTTGACCGAGCCAGTAAGGGTTAGGACGGTGGGCGAGCGACGCTTTGCTTGTTCGGGCACGCCAACCGATTGCGTTCTCTTGGGTGTGGATGAATTGGTAAAAGGCGGCCGCCCAGATTTGGTGCTGTCGGGCGTCAATCGCGGGCAAAATCTGGCTGAAGATACGAGTGTGTCGGGTACGGTCGCGGCAGCCGTACAAGGCATGCAAATGGGCATTCCCTCAATTGCTTTATCCCAAGCGGTCAATTTTCGGGTTGGCCAACCTATCCCTTGGCACACCGCCGAAGCGCATGGCGCAGACGTCTTGCGCAAGCTCTTAGCCAACCCTTGGCCAGACGGCGTCGTGATGAACGTCAATTTTCCCGATTGCGAACCCGAAGAAGTCACGGGGTTAGAGGCGACCTTTCAGGGCTTCCGTGATGAATGCATCCATCAGATCGACCGCCGCAGCGATCTGCGCGGCAACGATTATTATTGGATTGGCTATCGCGGGAAGCTTTCCAAGCCGCCAGCTGGCTCTGATCTATTGGCCATTTACGAGAACCGCATCTCGGTCTCGCCCCTGCATATCGACATGACCGAACATAGCGCCTTGGGCGCGCTGCGGGAGGTACTTAAAGCATGAGCCAAGACGATGGTCGCGCCCGTATCGTTCTCGCTTTGCGAAAGGCAGGGGTGACAGACCCTTCAGTGCTGAATGCTATCGAGACCATTCCACGGGAGGTCTTCATGTCAGCTGGCTTTGAAGGCCGCGCGTGGGAAGATGCCGCTTTGCCGATTGAATGCGGCCAAACTATCAGCCAGCCCTATGTCGTCGGCATTATGACTGCCGCGCTAGAGCTTACCGGGCGCGAGAAGGTTTTAGAGATTGGAACCGGCTCTGGCTATCAAACCGCCATTCTTTCTAAGCTTGCCCGCCGCGTCTTTACGCTGGAGCGTTACCGCACCCTATTACGCTTGGCCCAAAGCCGCCATGAGGCGCTTAAGCTTACCAATATTGTCTCCAAATGCAGCGATGGGGGCTTAGGCTGGCCAGACCAAGGCCCGTTTGACCGCATCATCTTCACCTGCGCGGCACCGGTTCGCCCAGACGCCCTGCTCGCGCAATTGGCCCCTGGCGGGATCTTGGTTGCTCCCGTCGGGGCAGGGGCTGTGCAAGAGTTGTTGCGCTATCGCCTGCGAGAGGATGGGGTGTTTGAGGAAGAAGCCCTGATGGATGTGCGCTTTGTGCCGCTCCTGCCGGGCGTCGCACGCGAAGGATAAATTGCCCCACCAAGGGCCGGAAACGCCTGCTTAACCATGTTGTGCGACAGCTTTAGCTATGCGTCGCGCCGTCAGCCTTATTCTCATCGCCACCCTCGCCTTGAGCGGTCTCTCGCCGTTGGCAGCTCAGCCCGCGCCGGGCACACTAGACTTTGATCCGCAAAATCCGCCGATAGAGACCCGGGTGATGCGCGGCGAAACTCTTTATGCCATTGCAGAGCGCACCCGCTCGCCATTGGTCGGGCTGATCCAGGTCAATGATCTGCGCGCACCCTTTGCCCTAACGCCGGGTCAGGTCCTGAAACTGCCACCCCTCAAAGTACATATTGTCCGACGCAACGAAAGCTTCTCCGCGATTGCGCGGCGCTATAGTGTGGACGAGCGGTCGCTAGCCTTGTTCAACCGCTTTCCTCGGCCCGTGAAGTTACAACCCGGCCAGAAAATCATTCTGCCAGCTTTGGTTCGCGACCAATTGACGGGGTTGGAGCCGCAAGATCTTGTTGCCTTGCTGGCAACAGAATTGGCCGCCGGCCGGCCCATCAGTGGGGCCGTGCCCGGTCAATTGCGCCCAAATGTTGAAGCTGGCCCTGTCGCAAATGTTACCCCGCCAGCGCTACCCAAACGGCCTCTTCCAGAGGTGCCAAAGCCCAAGACGACACCATCCACTCCACCCCTAGCCACACCGGGGCCTTTGGCAGCCTTGCCCAGTTTCGCTTGGCCAGTACGCGGGCGCTTGGTGGAGACTTTTGGCACCAAAGCAGACTTACGCGTGGTGGATGGAATTGAGATTGAAGCTCCGGCTGGCACGCCCTTTAAGGCTGCCGCCTCTGGTGAAGTGGCCTATGTGGGCAATCAATTGGCAGGCTATGGCTGGCTCGTCCTGATCCGGCACTCCAGCGACTATATGACCGCCTATGCTTTCGCCAATTCGGTCACTGTTCGCGAGGGCCAAACTGTCACGCGCGGGCAAGTCATTGGCCAAGTCGGCCAAACCGGCCGCGCCCGCTCCCCCCGCCTGCACTTCCAGGTTCGTCACGCCACCAAGCCGGTGGATCCCGTCCCATTTTTGGGCTCAAGCAGCGCCAATCCGACTTGAGTGTGGCGTTTTGACTGTTTCCTAGTTTGCAGTTGACGTTACGGCGAAGGGGTGGGAAGGAGAAGCCCCTCTCCCACAGGGTGAGGGGAGGGCTGAAAGTCCTTGGGGTCCCCGCTCTCCGCTGACGCTGCGGCGGGGATGACCTCAAAAAAAACTAATCCTGCAGATCGATCGACAGCCCCAACTGCCCGGCACGATCAATCACGAATTGCCAAGCACTGCGGCCAGAGCGCGCTCCACGTTGGGCGGCCCATTGTAAAGCGGTGCGTTCTAGCTCTGGATCATCGGGGGCGAGATTTAACGCCTCGGCATAGCCGCGCACGATGGCCAGCCACGTTGGTTGATCCAAGCTTTGGAAGCCTAGCCACAGGCCGAAACGCTCTGGCAAGGCTACTTGTTCTTCCACCGTCTCTTCGGGGCGAAATTCCGCTTGATTGCCGTCCGGGCGATTGATCAGATGGCGACGGTTGGAGGTGACATAGACCAATAGATTGGCCATCGCGCCAGAAACGCCACCGTCCAACACGCTTTTCAGCGCCTTATACGTCTCGTCCGCCCCTTCAAAAGAAAGGTCGTCGATGAAAACAAGGGCGCGCCAGCCTGCTTCACTTAAGCGATCAGCTAGATCGGGTAGGCTTCTGAGGTCTGTGCGGCCAATCTCGACGAGTTTCAGGTCTGGATGCTGCTTGGAAACCTGATGATGGACGGCCTTCACTAAGGCGCTCTTACCCGTGCCGCGCGCGCCCCATAGCATGGCGTGGTTGGCCGGATGGCCTGCGGCAAAGCGCTCGGTATTCTGAAGGAGGCGGCCTTTTTGTGTCTCCACCCCTTGGATCAAGGACAAGGGTACGCGGCGGGGTTGCGCGACAGGGCTCAAACGCAACTGATCGCCGCGCCAGACAAACACGTCATGGTCTTCGGGGCTCGGCAAAGGGGCAGGCGCTGGGGCTAAACGCTCCAAGGCTTCGGCGATGCGTTTAAGAAGCGCGCGTTCCTCTTTCATGATTTTTTCTACTTCTTTTCAATCTTGATGCAGGAACCCAAGCCACTTTCGCGCACGATACGCGCCCCTTTCACGATCCCATTAGCCTTGCGCGCCACGCGACGGGAAGGCTTGGTCGGGCTCCATTTCGCTGGGAGTGGCAGGATGGCGGCGAGGCGGGCAGCCTGCATGGGCGTGAGGTCCTTGGCGTGCTTACCAAAATGATAGAGCGCGCCGGCTTCCGCCCCAAAGATACCGGGGCCAAACTCGGCTACATTCAGATAGGCCTCCATGATGCGCTGCTTTGGCCACAGAGTTTCAATCAATACCGTAAAGCCCGCCTCCAAGCCTTTGCGCAGCCACGAACGTTCGGGCCACAGGAACACATTTTTGGCGGTCTGCTGGCTGATGGTAGAGCCACCGCGCAGCTTGCGGCCGCGCTCATTGCTCTTCACCGCCTTTTGGATCGCAATCCAGTCAAAGCCATTGTGACTGCAGAATTTCGCGTCCTCGGAAGCAATGACCGAGTAGATCAAATGCGGGCTGATCTGGTTGAGCGCGACAGGATTGCGCCGCACATCCTTGCCTTGAAAGGCACGCTCCACCATCAAGATTGTCCCCGGGATGGGCACGAAGCGGTAGAGCAAGGTCCAGACAATCGGTGCCAACGCGAGGAATAGCATGAACTTCCCCAAGCGACCCCAAAAGCCCTTGCGAGGCTTTGGCTTGGGCGGCGGGCTTACCTGTGGCGCGGGGCTAGTAGCAAGGTTCAAAGTGGCTGTTCCCATTCGGCGCGCACCAGCGCGTCGGTCTCATAGGCCATACTGGTCTCTGCCAAAGCTGAAAAGTCCTCAGGCGGCATCAATTGTTTCAGGGCCCATATTCCAGCCCCGCGTACCAGCGGGCTTTCATGTTGGCTGAGATGACGGGCGGCAGGTACAGCTTCGGCTGCTCCCCGATTGCCGAGGCCAATGGCGACATTGCGTAAGAAGCGGTCGACGCCAATGCGCTTGACGGGGTTTTTGGCAAACAATGCCCGAAAATGGGTATCATCGAGGTAGGCCAATTCGAGCAGGCTCAAGTGCTTCAACGCGTCGCGCACGTGCAATTTGGTTTCGCGCGCGGTTTGGGCGAATTTGTTCCATGGGCAGACGGCCAAGCAATCGTCACAGCCATAGATGCGATTGCCCATCGCGGCGCGGAACTCCAACGGGATTGGGCCAGCATGTTCAATCGTGAGGTAGGAAATGCAGCGCCTCGCGTCGAGTTGATAGGGTGCCGGGAAAGCCTTGGTCGGGCAGGCATCCAAGCACGCCGTGCACGACCCACAATGATCCTTCGTTGGCACATCTGCGGCAAAGTCCTGCGCGATCAAGATACAGCCCAAGAAAAGCCAAGAGCCAAAGTCGGTGGAGACAAGATTGGTATGTTTGCCCTGCCAGCCAAGACCGGCGCGCGCCGCCAGCGGCTTTTCCATCAAGGGGGCCGTATCGACAAAAACTTTGACTTGCGCGCCACTTTGGCGATGCAACAGCCCAGCAAAGGCCTTGAGCTGCTTCTTGATCACATCATGATAATCATCGCCGCCGGCATAGACCGAGATATTAGCCAGATTCTTCCGCGCTAATTTCGCCATCGGGTCAGTATCGGGGCCATAATTAACGCCCAGCATGATGGCAGTCTTGGCATCTTCCCACATGGCGGTGGGATGGCTGCGGCGGTCGAGCGTCTCTTCCATCCAGCCCATTGCGCCATGAAAACCTGCGGCGACGAACTCGCGGAGACGGGTATCTGCCTCCCAGGCGGCGCGTGCATCGGCAAGACCGCAAACGTCAAAGCCATGCGCGCGCGCCAGTTGTTTGACCATGGCGGCATCAAGGGGTTGGGATTTGGACGCGGTCTTGGCCAAAGCGCCCTCCTAAAAGTCTAAATCACCATAATGTGGTGGTGGCGACAGGCCCGCCAGCAAGTCACCCAGAAGGGGTCTGAACGCCGGGCGCTGCTTCAAACGCGCATACCAATCCTTGCCTGCTGGCGCGCTACTCCAACTGACGGCATCAAGATAATCCAATACGGAGAAATGCGCGGCAGCAACCATGTCGGCAATCGACAGCTTCTTGCCACCTATCCAGCCTTCGGCCTCTGCCGCGCGGCCAATCTGATCGAGGGTTTGGGTGGCCGCCAATGTGGCTTGGCGCAGGATGGCGGTGTCGGGTGCACCACCCCGGGCAAGGGCCTTGCGCGCCTTCTCATGCACGACATTGTCGACAATCGGCCCCAAAGTCCGGATCGCCCTTATCGTCATGGCGCGCACAGCCGCGCGCTCCAAAGGTCCGCCAGGCAAAAGTGGCGGGGTGGGCAAAAGGTCTTCCAAATATTCAAAGATTGCGAGCGCTTCGGAGATGGTCGCGCCATGGCCCCAGGAATCATCGACCAGCACAGGCGTCATGCCATCGGGGGCCACGGCCAGCAGCCCAGCATCGGCTTCAAACGGTAAGGCTTCGCGCACGTGAAAGACGGCGCGCTTTTCACCCAGCGCCAAGCGCACGGCCCGCGAGAGGGGGTCTAGGGTTCTGGCATGAACAAGCAGCATGGATTTTCTTTGTGCGTGCCGCTGGCCAAGGTCAATGATGGCACACAGGTTTCAGAACAAACAGGCAGTGGTCTACAGGAAGGAATAGGGGTCCATGTCGATGCTCACGCGCACACTGCCGGGCACCCGAAATCCGCGTCGCCAAGCCGCCATAAAGGCCGAAAGGTCAACTTCCTTGCTGGACTGGATCAAAAAGCGCCGTCGCCGCCAGCCGCGTATCATGGCCAAAGGCGGTGGCGCTGGCCCCCACACTTCAACGCCATCCGCTGGAAACAACGCGTCGCTGGCGGCTTGGGCGGCGGCATCGGCGGCCTCATCACTTTGGGCCATGATGTGTAGGGCGGCCATACGGCCAAAGGGCGGCGCCCCCACGGCGGCGCGACCCAAGCTTTCGGCTTCGATAAAGGCATCGCGGTCGCCCATGACGAGGGCTTGCAGCGCTTCATTGTCGGGATAATGGGTTTGGATCAGGGCGCGACCGGGCCGGTCGGCGCGGCCTGCCCGCCCTGCCACTTGGCTCAACATCTGATAGGTCCGCTCGCCCGCGCGCGGATCACCCCCTTTGAGGCCCAGATCGGCATCGACAACGCCCACCAAGGTCAAGTTCGGGAAGTTATGGCCTTTGGCAACGATTTGGGTGCCGATCAAAATGTCGATCTCGCCGCGCTCCATCCGCCCGACCAATTCCCGCACGGCTTGGGGATTGTGCGCGGTATCGGAGGAGAAAATCTCAATCCGTGCATCGGGGAAACGCTCGGTGGCTTCGGCTGCAATGCGCTCTACCCCCGGCCCAACCGAGACCAGCCCATCTTCGGCCCCGCAATTCGGGCACGCATCGGGCTTGCGCATGGAAAAGCCGGTCAGGTGACAGACTAAGCGGTTGGAATATTTGTGCTCAACCAGCCAAGACTCGGTGTCGGGTGCCTTCATGCGGTGCCCACACTTGCGGCACAAAACCACGGGCGCATAGCCGCGACGGTTTAAGAACAACAAGACTTGCTCGCGCGCCTCCAACGTCTCGGCCATGGCTTGAACCAGTACCGGGCTCAGCCACTGATCGCGTTCGGGTGGATATTCCTTCAAGTCGATCAGACTGACATCAGGCAGAAGGGCGACACCAAAGCGGCTGGGCAGAAGCAGGCGCTGATAGCGCCCGGCGTCAGCATTGAGGCGGGTCTCCATCGAGGGCGTGGCCGAGCCCAAAACAATGGTCGCCTGCTCAAACTTGGCGCGCGCCACCGCCATGTCGCGGGCATGATAGCGCAGGCCGTCGTCCTGCTTAAAACTGCTGTCATGCTCCTCATCGACGAGGATCATTGAGAGTTTGGCAAAGGGTAGAAACAAGGCCGAGCGGGCACCAATGACGATGCGGGCACGACCGGCGGCAACTTCTCGCCACGTCCGCCGCTTTTGCGCGGCGCCAATGTCGGAATGCCATTGCGCAGGGGCAGCACCAAAGCGCTGTTCAAAACGGGCGACAATGGCTTGGGTCAAGGCGATCTCTGGCAGCAGGATCAACACTTGCTCATCGGGTCGCGCAATCAAGGCTTGCGCGACGGCCTCCAGATAGACCTCGGTCTTGCCCGACCCTGTTACCCCGTCGAGCAGGAAGGGGCTGAACCCGCCTGCCGAGGCGGCCTTAGCGATCATATGGGCCGCGTCTGCTTGCATCTCAGACAAGGGCCGCGCCGGCAGACTGGGGTTTGGGACATCAAAGGGCAGGTCGACAGGTCGCTCGATCTCTTCCAAGGCTCCCAGCTTTAGGAGCGCTGTGACAATGCCCGAGCCAACGCCCGCCGCCTTGGCGAGGGCAGCGCGCGGGATCGGCTCTTGCGCGCAGTCGAGAACCCGCGCCCGAGCTTCATTAAGTTTGTCAGGGCGAAGCGAAGTCGCCGCAGCCAAGCGCTCAAACGGACCTGGGCCCAAGGCTTCAGGTTGCCGCAGCACCATGGCCAAAACTTGCCCCGGAGGGGTGACGAGATAGCGGGCAGCAAAGTCAATGAATTGCCGCAAAGCGGGTGGGAAAGGTGGACTATCAAACCGTGACTTAACCGGCTTTAGATTGCTGCCATCGCTATCGGGTTTAACCGCCCAAACGACACCAATGCGCAGGTTTTGCCCCAAGGGCACTTCCACTACATCGCCCAGCCCCAGTGTCAGTTCCGCCGGCACGACATAGTCAAACGCTTCCGGCAAGGGCAGGGGAAGAAGGACGGAAACAACAGCCATGCTCTCCTCCTACGCGAGACGACGCGACTTGGGCAGGGGGGCGGTTCAGCCCAAAGGAGGATTTGCTAACAGATAGCTGCGTCAGATTAGGGCGTGGGCCGCGCGCTTTAAGCGGCGATGCGGGTTTCAAACGCTAGGCCAGATTTCACCAAATGGGTGACCGTCTCAAGGTCGCCGAGCGCGGTGGAGGTGGGGGCATGGCGCGACAACAGCATTTGCGCGCGCAGGGCTGTTTTGACGGCCTGGTCTTCGTGGATGGCCCCGGCAAAGCCCGGCTCAAACCCCAAATAGGAGCCGCAAGCCCGCGCGAAGGATTGATGGATGCGGTCGGCTTCTTTCTTATTCTTGACCCGATTGGCCAAAACCCCAATGCGTGCATTCGGTCGGCGGCTTTTCAGTAGCTTCACGAAGGCATAACCATCGGTCAAAGAGGCAGGCTCGTCCAAGGCAACAATCAGCACATCATCAGCATCGGCTGCAAGCTTCAGCATGGCATGGCCGATACCGGCTGCCAGATCGACGATCACGCGGTCATAGGAAAAGCTCAAAGCCGAAATCCCTGCTGCAATGCGTTGGACGTCGCGCTCGCCCAGATCGGCAAAGCTGGCGATTCCATGGCTACCGGGCAAAAGGTCAAAGCCACTGGGGCTTGCCGCGCCGCCTGCAATCCGCATGACGGCTTCGGCCAAGGTTGCTTCCCCATCCATGACATGGGCGAGGGTCAAGTCTGGCTGGACGCCCAATTGAATGTCGACATTGGAGAGACCCAAGTCGCCATCGACCAAAAGGACACGCTCCCCTTGCTCTGCCAAGGACCTTGCAAGCGAAACGGCAATAAACGTCTTGCCGACCCCGCCTTTGCCAGACGCGACAGCGACAATGCGGCCGGGTGGCTTGCGGGTTGGAAACGGCACGATGGTAGTTGCAGAATCGCTCATGCCGCATCCTCTGCTTTGATGTCATCAAATGGCTCGAGCAGGAGTGCTGCGACGCGGTGGGCAGAAGCCAGCGCGATACCGCCTGTGATAAAAGGGGTGGCCGAAATCTGTGCCAAGGCGATGCCTGCTTTATGCAAGGCAAATACCGCCGAGGCCCGCCGCTTGGTCAGGTCAAACCGCGTTACAATCGCACGTTTGGTGCCAATCTCAGCAAAGGCCAGACCCAAGTCCTCGAGATCTTCATAGCGCAGATCGGCGGGCATGCAGAGGATGGGCTCAAGGCCCACTTCCTGCACCAGTCGTTCGGTAGAGCGCATGTCAGAGGGCTGCATCGGGCTGGCCGCGGCGGCATCGACAAAGACGCACTGACCGGCTTGCCGCGCTTGTTTGGTCAGGCGTGAGAGGTCTTGCAACGTTGTGGCGGTTTCAAAGGGCGTGCCCAAGCGATCGGCCATGGCGCGCAATTGCTCAGCCCCGCCGCAGCGCTCGCTATCGACGGAGATCAACAGCGCCTCATAGCCAACGGCCAAGGCCCGCGTCGCAAGCTTGGCAACAGCCGCCGTTTTGCCTGCACCTGGAGGGCCGACCAGCACGATTGGACGCGTTGGGGCGGCTTCAATCGGCTCAAACTTCAGCTTTTGCGAGAGGGATTCTGAGAGGGCTTGGCGCAATTGGGCGTGGTCGCTTAGCGCCATGGCCATCGCCTGTTCACGCGTCAGCCCAGCCCGCGTCCAGAACATGGCCAAACGCGATGGCGCAGGCTTGTTGGCTGGTGGCTCAAGAGCTGGAGTGGGTTTGGCTTGCGTGGCAGGCGCGGCCTTGGCGGTTGGCTTAGGCGGAGCTGGTGCAGGCTTGGGCGCGGCTTCTTGAACAAGGGGCTTGGCCGCGGCCTGCCGCCCGAGCAGCGCGGCGGTGCCCCGACCGCTGACGGGTGCTGGTTTTGGCTTGGAGGCTGGGGCAAGCGGGACAATGTCTGCAGCTGCTGGGCGTGGTGCCCCCATCAGGAAATCTTCGGGCTTAAAGTGCTGCGCTAAAGTCTCTTGTTTGGAAGTTGTCCCTAGGACTGGCTTGGCGCGTTCCGGCGGGGAGACCGCAGATTTGGCGCGCGGTTTGGTGCCGGGTTCAGCGGAGGCGCTGATCTCAATGCCGCCGCGCGTGCTGCGCCAGCTTAACACCACCGCCTTTGGCCCAAGCTCTGCCCGCACCTGCGCGATCGCCTCAGGCAGGGTGGAAGCAAAGTAGGTGAAGACGCGCATCAGTTAGTCACCCTAGACACTGCCCAAGGTGCGCAGCTTGGCTTTCGGGTGGATTTCGTTCTGGCTCATCACCATGGTCTGGGCGCGGAAGCGCTCAATCAGCGAGCGGACATAGGGGCGAATGCCGCCAGAGGTCAGAATGACAGGGATTTCGCCAGTCTGGGCTGCACGGTCCAAAGCAATCCGAACGGCTTGCACAAACTCATGCACTTGGCTGGGGGCCAGCGCCAATTGACGGTCGCCGCGTTCACCAACAATCGCTTCGGAGAAAGCCTGCTCCCATTTGGGCGACAGCGCCACGATTGGCAGTGAGCCATCGGGGCTGCGGTTTTGGAAACAAATCTGGCGGGCCAGACGCGCACGGACATGTTCGACCATCGATACCGCATCCATCGACGTGGCTTCGGAAATGGCTTCCATAATGGTGGCGAGGTCGCGGATCGAGACGCGCTCGCGCAGCAGGCTTTGCAGCACGCGCTGAACCGTCGCCCAAGAGACTTGGCTTGGGATGGTATCTTCGACCAGCTTCTGATGTTCTTTCGACAATTCCTTCATCAGGCGCTGGACTTCAGCAATCGAGAGAAGCTCGGCCATATTGTCCTTCACCACTTCGGTGAGATGGGTGGTCAGAACTGTGGCTGGATCGACAATCGTATAGCCCTTGAAGGCGGCTTCTTCGCGGAAGCTTTCGGCCACCCAGGCTGCGGGCAAACCGAAGGCAGGCTCTTTGCAGGGCTCGCCTGGCAGGTTGGGCGTCTCGCCGGCTGGGTCCATCACCAAGAGATGGCCGATGCGCAATTCGCCTTCGCCAGCTTCCATCTCTTTCACGCGGATCGAGTAGCTGTTGTTGGGAACGGCCATATTGTCCAAGATGCGCACGGCAGGCATGACAAAGCCCAGTTCTTGGGCGATCTGGCGGCGCAGCGCTTTGATCTGATCGGTGATGCGGCGACCTTGGACGTCATTGACCAAGGCTAACAAGCCATAGCCCAACTCGATCTTGAGCTCATCGATGGAGAGCGCCGTAGCGATGGGCTCATCTTCTTCCGGCTTTGGTGGCGCATTAGCCGCGTCATACGAAGCGACATCGGATGTGAACTGCTTGTCGGCTTCGGCCTTCCAAAGCTTATAGGCCAAATAGCTGGCACCCGCCCCGATCAACCAGAATGCGATCATGGGCATGCCAGGCAGAACGCCTGCGATGAAAGCCGTCGCGGCCACCATCCCCAACGCTTGTGGGCTGCCAGCCAACTGGCGGGCCAGTGCAGTTTCTGCGGCCTCTTCCACGCCTGCTTTTGCCACCAACATACCAGCGGCGAGCGAGATGATGAGGGCTGGGATTTGGCTGATCAGGCCGTCGCCAATTGTCAATTGGGTGTAGGTGGTGCCAGCTTCGCTAAAGCTAAGGCCTTCTTGGGCCATACCGATGATCATGCCGCCGATCACATTGATGGCGGTGATGATCAGGCCTGCAACGGCATCGCCGCGCACAAACTTGGATGCACCATCCATCGCCCCGAAGAAGTTGCTTTCGCCTTCCAGTTCTTTCCGGCGGCGGCGGGCTTCGTCCTCATTGATGAGGCCAGCCGACAAATCGGCGTCCACGGCCATTTGCTTGCCGGGCATGGCGTCCAAGCTGAAGCGCGCAGCGACTTCGGCGATACGCGTCGAACCCTTGGTGATAACGACGAAGTTGACGATCACCAAGATGATGAAAACAATAATCCCGATGACGAAATTACCACCCATGATGAAGTCACCAAAGGCGGCAATGATCTCACCCGCTGCGTCTGGGCCTTCATGGCCATGGCTTAGGATCAAGCGGGTTGAGGCGATATTCAGGCCCAGCCGGAACATGGTCGCGACCAAAAGCACGGCAGGAAAGGCGCTAAATTCCAGTGGCTTGCGAATGAACAGCGCGGTCATCAAGATCAGCACAGAGCTTGTGACCGAAATCGCCAACAAGAAATCCAACAGGAAGGGCGGAAGCGGGATGATCAGAAGGACCACCAGCCCAACAACCCCAACCCCCATCAAAACTTGGCCTGTCATTACCCCCTTAAAGAAAGTCGACAGGCTGAATTGCGGGGCCTTTGGGTTCGTGCCAATTCCTGCGGAAGTGTCGGTCATAGACTAGGCTTATCCGTAAACAAAGCGGGGTTCATTGGCACCAGGCGCAGGCACGTCGATGCCCGCATCCATGTAAAGTTTCAGCTTGTTGCGCAGCGTCCGAATCGAGATGCCGAGGATTTGGGCCGCATGGGTCCGGTTGCCGTAGCAATGCTTCAGCGTGTCGAGGATCATTTCCTGTTCCACCGCTTCAATGGTGCGCCCAACAAGATTAGCTGGCGCGCTTTGCACCGCTTGGGCAGCCAGAATAGCTTGTCCGGCGGTGGCGACATGCGGGTTTAGGGCAGAAGCTGTCCCCAAAGCTGCCCCATCGGGGAGGCGAATGTCGCCAATCTCAATTTCTGGCCCAGCCGACAGAAGGACCGCGCGGTGCATGGCATTTTCCAACTCCCGCACATTGCCGCGCCAAGGATTAGCCTTGATGGCATCCAGCGCTACATTTGAAATACCTTTTGGCTTCAAGCCATTGGCGGTGGTGTATTTCTTGATGAAATAGGTCGACAGCGCGACCAGATCGCCGGGACGGTCGCGCAAGGGCGGAATGCACAGATTGACGACATTGAGGCGGTAATAGAGGTCTTCGCGGAATTTCCCAGCGCGCACATCCTCTTCCAAATTGCGGTTGGAGGTCGCGAGGATACGAATATTGACGGGCACAGGCTTAGAGCCCCCCACCCGGTCAATCACCCGCTCTTGAATGGCGCGCAATAGCTTGGCCTGCAGGCGAATGTCCATCTCGCTGATTTCGTCGAGTAGAAGTGTGCCGCCATCGGCCTCCTCAAACTTGCCGATCCGGCGGGCCAAGGCACCGGTGAAGGCACCTTTCTCATGGCCAAATAGCTCTGATTCCAGAAGATTATCCGGAATAGCCGCGCAATTGACGCTGATGAAGGCTCTGTCGGTGCGGCGCGAATTCTGGTGCACAAAGCGCGCCATGACCTCTTTGCCAACGCCGCTCTCGCCCGTGATTAGAACACTCGCTTCTGATGGAGCAATTTGTTCGGCCAGCCGGATGACGGCTTTCATCGCAGGGTCATGAGCGATTAGTGGACGATTGTCGTCTGTGATGGCGGCGAGGACAGCTGCGATCAACTCTGGGTCCGGCGGCAAAGGCAAGAATTCTTGCGCGCCTTGCCGAATGGCATTGGCTGCTGTGCGTGGATCGGTGGAGACACCGCAGGCAACAACTGGCACGATGATGTGCTCGGCCTCGTTCTGCGCAATCAAAGCCGCGATATCATGGCTGACATCGACCAAAAGCAAATCTGCCCCTTTGCCATTTCGCAAGGCAGTCGTGGCCTGCGCGATGGTGTCGACCTGGAACACTTTAGCACCGCGATCCATCGCAATTTTGGATGCGACGGCGAGCTGCCCACTCATGTTGCCAACAATCAAAACTCGCATTTTCGGTCTCCTCACGCTTGCGCGTGTTCATTAGTCTCGCGCTTCTGCGCGCATTCGTTTGGTCTCAAGGTCTATGAGTTGGTGTCATTGTCCTTGATGATTTCAGTCATGGTCACGCCCAGTCGCTCGTCGACGACGACAAGCTCGCCGCGCGCCACAAGGCGGTTGTTCACATAAATGTCGATGGCCTCCCCGACGCGGCGATCCAATTCAATCAAGGACCCGCGAGCGAGCTTTAGAAGTGAGGCCACATCCATCGTCGCACGGCCCAAGACAGCTTTAATGTTCACTGGCACGTCGAAGACCGGTGCCAGATCCGTTGCCGAGCGCGTATATTGTTGCGGGGCCTCGCTTTGTGGGGGGTCGGCTGGTAGCGGATCTAGCTCCGAGAGGTCGGGCAGATCGTAGGACTCGTTGTTTTCGTCCATTTCAGGCCTCCTCAGGTCTGGGTCATGTCGAGGCTTAAGCCCTCAGCATTTGCTGAGGTCAGCCAGTTTTGAGCGGAAGTTTCAATCTCGGCGAGGGCGCTTGCACGATCGTGCACAATGCGCCCATCGCCCCAATCCAGGGTGCAATCCCCGGTCTGAGCTTGGGGGTCAGGACGCACCGCGATTTCGCCGGTAAAGCCAGCTTCGCGGGCGCAGCCAATCAGGCGTTCTTCAATCGTCTCGGCCAAGTCGGGCGAAACGCGAACCACCAGTCGTGGGGTGTCGCGCAGATGGGCAACAGCAGAAGCAACAATCGCCTCAACCCGATCTGCACCGTACGTGTCCAACGCGGCATGGGCGACTGAGCGAGCAGCAGCAAGTGCGACTTCGGTTGCGTCTTGGCGCAGGCTGTGGGCCTCATCATTCAGACGACCCAACATCATTTGCATCATGTGCGCAATCGCGCGCAGGGATTCGCTGGTGGCACGCTCTATCTTCACAAGTTCAGCCTGTTGGCCTTCGGCAAAACCTGCTGCATGGGCGGCGGCCACATCCTCGTCAGTCAAAACCTTACGGCGGTTCGAGGCGCTAGGTGGCGTGGCACCTGCTTTGGTGAACATGGGCTCGAAGCTATATTTTGAAGATTGAACCATCATGCGCCTCAGTAAATCAGCTCATCATCACGTCCGCCTTCGGCGAGCATGATTTCGCCACGCTGGGCTAAGTCTTTGGCGATCTGGACCATGCCGGACTGCGCACCATCCACGTCCTTCAGGCGCACAGGGCCCATGGAGGCCATGTCATCGCGCATGATTTTCGCGGCGCGCTCGGACATATTGGTGAAGAAAAGATTGCGCAGTTCGTCGGAAGCCCCTTTGAGCGCCAAGGCCAGTTGCGACTTCTCGACTGCTCGCAGCAAGGTTTGAACACCGCCGGGATCGAGTTTCTTCAAGTCTTCAAACACGAACATCAAGGAACGGATGCGCTCTGCGGCTTCGCGGTTACGTTCTTCCAAGGCCCCAATGAAGCGGTTTTCGGTGGCGCGGTCGAAGTTGTTGAAGATTTCGGCCATCAGTTCATGGCTGTCGCGTTTGGAGGTCCGCGCCAAATTGCTCATGAATTCGTTGCGTAAAGTGACTTCGATTTTTTCCAGAATGTCGCGTTGGATAGGCTCCATATGCAGCATCCGGTTCACGCACTCGAGCGCGAAATCGTCTGGCAGCGCCGACAGCACGCGGGCGGCGTGGTCTGCCTTTACCTTCGACAGCACCACAGCCACCGTCTGGGGATATTCGTTCTTTAAGTAATTGGCCAAAGTCGTTTCAGCGACATTGCCCAATTTGTCCCACATGGTTCGCCCGGCAGGACCCCGGATTTCTTCCATGATGGCTTCCACCTTTTCAGGTGGCAGGATCGAAGCCAGCAGGCGCTGGGTCTGCTCGTAAGACCCCATGACCGCGCCCGTGTTGGAAATGCGACCGACAAAGTCGACCACTAATTCTTCCACCGCGTCGGATTGCACATTGCCCAAATTGGACATGGCTTGGGAGATTTCTTTGATTTCTTCTTCGTCGAAGAATTCCCACAATGTCTTGTGATCTTCCCCTAAGGCTAAGAGGAAGACGGCTGCCTTCTCGGCGCCTTTCAGTTCACTCAAAGATGCAATGGCTGCCATCTATCTGCGCTCCTGCAACCAGGCCCGGATGACCGAAACGGTTTGCTCAGGATTTTCGCTAACCATTTGAGAGACTTGCTTCATCGCATTAGCGTTCACTGAACCTTGGATGCGCGCTATGTCGACGCGTTCATCGCCGGTACCAGCCTCACCTCCGGGCAGGGCAGCCACATTACCAGCCCCTGCCATACCCATGGCTTGACCAGGTAGGCCCATGGGCATGACGGCAGAGCCTGCACTTGGTCCGTCAAAGACGCCTTTGACCAATGGCCGGGCGACAAAGAACAGAAGGGCGGCGGCAACTAAGGTCATGGCTAGGATTTCAGCCCCACGCATGATGTCATTCTTGTCAAAGGCAAAAGCGCTGGGTGCCTTTGATCCGGCATCAGCAGCCGCCTTGGCGAAGCGCACATTGACTACTTCGATCTTGTCGCCGCGCTCTTCATTGATGCCAGCGGCTGAGCTGACTAAAGCGGCAATCTGCTTCATTTCAGCTTCGGGCCGTGCTGCCCATTTGGGTGTTTCGCCAGCCTTTGCCGCTGGGGTCGACACGCCGTCGACGGCCACGGCAACCGACAGACGCGTCACTTTGCCCGGCGTAATGACTTCGGTGCGGGTGCTCTTGGAGATTTCGTAATTGACTGTTTCGTCGGTGCGGTTGGAGTTCGATTCCTGACCGCCCGCAGCACCGGGTGTTTGACCGTCGGGTACGTTCTGCGCTTGGGTTACGCCTTGATCATTGGCTTTATCGGCAGCGACCTCTTCAATGGTCCGGGTCGAGCGTGGTGCTACTTGGTCGGGATTGAAGTTTTCTTCGGTCTTGGTGACTTGGCTGAAATCCAGATCGGCCGAGACTTGGACCCTTGCGCCCCCGGGGCCGACAATGCCTTCAACAATTTCTTGCAAGCGCCGACGCAAACGCTCTTCATATTGGCTGGTGCGGTCGTCCATAGCGGCAGAGGAGGCATCGGCCCCAATGCTGGCACCGGCCAGCAATTCGCCACGCTCGTCCAAGATCGTGACTTTGTCGGGCGAAAGACCTTGAACTGCGGCTGCGACCAGACTACGAATGGCGGTGATTTGCTTTTCAGACAACGAGCCGCGCTCCAACCCAACAACGATAGAAGCGGTTGGTGGCTCTGAATTCGTTTGGAACAGCGCCTTTTCCGGCAGAACCAAATGGACGCGGGCGGCGTTAACTGTGTCGAGGCTGTCAATCGAGCGTGCCAATTCGCCTTCCAGCGCACGCAACTTGTTGACGTTCTGCACAAAGGAGGTCGCACCTAAGGCATCTTGCTTGTCAAAAATCTCGTAACCGATCGAACCTTGGCCGGGCAGACCGTCTGCAGCCAGCCGCATGCGGGCTTCTGCCACTTTCGAGCGGGGGACAAAAATGCTCGACCCATCGGGTGAAAGTTGGAAGTCTACATTCGCCGCAGTCAGGCTTTCGCTCACCGCTGCTGCATCCTTGGCGGACAAATCTGAATAAAGCAGTGAACGTTCTTCTGTGCCGACGCGGAACATGATTGCGAACAGGGCTACGGCCACCAATGCTGTTACAGCAAAGGCGGCAACCAGCTTAGCTGGACCTGCTGACTTCAAAATCGATAAAAATCGTTCCAACGACCCGCTCCGCTTGAAGCGCCAAAACCCGCAGACTTAAAGGGTCTGTAGGGTGTTCGGGCACTCCGTCACCTTGTTTCGCGCTGGCATTTTTCGGCCGTTTCAGGCGATCCGAATCACACGCAGCACGGTGGCAAAGTGACCGAATAGCCCTGTTGGCTACTCGGTCATTTTTGCCTGCTAGGCAGCTTTTTCCGGGTGTTAGGTAAAAGACACGTTAATTTCGGCGGTTAAGCCTGCAAACTTAACGGTAGTTTTGGATGCGCGTGACACGCAGTCCTGGAAGACCGTGACGGTCCACCTGACGTTGCCAGCCGAGAAATTCCTCCGCTGTGATGCGATAGCGCGCGCACGCATCCTCAAAGCTGAGGAGACCGCCCTTAACAGCAGCGACCACTTCAGCCTTGCGGCGTGCGACCCAACGTTCTGTGTTGGGGGGTGGTAAACTCGACAAAGTAAGAGGTGTACCCTCTGGACCCGTCACCGATAATTCCCGTTGCATGGCGTGCACCATGTGCTCACCTCCATATCTTGTTCTTGAGAAGAAGATACGCCTTTCGATTTAAGGCCGCGCTAAGCGACAGGCTTAATTTTGAGTGATTTCAGACATCAGTATTCTTCAGATTGCCGTAGCGAGGCGTTCAGCTTGTCAGCCTTAGCGCTTCATTCGAATGACTTCGTCGAGCATGTCATCAGCTGTCGTGATGATCTTCGACGAGGCGCTGTACGCGCGTTGAATGACGATCATGGAAGAAAATTCCTGAGCCAAATCAACGCTTGAGGATTCGAGGCTGGATGAGGCAATCACGCCTGCGCCGCCGAGCCCTGGATCTTTCAGGCTGAACTGACCGGAATCTGCCGTCGGACGATAGGCGCCGCCGCGGTCCGCCAGGAGCCCGTCGGGATTAATAAATGTCGCGACCGGCAGCTTAAAGATCTTCTTGGTAACACCATTGTTGAAGATCGCCGAGATGTAGCCATCCTTCGAAATCTCTACCCCACTCACATCGCCAAAGAGCGAACCATCGGTTGTGGTGGAGGTGATCGCGGTTGGGCTGTCGAACTGGCTCACGCCGCCTTCGCCACTGATTTGGCCGAGATCGAGACTGAAGGTTTGGGCGGCAAGACCGGTCGAGGCGGCCCATTTGGCTGTGCCCGCAGCCGGAGCACCCGCTGCTGCCGCGCCCAAATTGAAGCCAGCCAATAGTGCAGGGGTGGTTGCCGCGGTGTCGAGCTTGCCGCTTGGGGTAAAGGCCAATGTGCCAGTGGCAATCTGACCATTGACCAGAGGCGCGCCG
>JAJTGP010000184.1 GCA_021299265.1 Hyphomonadaceae bacterium | reverse complement strand
GGTTTGAGCGTAGAATAGCGCGCCTTCGGGGACTGGCTTGTCCGTCATCTCTTCAAGGCATAACGCTTGAGCACATAACTGAACTTCGTCGGCCCTATGAAGCTTCGGCTTGCCGCGCTTGACCTCGATTGGGTACGGCGTCTCCACACCGCCAGATTTGTGAAATTCGACAATATCTGCAACGCCAGTGATGCCGAGCAAGAGCGCGCTCAACTGCAGGGCATGAACGCGCCTGACCCCGCGCGCATGACGACCCTCTGGAATATTGACCGTCTTGTGGGTAACATGTCCTTCGGCAGTCAGACGATTATCGATCCAAACGCGCTCAAGATGGATCAATGCAGCTTGCCGAATGCAGTAAACTGCGTGCTGAAGCGCTGAGATGGGGATCAGATCTTGATCCCCACTCAGCTTTCCTAAGTCGCTCTGGCCGCCCGTTTCACGCACAGCTTACTAGACACGCTCGATGATTTCAACGCCTGCAGGCAGCGTCGAGCGGTCAATCACGATAGCATAATCTGAGAAGGCGCGCGCTGGAGGAAGGTTGCTGAGCCCTTCATCCTTCAAATCTCTAAAGGTTCCGTCGACATTGCGGCCAATTCTGACCGTGTCGAACAGGACATGGGCTGGCGCATTGCCCAAAGCTGTTTCATGTTTGAATACTATCAACTTGCGCGTTGCCATCTCGCCCCGCGCAGCTGAGCGATCATGATCAAACATTTGTTCGAGAGCTTGCATCAGAAGCTCGAGATCGGCTTCGTCAAAACCAGTGCGTTCTGAGAGTTTGGCTGAAATGAAACCGTGTGCGCGATAAAGACCGTAGGGCACGATGTGTTTACGGCCCATTGTGCGATTGTCGCCTTTGGATTCGTCTTCGGTGGTTGCCGCCATTCGCGTAATCGTTATTTCTTGGGGAACAATGGGCTCAATCGATTGCGCAAACGTAACCTGTACTGGCCCGCGTACCTGGCCACAATTGGCCTGCTTTGTAGACATGACAGCACCAAAGCTACGCACATCGTAAAAGTTTGCGCACATCCAGTCGCCCAGCTTTCGGGCTTCACCCTCATCCTTTGGCAATCGGCTATAGTCATTCTCCTTGAATGGCTTTGCGGCAGTTGCAGTCCATGCACGCTTTTGCTTCTGATCAAGGATCGCGCGCTCGGTCACGAAGATTTCAAATCGCTTGCCCAACGCATCAAGATCGGGATCTTTTTCCGGCGGAACTTCGCCTTTTGCCATCGCAACGTAATTCCGGATCTTTCGCTTTAATGAGACGTCTGAGACGAGACCGCGGTTGGTTTCGGGGTCCAGGCGTGGAAGATTACCAGCGTCAGGGTCACCATTAGGGTTTCCATTTGTGACTTCAAAAATAATCACGAACTCGTAGCGGTTGGTCAGGTTACTCATAATAATGTTCCTTAGTGATCTATGCTTCGGTTTCAGGGGAAGTCGCAGGACGCGCTTTGAAGAAATGTCCGCGCTGGTGGTGATAGCCTAAGCCAAATAGGGCTTGCTCTTCGGTCGAAAGAGACGCGGGAAATGGATCGCCGGCAGGGGACATATGGCCCATGATTTCGGCTAAAAGCCTTTCGTGGTTGACTTTAGCGCCGGGCTTATCCTTGCCAAGCTTAGACAAGTGGCTTGTTGATCCGCTATCCAAAAGGCGGAAAACCTTCCTTGGTTGGGCGGAAGCAGAGCCGTAATACTTGTCTTTGATCGAAGAATTCAGGTCTTTACCCAAAGCGTCTTCTTGAATTTTGACATAGGTCGCGAATAGCCTACCAAGCAAATAGCCACGATTTTCGTTGTCTGGATCGAATGCCACAGGGGCCTCCTTGCTGTTGAAGTTACGTATGAGCAAGGCCCTCAGGATCGAGATGCGCCTTGTGTTAATTTCACCGTCGGCCTTGATCCGGGTCAGGATCGCCGACAAAAGGGATAACGGATATCGCCCGCCCGTCAGAATGGCGCGCAACCATTCCCCCGCCAGCAACGGAGCCACATTTTCCGCTTTGCCCTGGACGGCGGTTTCGCGCAAAAGCTTCCAAAGCGCGGGGTGCGGGTCGCGCTCGTCATGCGGCTCCAAGGCCATATCGGACAGGAAGCGCTGATAATTGGCAACAAAGGTGCCAAAACTGTCCTGCAGCCAAAATCTAATCGATAGCCGGGCAGCATTTGGTGCCAAGCCCAAAATGTTGAAGGTGACACCCGTTTGGAGTTTAGGCTCCAAGCTATCGACCGTGCCAGATCGAATGGCCTCAAGAACGCGACCTATTTTCTTGGCCTCGCTCTCTTCATTGGGTGGCTCTGACATGAACGCTGGAAATGCGCTTTCGGCAATTTCAGCCAGCTCTGGATCAGGTGCTTCGGCCCAGAAAACCACGCTTGTGTCACCGACCTGAATCTTGTTGGGATGCCGCTGCCCCTCCGCGCCTCTCCTCAAGAAATGGTTTAGGGCGGTTGTGTAGCCGAACATCGCAACTTCACTAACAGGAGCATTTTCGCCCTGCTCATGTGCATATGACCGAGACGCCTCCTGTTGAAAGGATGTTATGGCCGATCCGCCAGTCTGCCCGCCGGGAACACCCTTAATCAAATTGTGCGTGGCAGCAATTTTACCTACTCGTCCAGTTACAAGACACTGGCCCTCAGATACATTTTGGCCATCAAATTGCGATGACCATATTTCAATGGCCTCCGGCAATTTATGAATATACACCTGCTCCCCTTGATCGTACGAAAATACGATGTTCGCTCCTCTCATTTCTTCTGGCCATCGCCACTGGTCAAAATTTTCTGGCTGCCAATTTTTTAAAAAATGGATGAACGCGCACAGGCCAGGTTCATTAGCAGAAGATAGCAACATCAAATTCAACTCAATGAATGCCTGATGCTCCTTTCTCGCCTTGGCATCAGCCTTCAACCTATCCGCCTCGTCTGGAATTTGGTGCAAGGGCTTGTCAGTTATTCCAAGTAAATAGGACGTCTTGTCCCACAGAAAAAAGGGAAGAACGCCACTTGTTCTTGTCTTATTGGGCTTTGGCACAACCATTATTTCAGGCTGCTGCTTGCTCTTGATAACTGGACCACGTGGCGTCGGTTTACCCCGCATGGTACCATCTGCACGCAACTCGATAACGTAGCCGATTTTCTCGGGGGAGTAGCCAAAGGGGGCGACTTCCCCACGCGCCGCCAGGCGGTTATACGCATTGTTGAGCGATTGAAGAATTGTCATCGCATCAGCTCCCTTGCACCTGGCTGGGGAACGCGCATCACACCATCTTGCAAGGTGGCCCGAAAGAATACTGAGGGTTTCCCAGGGGTCTGGTGCTCGATATCCCAAAGCATGAACCCAAGGTCGCGTGCAGTGCCAAAGCCAAGCTGCGCTGTGGCCTCAAAAGGCACCGCATGTGCTTGATCTTCTACCAACGAAAAGGCGCAAACAAACTCGCGAAGACCCAGACTTGGCTGATGAAAGCACTGCCCGCGCCTGGTACGGCGAACAAAGGTATCGAGGTGCTTTGCCTCATTGTCGTCCGGACCCCACTTGGACGTGGGCTCGAAATGGGCTTCGATAACATACTCGACATCAATCAAAACGGTGGCGGCCCGCTGCTGGCGGTCTTCGTCAACGACGATGCCAAGGCCGTGCGTATCGCCCCGCTTCATGGCGGACTTTATGCTGCCAGCCGGTGCCTTGCTGCCAACCTCGTTTCGGCGGATGGACTGAAATTTGATCGGCTTACACACATGAATGGCGTCGATGACCCAGCGTATTGCAGGCTTCCAGTGAATGGCTTCAAGAATCCCACGCGCCGCCGATGGCGTCATCACCTCGTAAGAAACACGCTCAACTTTCATCTCGGGGCGCGTAAAGCAGGCATAGGGCCCGGTCACACGTAACTTTATTCCATAGGTCAAATTTTTCCCCTTTCAGAATTGACAATTATCTCCCAGCAACTCATCCGCCTTTTCCCACACCAGTCCGACTTGGTCATCGTACGGACCAGAGTCTAAATCACAGGTACGCCAGAATCGGTCGCCTAACCGTTCAGATTGAACAGGTGCGATTTTTCCTGCCAGGTACAGAAGATCGCGGTCTTTTGGATAAACTTGGACAGTATAGCGCTGCAGGACACGCAAAGCTGGCCCAGGCCTTTGTGACGGGTCAGTCAATGCGGCAATGGCCTCAATCGCTTCTGGTTCTCTTACGATGAAAATCGGCACCTGGCTGTCATCGATCAATCGGTAGTGCTGGGCCACGGTCTTGTAAGAATAGTCGAGCTCGGATCCATTGATGACGAATTTCTCAAGAAGTTTATAGCGGTCCAGATCGTCAGCCGTTTGCCAGAAAACGTCCTTGAAATAGGCCCGAATTGCCGAAGGCGAGAAAGGATCCTCGGGAAACTCATCGACTATGGTCTCAAAATTTTGTGCCAAGCGCTTTATATCTTTTGGCGTTTTGTGCTCCGCAGGCGTAAAAACCGTGATGAAGCTTTCATCCGTGCGCAGCTTGCCTTCACGGTTACATCGCCCTGCTGCTTGCGCGATCTGATCCAATCCCGCTTCCGCCCGCCACACCGCAGGAAAGTCCAGATCCACGCCTGCTTCTACCAACGAAGTGGCAATCACCCGGCAAGGCAAATTGTCTGTAAGCCGCTGTCGGATACTGGCCATAATCCGTTGACGGTGGGCCGGATACTGGCGTGTTGTCAGATGAATCAAACCGTCCAGCCCTGCGACTGACGCTGCACGATAAAGGGAAAGTGCGTGACGCCTCGTGTTCACAATGACAAGGCCCTGGTCCTGCCGATGCAAACTCTCGATAAGTTGAGCGTCCGTCAAAACCCCGGCCCTTTTCAGAGTGGTCCGCTTCAACTTGATCGCTAGGTTGGCTGGGTCGGGGGCCAATTCGCGTCCTTGTAGTGGTAGGCCACCATTTGTCAGGTCATTTTCGTCAAGGGCGGGCTGGGTTGCCGTGGAAAGGACAATGCTTACCCCATAATTTTTGACTAGTTCCCGCAAGGCCGCCAAAGTGGGCAACAGGAAAGGCCGAGGCAATGTCTGGGCCTCATCAATAATGATTACGCTGTTGGCAATAGCTTGAAGCTTTCTGCATTTGGAAGGCCGGTTGGCAAACAGGCTTTCAAAAAACTGAACACTTGTAGTCACGATTACAGGAGCTGCCCAATCATCCATCGCCAGTCGCAGCTTTGCTTCATCGTCCAACTCTCGGAATTCAGCTTCCTGATCTCCTTTCTCGAAATCAATAGCAGAATGATGCTCAAGAACGAGATCGCCGCCAAGTATATCTCGAAAGACGCGCGCGGTTTGATCGATGATTGACGTAAACGGGGCAACATAAATGATACGCTTTAGCCCGTGCTTTTGAGCATGATCGAGCGCGAAGCCCAGCGAAGCAATAGTTTTCCCTCCGCCTGTTGGAACAGTCAGGGTAAAAAAGCCTTTATCATTGCTCGATTGCGCGCGCACACTCGACAAGATTGTTTGTCTCAACAGATGCAAAGGAGATCCGAGTTTGGAGGTGGAAGTTGAGGCAAGTGTCTTGACATAACTCTCGAACCTTAGCGCCAAGCTAGGGATAAGCACCTCTAGGCTGTCCCATTCACGTGGTGTTGATGTACCTTTGATCTCATCAAAGTAAGCCTCCGTGTCGCGGTGGTCGCCATCGATCAGACATGAGAAGATCATGCGCCCGAGAAAGGCGCTTTGAAACGCACAGTCTTTGGCCTTTCTCTCCCATATGAAGCTGGGAGGCATTAATGCGCTAGCATCCGGCTTTATTTCCTGTTTCCAGACTTCATCTACGGGCACCGATTTGGTGAGACGCACAGAAAGTGGGCTATCTTCGCTCCAGTTCGGAAGACCGGCATGATGGCCCGCAATGCCAAACGCGATTAGCTGTGCTACGTGGCGGTCTAAACCGGTAGCGTTCAAGTTAAGAACTTCCTGCGCACCTGCAGTGGAATGATCAACTTTGTCTTTGGTACCGGTCAAACGCTTTTGGAATGCTGAGCTATACTTACCCAAGTCGTGAAGAAGCGCGGCTAAGAATGCAGCTCGCCCCGCACCAAATTCTTGCCCGACTTCTTGGGCCCGTGTGGCAGCACCCAACAGATGGTCCTTCAAACCGTGCCAACTCGTTTTCGTAAGACCGGGGGCTGAATGCGCGTAATACAAGTTTGCAAACCCAATAAATGGCTACTTAAACGGGGATTCGATCTCAGCTTCCCAAGGGTGTCAACACAAAATTCACACCCAAGGCGATGACAGAAACATCCCGGACAATTCAAAACGACAAAGCCTCTATGCCCAAATGGTCCAACTATGGACGTCAGTTCACCATCTATGCACCATCAGAAAGCGTTCAGGGTCCCAAAATCCGCGATCTCACGCAGCGTTGGCAGTACTTTGCGGTATTGTTGAAAGTGCTTGAGCGGTAAGGGCAGTAATATCTGGTGGATAGTCGACACCTTGATAGACAAGTTATCAAACTAGGTTTTCGCGGCGTAAGTCTAAGTTTTTACCCAAGGATGGTATCCAGACGTAAAAACTAAAAGTAGCGGATTATTCTGGTCGCTTTTGCTGGCTCTATGAAGTAGGGAGAGGCGAGGCGTCAGGTCTGCTTGCCGCCCATGCCCTGACCTCTCCTGCCCTCCAGCGATGGCGACAACTTCCAAAATGCGTTGGCTTGGGGAAGCCAATTTTTGGATTTCGGGTTCGCTCCCAAATGGCTTTGCGGCCCAGTTTGAGGTAGGCACAGACCATGGCTGTCGTCCACCATTCGTCATTCTCCCAACCTGCAGCGATGATAACTTTGGGAGATGCTGGCTTAATGGCTTGGCTTGGTGCCTGTGTCTCCATAGGCGGATCTGATTGAAGGGTTGGCGTGTCGTTTGCTGCTGGCTCCGGCAGCGGTACCTCATCATTGGCGACGTCAATTGGTCGGGACTCCAGCATCTGTGGAGTTGGTATTGATCTTTGCTCGAGGGGTGGGGCGACCCAGCCGCCAAACATGTCCATTTGCGGACTATCGGCCTTATCGGCCTTTCTTCTTGCCATGATCTATCTCCTTCCTGTTGCACGACACTGGTTGCGGTGACGAATGCCGCGACCCGCTGTCAGCGCGAGATAACAATCCACTGCATCGCGGACGTAATTTTGAGTTTCTGAAATATCCGGGATACGGCCGAGGCGCGCGACCCGGTTTGGGCCGGCGTTATAGGCCGCCAGCGCCAGCCTCAGATCGCCAAATCGGCCAATTTGGGCAGCCAGATAGCGTGCGCCACCCCTTAGATTTTCTTCCCCGTCAAAAGCATCAGCTACGCCTAACTCACGGGCTGTTCCCGGCATCAGTTGGGTTAAGCCGCGCGCGCCAACCGGACTTATGGCTCGAGTGTCGTATGCACTCTCCACAATCACCAAAGCATGGAGAAGCTTGGAATCAAGACCTGTCTCCGTCGCAATTTGTCGGATCAAAGCGTCGAACGGCTGCTTGGCTGGGAATAGTCTCACTTCGCCAAAATTGGGCATCGGATCAGCGCGGACCTCGTCGGGCGCTGATGACGGTTTAGGGCCTTCCGCTGGCTTCCGCTCAAGCTTAAGGCCAGGCTCAATGAATAAGCTACCGCCAGCTTGGGTCCAGTCCGGCGGATCAGCAAGCGCGGGCGTTGCAAGCAAACTCAGCGCGATGATGATGATCCGGCTTACCATGAGAGCACCTGCCGAAAGGTGCCTGACAGGGCCCGTTGCGAGACCGGTCCAAAGTAACGGCTATCAAAACTTCCGGGGTGATCGCCGTGAATGAATATTTCTTCGCTCGTGAGCTTATGACAACCTGACCACTTAGGCAGGACATTGCCGCGTCTGTCGCGGGCTTTAGCTTGAAGTGTTTTGCCAACGACTGTGAGGGTATCTTTTTGTCGGCAGACTATATCGCCGGGCAAGGCGGCAACCCGTTTGATGAGAAGCGTGTCGGCTGGATACCCAAGCTTCTCGACCAGATAGGCTTTTGCGTTCTTTGGCATGGGCATGGCGACAATCTCGCCGCGCTTTAAATCTGTGGCATCACCGGTGCGAACATAGAGCCCCTTTTGCATCGAGGGGGTTTCATTGATGATGGCAAGTGGGGCGTTCTTTTGATCGGGCATGAAGGACTGTGCCAGTAAAAGACCGTTGCATGTGACCAAGGTGATGAGGATACCGGTCTTCATGGTGTTGGCTCCAAGATCAGATCTCGGGTGAGCAGCACTTGCACTCGTGTTCCTTGGCGCACCCGAATGGTGGGT